>JBIKPD010000180.1:0-7771 GCA_044357665.1 Roseateles sp. | reverse complement strand
CAGGTTGACAGTCTGCGATTTTCTGACCCATGACTGCCGCAATGCCGATCCTGGCCATTGGGTAGAAATCGCCGATGGCATCGTCAGCCTGCGGGCTCAATACGGCCAGGACAACAGCCGGGACGCCATCGTCGACAGCTATGACCAGAACACGCCGGCCAGCGCCTGCGACTGGTACCGGGTGATCGCGATGCGAATCGCGATCGTGGCCCGCAACCCTCAATACGAAAGAGACATCGTGACGGCGGCTGCACCTTCCTGGGCGGCAGGCAATAACGCGGCAATCGCCCTCGGCGGCGACTGGCAGCATTACCGCTACAGGGTCTTCCAGACCACCGTGCCACTGCGCAACGTCATCTGGCAGGGAGCGCAATCGGGATGCTGAACCATGCCGCCGGTACCGCGGATTCGCTCTCAATCCGGCGCGGCATCGTGCTGATGCTGGCGCTGATCGTCCTCGTCGCCATGTCGCTGGCGGCAGTCGCCTTGATGCGCTCGGCCTTGACCAGCAACCAGGTCGCGGCCAATCTGGCTTTCCAGCAATCTGCAGCCCAATCAGCCGATGTCGGCGTCGAGAGGGCCATCGCCTGGCTGGAGCAAAAAACCCGCGAGCTGGCATCTGATAACCCGCCGGTGCTGGCCAACCTATTGTTCAACAGCATTACCGCGGGCGGGAGCGAGACTGTCAACTATGTCGCCCGGCGGGAAGACCCAGGCGCCGGCGCGACCTGGGATTCATTCTGGCGCGAACAACTCGTCGCCAACAATCAGATCAACAGCTTGCCGATCGACGCCGCCGGCAACCAGGTGGCATTCGCGATTCACCGCCTTTGCAACAGCAGCGGCGACGCCTTGAGCAGCGGCTGCGAGTCGCCTGCCTTGCCGGGCCTCCAGGCAGAAAACAGCAGCAAGTCAAGCAGCACCAAGTTGCAGATTCCAAGCCAGACCTGTTATCGCATCACCGTCCGGGTGGAGGGGCCACGCCATGCGGTCAGCTTTGTTCAAGTCGTCGTGGCGATGTAAGGGAGGATTCACCCATGTCAGCATTGCACCCCCTGCGGATCGGTCTGGCGCTCATGGCTTGCCTGGCCGGCTGGCCTGTCTTTGCGGCGATCACCGACATTGCCAGCTCGCCAATGGTGGTCGCTTCGCCAAGTTCGGTCAAAGCCAACCTGCTCTTCATCCTCGACGATTCGGGGTCGATGCGCTTTGACTTCATGCCCGATCATGTCAACTACAGCGCTTTGGGCAGCAGCGCTGTCAATGTCTGCCGATCGGGCGGTGCCGGCATCAACAGCGGCAGCGCCTACAGCGGCAATTTTTCCAACCGCTGCTGCCAGAACAGCAGCGACGCGAGTGCCACTTGCTGGACCGGCAATGCACCTTTCACCAACAAGCGCGGCCACCCGCCGTTCCTGAGCAGCAGTTTCAACGGCATGGCCTACAACCCGGCGACTCGCTATCTGCCGCCGGTCGACGCCAATGGCCTGGACTATCCCCACCAGGATTCGGCGGCCACAGCCGGCTGGACCAGCGTGAAAATCGACGCCTACCAGGTGGAAAACAACGCCAGCATCAATCTGCTGACCAGCTACCCCGACACCGAATGGTGCACCAGCAACCTCTATACGAATTGCCTGCGCAATGGCAACTATGTGCTGCCCGGCATGGTCAGCGGCCTGCAGTACAACAGCTTCCATGAAACCACCGCCAGCGGCACGGGATTCATGGCCGTCGGTGCGCCTGACGCGCCGACGACCGTGGCGCGCAGCTGGGGCCCTCATTACTACAACATCCTGCCTGGCGAATATTGCAATGGCCTGAACCTGCGCGTCTGCCAGGCGACGGCTGCCGGGAGCTTCACGATCCCGGCGCCGCTGCGCTGGTGCAACAGCGACACCAATGCCCGGGCGGCAGTACCGGCAGCAGGCGCCTGCCAGGCCACGCGCACCAATGTCTACATCAACGCCCGCTATCCGACCAAGTACTTCAGCGCGGGCACAGCCGGATCAGCGGCGACGCCGGAAACCGCAGCATTCGCCCAATTCACCTTCAGCACGCCGAGCTGCAGCCTGGCCTTGACGGCGCTGACGGTCAGCGGGGTGAATCTACTGGCTTCGGTGACCAGCACTACCAGCAACCGCGACACCCTGGGCAATTCGGTCGCTGCGCGCATCAACAGCGGCAGCAGCGGCTACAGCGCAGTTGCCTCTGGCGGAGGCCGCACCGTCCGGATCACTGCGCCAGCGGGCCTGAATACGACCGCATCGATTTCCTTCACCCGGACACCGCTGACCTGCTCGGTCACGCTGACTCCGGCCGCACCGGCTTTCTCGGGTTATGTCGCTGCTCAGCCGGCAGTCGCTGCCATTCCGGCAGGTTTTCCGGGCAGCTTCGAGCGGGTCGACATCATCCCTTCACGCAACAGCTATCCGAAGGCCGGAGCGCGCAGCGACTGCGCCGGTCCCAGCTGCACCTACGCCGAGGAAATGAGCAACTTTGCCAACTGGTGGACCTATTACCACTCGCGCATGCAATCGATGAAATCGTCGGCGAGCCGCGCTTTTGCGGCGCTGGGCAACAACCGTCGGGTCGGCTTCCTGAGCATCAACAACAACACCGGCTCCGACTTCCTCAACCTCGATACCTTCGAGAACAACCAGAAGATCAACTGGTTCAGCAAACTCGTTCAGGCCATCCCCAGTGGCGGCACACCGCTGCGCAGCAGTTTGTCGCGCGCCGGTCGCCTGTATGGCGGCAAACTCAACGGCCAGACCTTGAACGGCAGTCTGGTGAACGACCCGATGCAATATTCATGTCAACGCAATTTCACGATTTTGTCGACTGACGGCTTCTGGAATGACAGCAGCAATCCAAAACGGCTGGACAACAGCACCGACATCGGCAACCAGGACGGCACGATGGTGCGTCCGATGCTGGACGGCAACAACAGCGCCAACACATTGGCCGATACCGCCGCCTATTATTTCAAGACTGATCTGCGCACCGGCATTACCGGCAGCGCAGCTTGCCTTAGCGGCTCGTCGGGCGCCGATGTCTGCGGCAACAGCAGCAACCTTCTGATCAAGGCCGACGAGGTCCAGAGCATGAGGACTTTCACGCTGGGCCTTGGCGCCTCGGGCTATATGCAGTTTCGCTCCGACTATCTGACGGCCAGTTCAGGCGACTTCTTTTCGGTCAAGCAAGGCGCCACCACTGACCTGGCCGCCGGTGTGTGCACCTGGCAGTCCACTGGGGCCTGCAATTGGCCGATTCCGGCTGCCGATACCTTGACCGCCATCGACGACCTCTGGCATGCCGCCGTCAATGGCGGTGGCAGCTATTTCAGTGCGTCGAACCCGACCGATCTGTATACCGGCCTGGCCTCTGCGCTGGCGGCCATCGATGTGCAAACCAAGGTGGCGGCAGCAGCCACCACCAGCAATCCGAATGTATCGGCCGGAGACAACCAGGTCTTCGTCTCCAACTTCAACAGCGGGGAATGGTCGGGCGACCTGCAGAGCCAGCGGCTCGACATCATTGCCGGAACGGTCGACGCCAACCAGGTCGACTGGTCGGCCCGTGACCTGCTCGACGGCACCGCGAACCGGACCCTTTATATGTTCGCACCGGCCAATGCAAATCGCCTGAAAAGCTTCGATTGGGCCAGCCTGAACGCCAGCGAACAAGCCTACTTCTCGCTCAGCTACATCACCACAACGGGCCGGGCGCTGAGCCAGTTCTGCAGCTTCGGCATCTACTGCCTGTCAGCGGCCGATCAGACGCAGGCGGCTGGCGAGCGCTTGCTGAACTTTCTGCGCGGCGAGCGCAGCGATGAAGGCGACATCAGCGAACCATTGCGCTACTTCCGCTTGCGTGCCCACAAGCTCGGCGACATCGTCAGCTCCGAAGCGGTCTATGTCGCCCAAGGCCTGGCCAATTACACCGACGCCGGCTACGCCGCCTACAAGCAGACATTACAGAACCGTCCCGGCATGGTTTACGTTGGTGCCAACGACGGCATGCTGCATGCGTTCAGCGCAGCAAGCGGTCAGGAACAATGGGCTTATCTGCCGACCTTGATGCTGCCCAAGCTGTACCGGCTGGCCGACAAGCAATACTCGACCCAGCATGAATATTTCGTCGATGGAACCGCTGCGGTGCAGGAGATTTTCGACGGATCCCGCTGGCGCACCTTGCTGGTCGGCGGACTTGGCGCGGGCGGGCGCGGCTATTTCGCGCTCGACGTCACCGATCCTGCCGCTCCGAAGGCGCTGTGGGAATTCAGCCATGACAACCTCGGCCTGAGCATGGGCAAACCCGAGATCGGCAAACTCGGCGACGGCAGCTGGGCGGTTTTCCTGCCTTCAGGCTACAACAATGTCGCGCCGGGCGATGGCCATGGACGCCTGTTCATCCTCAACGCTGTCGATGGCAGCCTGATCCGCAGCATCGACACCGGTGCCGGCAGTTCGGGCACACCCGCTGGTCTGGCGCAGATCCGTGCCTGGGTCGACAACGGCGATGTCAACAATCTGGTGCAGCGCGTCTATGCCGGCGACAACCTCGGCAATGTCTGGCGCTTCGATGTCAACAATGCCCCCGGCATCGGTGCGCCCGGCTACGACGCGCAGCGCCTGGCCACCCTGAAGTCAGCGGCAGGGCTGGCGCAGCCGGTCAGTTCCCGACCTGAGTTGGGGCAGGTCGGCAGCCTGGTTATGGTCTACCTCGGCACCGGCCGCTACCTCGGCTTGAGCGATCTGGCCGACAGCAATGTGCAGACGATCTATGCGATCAAGGACCGATTGGGCACCGAAGACTTCGGCGACCCGCGCCTGGCGGCCAATGCCTTCGTCAAACAGACCTTGAGCGCGGGAACTTGCCCGGCCGGGACTGCCATCTGCAGCGCCGCGGCGGCGGTGCGGGTCATCGCTAGCCCACAGGCCGTCGATCTGAACGTCAATGGCGGCTGGTATATCGATTTACCCGAAGCGCTCGAGCGGGTCAACACCGATCCGCAACTGGCACTGGGCACCTTGGCGGTCAACTCGAATGTGATCGAGCCTGGCAATATCTGCAAAGTCGGCGGATCGAGCTATGCCAACTTCCTCGATTACCGCAGCGGCGCACCGATCTCGACTGCCAAAGGCGTTGCCAGCCTGCCGCTGGGCGATTCGATCGCCACCCGACCAGCACTGATCAAGCTGCCGAACAACAAGATCATCAGCATCAGCCGACTGTCAGACAACCGCACGATCTCGACGATCACACCCATCGAAACATCGAACAGCAGCACCCGCCGGTTGTCGTGGCGCGACCTGATCCGGCGCTGATGTCGGGCGATTTACCTCGGCAAGTCGCTCGCGCCCATCAAGAACTCGTCGACCGAACGGGCGGCTTGGCGGCCTTCCTTGATCGCCCAGACCACCAGCGACTGCCCACGCCGCATGTCGCCAGCGGCAAAGACCTTGGCCACATTGGTCTGATAGCCGCCGCTGAATTCGGTCGTTGCGCGGGCATTGCCGCGCGCATCCTTGGTGATACCGAAGGCGTCGAGCACGCTGGCCACCGGCGCCACAAATCCCATCGCCAGGAACACCAGGTCGGCCTTGAGAATCTGCTCGGAACCGGCAACCTCGACCATCTTGCCGCCCTGCCATTCGACCCGCACGGTCTTGACGCCAGTCAGCTTGCCTTTTTCGCCCAAGAATTCCTTGGTCGAGACCGCGAACTCGCGCTCGCAGCCTTCCTCATGGCTGCTTGATGTGCGCAGCTTGATCGGCCAGTAAGGCCAGGTCAGCGGCCGGTCTTCCACCTCGGGCGGTTGCGCCATCACTTCGAACTGGGTGACGCTCTTGGCACCGTGGCGATTGCTCGTCCCCACACAGTCGCTGCCGGTATCGCCGCCGCCGATGACGATCACATGTTTGCCATCAGCGCGGATCTGGCCTTTCAGCTTATCGCCGGCATTGACCTTGTTCTGCTGCGGCAGAAATTCCATCGCGAAATGCACGCCCGCCAGGTCACGGCCGGGCACCGGCAGGTCGCGCGAGGATTCGGAGCCGCCAGTCAACAGCACGGCGTCGAACTGCTCCTGCAATTGCTCAGCGCTGATCGACTCCTTGGCCCAGTTGGTCACCTTGCTGCCTGCGGGCAAGCTGCCGACCAGCACGCCGGTGCGGAAGACCACGCCCTCAGCCTGCATCTGTTCGACCCGGCGATCGATATGGCTCTTTTCCATCTTGAAGTCAGGGATGCCGTAGCGCAGCAAACCGCCGATGCGGTCGTTCTTCTCGAACAGGGTGACACTGTGGCCGACGCGTGCCAGTTGCTGCGCAGCAGCCATGCCGGCCGGGCCTGAGCCGACGACGGCGACAGTCTTGCCGGTCTTGACTTTGGCCAGCGTTGGCTTGACCCAGCCTTCGGCCCAGGCACGGTCGATGATCGCATGCTCGATCGACTTGATGCCGACCGCGCCATCATTGACGTTCAGGGTGCAGGCGGCTTCGCAAGGCGCCGGGCAGATACGCCCGGTGAACTCGGGGAAGTTGTTGGTGCTGTGCAGCACCGCCGACGCATTGGCCCAATCGTCATTGAAGACCAGGTCATTGAAGTCCGGAATGATGTTGTTGACCGGGCAGCCGCTATTGCAGAACGGCGTGCCGCAATCCATGCAGCGCGCGCTCTGGACTTTGGCCTGTTCGGGCGTCAGCCCGATGACGAATTCCTTGTAATTCTTGACCCGCGAAGCAGCGGGCTCATAGCCCTCTTCGAGTCGTTCGAATTCCATGAAGCCGGTGATTTTTCCCATGATGTTCTCTCTCAGGCCTTGACTGGCTTGGCGACTGGCAACTGGGCCAAGGCGATGGTTTGGGCGGCCGTCTTGGCAGCGTGGATTTCGCCCAAGGCGCGACGGTATTCATGCGGGAAGACCTTGACGAACTTGGCGCGCGCAGCTTCCCAATGATCGAGGATCTCGCGAGCCCGCTGGCTGCCGGTCCAGCGATGGTGGTCCTCGAGCATTTTCTTCAGAATAACCTCATCGGTCTGCGCCTCGGCAGCGCCGAGGTGATGCCAGATGGCCTTGTCGATGCCGGCTTCCTGCTCGGCCGCTGGAAGCAGCTTGTCCAGGGTCACCATCGAGGTGTTGCAACGCTTGGCGAAGAGTCCGTCCTCGTCATAGACATAGGCGATGCCGCCGCTCATGCCGGCAGCAAAGTTGCGGCCGGTCAGGCCCAGCACCGCGACGGTGCCGCCGGTCATGTATTCGCAGCCATGGTCGCCGGTGCCCTCAACAACCGCCGAAGCGCCCGACAGGCGCACGCCGAAGCGCTCGCCGGCGACGCCGCGGAAGAAGGCCTCGCCACGCGTGGCGCCATAGAGCACGGTATTGCCGACGATGATGTTCTTGGTCGAGTCGCCGCGGAAGTCGATGCTCGGCCGCACGACGATGCGTCCGCCCGACAGACCTTTACCGGTGTAGTCGTTGGCATCACCGATCAGATAGAAGGTAATGCCCTGGGCCAGGAAAGCGCCGTAGCTCTGGCCACCGGTGCCTTCCATCTGGATGAAGATGGTCTGGTCCGGCAGACCTTCGGGCAGGCGCCGGATCAGCTCACCCGACAGCATCGCGCCAACGGTGCGGCGGACATTGCTGACCTCCTGCATGAACTGGACTTTCTCGCCGCGCTCGAAAGCGGGCAGGCATTTCTCGATCAACTTGACGTCGAGCGCGCGCTCCAGCCCATGGTCCTGAGTGCTGACATGGATG
>JBIKPD010000020.1:0-24356 GCA_044357665.1 Roseateles sp. | reverse complement strand
ACCCGATGAGGCAAGAACGAATCATCCTGTGCATGAAATGGGGCCAGAAATACGGCCCCGACTATGTGAACCGGCTCTACGCGATGGTGAAGCGTCATCTGCGCGGTGAATTTCGTTTCGTCTGCCTGACTGACCGGGTGGAAGGCATCCGCGCCGAAGTGCTGTGCCTGCCGATCCCCGAGCTGACCCTGCCCAATGGCGAGCCCGAGCGCGGCTGGAAAAAGCTCACCACCTTCAGCCCCGAGCTCGGCGCCATACACGGGCTGAAGGGGACGGCCTTGTTCCTCGACCTCGATGTGGTGATCGTCGATGACATCACGCCGTTCTTTGAAGTCCCCGGTGAGTTCCTGATCATTCACGATTGGAAGCGGCCCTGGCGCGTGACCGGCAATTCATCGGTCTACCGCTTTCAGCTCGGTGCCCATGACGATGTGTTGACCCAGTTCCGTGCCAATCAGGCCCAGGTCAAGCAAGATTTCCGCAATGAGCAGGCTTATCTGTCTGCCCTGCTGCATCAGCAGGGCAAGCTGAGCTACTGGGACGCATCATGGTGTGCCAGCTTCAAATACCACTGCATTCCGTTCTGGCCGAGCAGCTATTGGCGCGAGCCCTTCGTTCCGGCAGGTTGCCGCATCGTGATCTTTCATGGCGTGGTCAACCCGCCCGATGCGCTGGCTGGACGCAACAACGGCAACTGGCGCCATGCCAGGCCGGCGCATTGGATTGCCGAACATTGGTGCGAGTAAGCGTGCTGCCTATCCTCTTCATCAACCTCGACAGCGACGGCGCCCGCCGCGAGCGGATGGAAGCTGAATTCAGCCGCCTGGGACTGACAGCCGAGCGTTTCGCTGCGACCCGCTGGACCGAATTGCCTGAGACAGAGCAGGCCCGTTTCTATTCGGCCGGGCTGAATTCAACCCAGTTCCACAAGCCGCTGGTCGCTGGCGAAAAGGGTTGCTACACCAGCCACCTCTTGGCCTGGAACTGGTTGCTGGCTTCAAAGCACCCCGCGATGGTCTTGCTCGAGGACGATGTGGCGCTGCGGCCAGAATTCGGCGCGGTGATTAGCGCGATCGAGCAACTCCCCGCTGGCTGGGACATGATCAAGTTGATCGGTCGCGAACATGAAAAGCTGAGCGCTGCCCGGCAATTGACCGCGGGGTTCGAACTGGTCGACTACCTGCGTGTGCCGAGCCTGACGGCCGGCTATGTCATCAGCCGCAGCGGTGCCAAAAAACTGCTCGACAGCCGCATCCCTTTTGGCCGACCGGTCGATGTTGACCTGCGTTACTGGTGGGAAAGCGGATTGAAAGTCCAGGGCGTGATGCCGGCGGCGATCTCGCTGGACGACACCAGCCTGCAAAGCTCGATCGGCGCCAAGGCCGCAGCCCGCGGTCTGGTGGCGAGCTGGCGAAAATTCCGCATCAAGGCAGCCTATTCGCTGCTCAACCGTTGGCACCAGCCATGAACAAACCGGTCGTCCTCGTTTCCTGGGATGGCAGCAGCGAGCCGTTCGCGATGATCGCGCTGGACGCACAAGCCAACTTTGACTGGCTGCTGTTTGATTTCTCCGGTCGCCATCCGCCCGGCCCGATCGAGATGCGCGGGCAGCCCGTCGTCATGCTCGCCGGCCAGACCGAATGCAAGGGCGAGATCTACCAGGCTTTGGCCGAACATCTGGCCAGCCAGCAGCGGGTTCCCGACTATGTGGCCTTGATCGACGACGACATCATCCTCGGCGTCAGCGACATCAACCGCGCCCTGCATCTGGCGCGCTGCGCCGGGCTCGATGTGTTCTCGCCGACGCTGAGCCACGACAGCGACTACACCCACCGCTGGACCTTGCGCCAGCCCAACCGCCTCTACCGCGAGGTCGACTGGGTCGAGGTGATGATGCCCTTTTACCGCGGCGCGCTGTTCCTGGCCGGTCGGGATCATTACGCCGGCAATGTCTCGAGCTGGGGCATCGACAAATACCTGATGCCGACGCTGCAGCAATTGCTGGGCATGCCGCAGACCGCCTTGCTCGATGCGGTAATGGCCAGCCACCGCAGGCCGATCACCAGTGGCCAGAAGGTCTACCGCAACGGGCGCAACGCGGCGCAGGAAAGCGCGCTGCTGAAAGAGCGCTGCCAAAGGTTGATCGCCGAGCAAAAACCCGAAATGCTGGGCAGCGACTGGTACCGCCGCATCTTTGTGCAACGCCATCGCCGCACGCGCTGGCAACAGCTGAAATTCGGCCTCGGCCGCCCGCTGCGGCGCTGGCTCGAAGAAAGTACCTGAGTTCAGCGCCGGCCTTGCCGGGTCAGCGTCCAGGCCGCGCTCTCGAGCCGGCATTTGAAACTCTGCCACGACATTGCCAGCCGCGAGGCATGGACATGCTGACGCAGCCGCCTGACGCTGTAGTGACGCGCCCCCGGCTGCGGCCGCTGGTTCCAGAACTGCTGCAAGGCCGCGCCGATGCGCTCATGCGAAAAATATGGCGTCAGCTGGTTGCCAGGCAGCCAGGGTTGCGAGGTATAGCGCAGATACAGCTCGTCGTCGGCATCGACTGCCAGCACATGGTCGATCAGCGCCTCGATCGACGCAAAGCGCTCGGCGACGATGAAGCTTTCAGGATTGAAATCCCGGGCGACATCGGGGTTGCCCCAGTAAATCGGCAGGCTGCCGGCCAGCATCGGTTCAAGCAGTTTTTCGGTCGTGTAGCCCGGTGTCGATGAATTCTCGAAAGCCAGGGTGAACTTGTACTGACGGACAAACTCGAGCTTGTCGTCGACCCGATAGCCCAGGTTGTTGAAATGCTTGCCGCCCGAGTCAACGCGCTGGCGTCGGTTGAGCTGCTTGAAAGCCTGGTTGCGCATCGGACTGCGCCCGTTGGAGACCAGGAAATTACAGAATTTGGTCTTGGTGGCCAGGACTGCCCGGGCATCAAAGTCCGCTGACTTGATCAGCTTTTCAGCCTCAGCCAGGTAGAAGAAATAGATCGGCAACCGGATATTGCGCGGCTCATCGGGCAGTTCCATGCTGGTGAAGGCCAGGTCGCATTGGCCGAAATCGGGCAGCATGTTCTCGCCGGTGTGATAGATCTTCAGTCCCTTGAAGTCCCAATGCTTGCGGCCCCAATCCGAATAGATCAGGACATCGGCCTGATGCAGTTCCTGGACTAATTCGACCTCGGAAAATTTGCGCCACTGCGTCAGCCACAAGTTGTTGTGCGGGTCGAAATTCCAGAGTTGGTCGCTGAAGGCCAGCCTGACTTTATCCATGAACCGATCGTATCAGCGCCTGGCCATGAGCCAGTTCCTGCGGGTCTGAACAAGGCTGCCGTTGCAACAAGGCCAGATACAACTGCCGATAACGGTCGAGCATCAGCGCCAGCCCATGCTCGGCGAGCGCGCGTCGGCGTGAGTTGACTGCCAGGCTGGACGCGAATTCCGGCTCCATCAGCAGGCGCTGCAGCGCAGCCGCCAAGGCTTGAGAATCAGCTGCTGGCACCAGCAGGCCGGACTGCCCGTCGATCAGCAAGCCCTCGACACCGGGCACTTTGGATGCCACGCAAGCGCATCCCGCCGCCATGCCCTCGAGCAAGGCCAAGGGCATGCCTTCGTAATGGGTCGACAGCACGCAGATCTGCTGGCTCATCAGGCGCTGAGGCATCTCGCTGCAATGGCCTAAAAACCTGACTTGCTCCTGCAAGCCCAGTGCGGCCACCTCGAGTTCTGCAGCACGCCGGTAGCTGGACTTGCCGCCGCCGGCCAGATACAGGGTCGGGGTCAGGCCCCGCGACTTCAGCAAAGACAAGGCGCGGATCAGCGTCAGGTGATCCTTCTGGCGTGCAAAACGGGCCGACATCACCAGGTTTGGCTCGCGCTTGAAGAAATCCTGTTCCGAGGCCGCAGCAAATCTTGTCAAGTCGATGCCATTGGGAATCGTCATCGTCAGGCTGTCAGGCATGCCCAATTGCAGCAAACGCTGCCGCACCCCCTCGGACACCGCCACCAATTGGTGCGTTCGGCGGCTCAGCCAGCGCGACAGGCCGAGCTTCCAGAATGAATAACGCTCACGCGAGTTATGTTCAACCTGAATCAGCCTGGGCACCTTGGCCAGCAGCCCGGCCAGACGCCCGAGCAGATGTTCAGGAAAACCATGGGCGACCAGCAGATCAGGCCGCAGCTTCAGGCATAGCCGGTACAGGGCCCAGATCGTCACCAGTCGCGACCAACCGGGCAGCACAACCACCTGCAAACCCCGATCCCGCAAGGCCTGCACCTTGGCCGCATCCGTATTGCTCTTGCGCCGCAGCACGAGCAAGGGCCTGACCTCTTGGCTGTTCAACTCAGCCAAGGCCAGATCAATCGCCACCTGGGTCGCGCCGGAAAATCCGCCAGTGACAAAGTGCAGCACCAAGCTGCGCTCGGGACTTGTCGAAGTGTTGAATTCGCCAGCCGTCATGGCGCGCAGTATATAAACTACCGAAACAATTCAGAAATGTTTCAGCAATAAATATTTACCAAATAATATTTAAGGCGATTAAACCGCTGAAAAAGCTTGGGCGGCCAATTTTTTCTTCACTGCAGACAGCACGCTGGCGAGGTCGGGCCAGCTTTGTCCATTGCCCTGGACAAAATCGACCGCGGCGCCCCAAGGCAACCATTGCCCGGCTTGGGTCGGCCCCAACAGGCTAAGGAGCGGCGTGCCGACTGCCGCAGCCAGATGGGCCGGGCCGGTGTCGTTGGCGATCACCAGCGCTGCACGCTTGAGCAGGGCCGCATAAGTCGGCAGATCCAGTCCGGTCAACTGCCTGGCGCCAGGATAGCCAGTCCGGGCCGCCTCCTCCTCGCCCGGTCCCGGGCAGATCACCAGTACCTGGCCCTGGGCAAGCAAATGGCGGCTGAGCTCGGCAAACCAGGGCCATTTCTTGTCCTGCTTGTCGACCAGGCCTGCGGCAAATGGAACGATGCAGATGAATCCCGCTGCGATACCCTGGTCGCTCAGCAATTGATCGGCCCTGGCTTGGCTGGTCGAAGGCAGCTTCAGGTCTATTTCGGCAGGGGGTTGCTGCGCGCCGTTGACGAAGGCCGTGGCCAGATCCCAGAAACCCTCGAGCGCATGCAAGCGGTTCGATATTGGCAATTTGCGGTTCAACAGCAGCGAGCGTCCATCACGGGCAACGCCGGCCGGTTTCAAGCCGGCACGCCAGGCTTCAAAGGCGCTGGAGAACGAGTTCGGCATCAGCAAGATATTGGCGCGCGCCGGAAAACCGGGGTCGCTGCGCTGGCAGTCCTTTTTCAACTGTCTCAACTGACCGACGCGTTCGCCGAAGCTGCCGGCACGCGTCAGGCATGGCCAACCCTCAGCTGCCAGCAAAGGTGCCGCCCAGCCCTTGCCGTAGAGCTGCAACTCGTAGCCATTCGCTTCGAGCAGGCGCAAGGCGGGAACGCTGAGGATCACGTCACCGACGTAATTGCACAAACGCACGATCAAGGGGCGGCTGGCATGGCCCGCAGTTTGCTGGTCTATTGGCATCAATCCTGGCTTTGCCAGCTTTTCTAGGTCAAATCATCCGGATTTCGGATGAAGGATAATTTGGAGCTCGTGAACAGGTGAACAGATGATCATTCTAGACAAGCTCGGCGGCCAGGTCATGGCATGGCATGACAGCTCGCTCGTCGATGCAGGGGGACCGCCGGTCGCTGCAGCGGCGGCGGATCAATTTTCGGACCAGCCGCTCTGGCATTGGATCGCATCGAATCACCATTTCAACAGCTCGCTCTGGACCGAGGAAGATCTGGCCCGGCGGCTGAAAGTCAGCGACAGCGAAATCACGGCGAACAAGCGTGCGATTGACAGATTCAATCAGGCCCGCAACGACGCGACCGAACGCATCGACGAGATTTTGCTGATTGAACTGGGACTGGTCGAAATCGGTTCAGCCAAGACCGATGCGCCGGTCTCGCTGGTGGCCACCGGTGCCAGTCTGAACAGCGAAACAGCAGGCAGCATCATCGACCGGATGTCGATCATGGCGCTGAAAATCCATGCGATGCGGCAGCAGACGCTGCGCCACGATGTCGAGGCCGGCCATCGTCAAAGCAGCCAGGTCAAGCTGCAGCGACTGTTGCAGCAGCGCGCCGATCTGGCCGACTGTCTGGATCGATTGATCAGCGATTGCCGCCAGGGCCTGGCCTACTTCAAGGTCTATCGCCAGTTCAAGATGTACAACGATCCCTTGTTCAATCCGGCCATGGTGGCCGAATCCAGGCAAGCCAGCTAGGCCGGGCCGAAGCGATGCAGACCCTCGATGTCAAGCAGACCGCCAAGCGGCTCGCAGGCTTCGTTCGCCCTCACCGCGGCGGATTGCTGCTGACCCTGCTCGCCTATCTGCTGACTGCAGCCACCGAGCCGATGATCCCGAAGCTGATCCAGACGGTATTCGGCCGGGGCTTTGCCCAGAATGCCTTCAGCATCTGGTGGGTGCCGGTCGCCTTGATCGGCTTGTTTGCGCTGCGCGGCCTGTTCGGATTTCTCGGCCAGTACCTGTTCAACTGGACGCTCTCGCGCACAGTGATGGATTTTCGCGCCGCCCTGCTCGATGCCTTGTTGAAGGCCGATGCCCGCGTCTTTACCAGCCTGCAGCCTGGCACGGCGGTGACCAAGGTGATCAACGATCCACAGCAGATCATGACGCTGCTGGGCGGATCGGTCGTCAGCGTGCTGCGCGACGGCCTGCCCGCGTTGGCAATGCTGGCTTACCTGTTCTATCTGAACTGGCAACTGACGTTGCTGTCGCTGATCACCACGCCACTGATGGTCTTTGTGGTCCGCAATATCAACCGGCGCATGCGCGTGATGGGCGGCCGTACCTATGACGCGCAACTGCACCTGGTCAACAAGGTCGATGACGTCACCCGCGCCTGGCGCGTCGTGCGCAGCTTCAATGCCGCCGATCATGAACGGGCCAGCTTTGCTGCCTTGGCCTCTGAAGTCCAACGCAACACGCTGAAAACCTCGGCTGCCGGTGCTTTGACACAACCGTTGTCGCAACTGATCGCCAGCATCGGCCTGTCAGTCATCATCTGCCTGGCCCTGTTGCAGGCGCGCGAGGCCCATACCGGCGTCGAAGATTTCGCGGCCTTCGTAACGGCCCTGCTGCTGCTGACGTCAAGGCTGCGCCACCTCAGCGATCTGGCGCAACCGATCATCAGTGCCTTGGTGATCGCGCGCGGCTGTCTGGAGTTGCTGGACATGCCGGTCGAGCCTGATCTGGGGCAGCAAAACCTGGATCAATGCCGCGGCGAGATCGAGATCGAGGATGTCACGCTGCGCTACCCCGATGCTGAAGTTGATGCACTGAACGGGTTGAGTCTGCGCTTCGAGGCTGGCCGCACCACCGCCCTGGTCGGTGCCTCGGGTGCAGGCAAGAGTTCAATCGTCCATCTGCTGCTCGGGCTGGCCAGTCCCGACCAGGGCCGCATCCTGCTCGACGGTGTCGACATCCAGCAGTTGAAGAAGGCCAGCTTGCGGCGCCAGTTTGCAGTGGTCTCGCAGGACATCGTGCTGTTCGACAGTTCGGTCGCCGACAACATCGCTTATGCGCAGCCGCTCGATACTCAAAGACTCGAGCAAGCGCTGCGCGCCGCCCATCTCTGGGACTTTGTGCAGGGACTGCCACAAGGCGCCAATACCTTGATCGGCGCCAACGGCAGCAAATTCTCGGGAGGCCAGCGCCAGCGTCTGGCGATTGCAAGGGCGCTCTACCGTGACGCGCCGATCTGGATCTTTGACGAAGCAACCTCGGCGCTCGACACCGAAAGCGAACGCGCGGTCCAGCAAGCATTGGCTCAATGGCAGGGCCGCAAGACGCTGATCGTGATCGCGCACCGCTTGTCGACCGTGCGCGAGGCTGACCGCATCCATGTGCTGGGTAAAGGCCGCGTTCTGGAGAGCGGCAGCCATGCCGAGTTGCTGGCAAGAGATGGTGCTTATGCCGCGATGGTGAACGCGCAAAACGGCAATTGAGTCAAGCTCATGCTACGCCGCTCCTTGCTCTGGCTGCTCCTGGGTTGCAGCTTGGCCATGGCCGATCCGGCCACGCTGGAGCTGAATCAAGCCAACCGGGCGCAGTTGGAGTCGCTGCCCGGCATCGGCCCGGCTTTGGCCGAAAGATTGCTTGAAGCGCGCGAAAAACAAGCCTTCAGCGACTGGGCCGACCTGCTGCGTCGCGTCCAAGGCATAGGCCGCAGCAGCGCCCGCAAGCTCTCTGATCAGGGCCTGCGGATCAACGGCCAGCCGATGCCTTGACTGCGGTACCTTCAACATCAGGCCAGCCGAAAAATGCCAGCACATCGGTACGCCGAGCCAGCGTATCGCTGCGCCCCAATTTGATCAGCTCCCGGGTGTACTCAGGCTCGAACAGCAAATAACTGGTCAAGGCCGAGCCGCTCGCACCCTGTCCCTGGCCCGCCACACCGATGCTGCGCAGCATCGCGCGCAAGGCCGGCGGCAAGCTGCCCTGATGTTCGGCGGCCAGATCATCGAGACGCCGGCTCGGCGCGATCACCAGCACTTCGATCGGCCGCAGCGCCGTGCCTTGGTGCGCAGCGGGCGGCAATAGCGCCAGCGTCGCGTTGATGCGCTGCAGCCGTTCGACATCGACCGCCAAAGCGTCCAGGAAAATATTCGACAGGGCATGACCGGCGATCTGCGCCATGCTGGGATGTCCGTCGACCAGCACAGCGCGTCGGCCCGGTGGCTCATGCATGCGGCCAGCACCGATCACCAACACACGTTCAGCACCGAGGTGGATGGCCGGAGAAATCGGCGCGCTCTGGCGCATCGAACCATCGCCGAACCATTCGGCCTGGCCCTCCAGATCGATCTTTTCTGCCGGGAAAATAAAGGGAATCGCCGAAGAGGCCAGCAGATGTTCGACCGAAATCGGTGTCTGCACCGCCAACCGCTGCAAGCGCAACCAGGGCTTCAGCGTCAGCCCGCTTTGATAAAAGGTGACATGCTGGCCCGAGCTGTAGCTGGAACCGCTGATGGCCAAGGCCTGCAAATGACCCTGGTTGAGCATCGCTTCGAGCCTCTCAAGCCGTACCATGCGCCGCAGCAGATCGCCCAGCGGCGCGTTGTCGAGCAGGCTGTTGGGTTGAGTGCGACGCCAGCGCGCCAGCGCCCAGCCGATGCTCATCATCGTCAACCAGCGCGCACCGGTGCGGATGATCCCCAAGGAGTCGGCACGGTAGACCTGGTGCACATGAATGTTTTCCCAGACCTGTACCAGGCCCTCGACCGCTGCATCGAAGTCATCAGCCTGGCAAGCCAGCATGGCGGCGTTGATCGCTCCGGCTGACGTGCCGGCGATGACCGGAAACGGATTGCCTTCGGTGATGCCGGCAGCGCGGCGGATCTGTGCCAGCGCGGCGAGCACGCCGACCTGGTAGGCGGCGCGCGCCCCACCACCGGTGAGGATCAATCCGGTGCTGGCCGCTACTTGCATCAGGTGGTCAGGCGCATCAGTCGTAAATGATCCGTGCCTGATCCTGGCCCGCCGCGGCCGTCTGGCCGAGCAGCGCCAAGGCCTCGTCGCTGGGCCAGAAGCGGCTTTCTTCGCCCAGGTCGAGCTTGAATTCAGCCGACTCGCCGCGCAGACGGTGGTGGGTCTGCACGGTCAGGCCCTGGGCAATCAGACCCTGTTCGGTCTGCAATTGGCGCGCCGGCCAGGCTTTGAGCAACTGCTGCAAGGCCGGCAGTTGCTGCTGCACCGGCAGCAGGAAATATTTACCGAACCTGGCTCTGGCGCCGGCAAGGTTCCAGACCGCCTGCACATTGAGCCTGAATCCGCCCGAGAAGCGGTCCGCCTGCACCTTGCCCTGGATGATCAACAACTCGTCATCGACCAGCAACTCCTTGTGCGCATTGAGCATCTCCTCATTGGCCACCGACTCGATCAGGTCGGACTTGTCATCAAGCTTGAAAATCGCCACGCGCCCGCGCTGGCCATTGACGATGCGCAGATCGCTGACGATGCCAGCCACCAGCACCGGCTCGCGGCTGTCGCCGAGGTCGGCGATCTGGCGCCTCACCATGCGGCGGACTTCGGCTCCACTCTGATCGAACAAATGGCCGCTGAGGTAATAGCCGATCGCTGTTTTCTCCAGCGTCAAGCGTTCCTTGATGCTCCAGGCCGGGGCTTCGACCAGGTCGGGTTCGGCAGTGGACGAGGCATGCGAGTCGCCGAAGTCGAACAGTCCGCCTTGATCCGCATTGGCTTCCTGGGTTTCCGCATGGGCATAGCCGCGCGCCACGCTGGCGAGCAGGCTGGCACGGTCGGCATGCAGGACGTCGAAGGCGCCTGCCTTGATCAAGGCCTCGACCGCGCGCTTGTTGACCGAGCGTCGATCAACCCGGCGGCAAAAATCGAAGAAGCTCTTGAAGTCGCCGCACTCCTTGCCTTGCGGACCGTTGCCGCGGCCTTCGCGCGCCGCCTTGATCGCTTCGATCGCGCCCTGCCCCGTGCCCTTGATGGCACCGAGCCCATAGTTGATCAGCTTCTTGCTCAAGGGCTCGAAACGGTATTCGCCCAGGTTGACATTGGGTGGCTGAAAGTCGATGCCGAACAACTTGGCGTCGTTCAGCAGCACCTTCAGCTTGTCGGTGTCGTCCATCTCGATGCTCATAGTGGCAGCGAAGAACTCGGCAGTGAAATGGACTTTCAGCCAGGCGGTGTGATAAGCCAGCAAGGAATAGGCCGCCGCATGGCTCTTGTTGAAACCATAGCCGGCAAACTTCTCCATCAAATCGAAGACTTCGTCGGCCTTGGCTTCGGTCAGGCCATTCTCGGCTGCACCCTTGCGGAAGATGCTGCGGTGTTCGGCCATCTCCTCGGCTTTTTTCTTGCCCATCGCACGGCGCAGCATGTCGGCGCCACCCAGCGAATAACCGCCCAGCACCTGCGCGGTCTGCATCACCTGTTCCTGATAGACCATGATGCCGTAGGTTTCGGCCAGCACCGCTTCGGTCAATGGGTGCGGATACTCGATCGGCTCGCGCCCATGCTTGCGCGCCACGAAGGTCGGGATCAGATCCATCGGCCCCGGCCGGTAGAGGGCATTCAGCGCGATCAGGTCTTCCAGTCGCGAAGGCTTGGCGTCGCGCAACATGCCCTGCATGCCGCGCGATTCAAACTGGAACACGCTCTCGGTCAAGCCATCGGAAAACAGCTTGTAGACCCGCTTGTCATCGAGCGGGATGGTCTCGAAGGAGAAGTCCTTCTGCTCGGGATAGCGCGCCTGGATGAAGTTCTTGGCCAACTCCAGAATCGTCAGCGTGGCCAGGCCCAGAAAGTCGAACTTGACCAGGCCGATCGCTTCGACATCGCCCTTGTCGAACTGGCTGACCGCGCTGGTCGAGCCGGGCTGCTGATACTGCGGGCAAAAGTCGGTGATCTTGCCCGGTGCGATCACCACGCCACCGGCATGCATGCCGATATTGCGCACCATGCCTTCAACACGAGCGGCCAGCTTCAGCAACTCGGCCACATCTTCCTCGTTCTTCTCGCGCTCCTCCAGTTCGGGCGCTTCGATGCGGGCATAAATCAGCTTGGGGTCGGGTTCGGCCGGCACCCGCGCCAGCGTCACCGTCTTGCCGGGGGGCGCCGGGATCAGCTTGGCAATCGAGTCCACCTGCCCATAGCCCATGCCCAGCACCCGGCCGATATCGCGCAGCGCCGCCTTGGCCGCCATGGTGCCGAAGGTGGCAATCTGGCTGACCGCGTGGCGGCCGTATTTGTCCTTCACGTAGTCAATGACGCGCTCGCGATTGCCCTGGCAGAAGTCGATGTCGAAGTCGGGCATCGAGACCCGCTCGGGATTCAGGAAACGCTCGAACAGCAGCTTGTACTTGAGCGGGTCGAGGTCGGTAATCTTCAACACATAAGCGACCAGCGAACCCGCACCCGAACCCCGGCCCGGGCCGACCGGACAGCCATTGTTCTTGGCCCACAAGATGAAATCCGAAACGATCAGGAAATAGCCGGGGAAACCCATCTTCACGATCGTCTCGAGCTCGAATTCGAGTCGCTCAAGATAACGTGGCAGTTGGGCCTCGCGCAGCACCGGATCGGGATAAAGCAGCGCCATCCTTTCGTTCAAGCCTTCATGCGAGGCATAGCGGAAGTAGTCATCTGGCGTCATCTGCACACCGTCCACCAGTGGCGTGGGGAAGTCGGGCAGCTGCGGTTTACCCAGCACCAGGCTCAGGCTGCAACGCCGCGCAATTTCCACCGTGTTGGCCAGGGCCGAAGGGATGTCGGCAAACAAGGCCTCCATCTGTGCCTGAGCAAGAAAATGCTGGCTGGGCAGGAAACGCTTGATGCGCTTCGGGTTGGTCAGCGTTTCGCCCTCGGCCACGCAAACGCGCGCTTCATGCGCCTCGAAGTCATCCTCGGCCAGAAACTGCACCGGGTGGGTCGCCACCACCGGCAGGCCCAGTTCGGCAGCCAGTGGCACGCTGGCCTGCACCAGCGCCTCTTGGCCGGGCAGACCGGCACGCTGCAATTCGATGTAGAAGCGCTGCGGGAAGATGGCGTTCAGGCGCCCGGCCCAATCCAGCGCGCGCGGCTTGTCGCCGGCCAGCAGGGCCTGGCCCAGGCCACCGAACTGGGCACCCGACAGGCAGATCAAGCCCTCGCCGAGCTCCTGCAACCAGTCCCATTTCAGGCAGGCCTGGTTGCGCTGCACATTGCGGATCCAGGCACGCGACAACAATTCGCACAGATTCAAATAGCCCTGGTTGTTCTGCACCAGCAGCAGCAACCTGCTGGGCTGTTTGTCGCTGCCCTCGGGTTCGAGCCAGCAGTCGGCGCCGAGCAGCGGCTTGACGCCTTGCTTGCGCGCTGCGCTATAGAACTTGATACCGCCGAACAGGTTGGCCAGATCAGTGATCGCCAGCGCGACTTGCCCGTCCGCTGCAGCAGCCTGGGCCAGGTCGTCGATTCTCAAAGTGCCGTCGACGACGGAAAATTCGGTGTGGGTGCGCAGATGTACAAAAGCCATGGCCGATTGTAGGCAGCGACTGAGCCGGGACAATTTTTGCCTGACCGCGCTGCAAGTCAGGCGGCGGGAAGAATCAGTTCGGCAGGCCCTTGATTGAGACTATGCTGGCGACCCATGAAACATCGATTGAAAATATTGGCCGCCGGCTTGCTTGTCGCCCACAGCGCCTGGGCAGCCAAGCCCGACCCAGTCTCCAATCCGGCCAAGCCGGTGAGCAGCAGCGCCGACATCATCAAGAACTCGCCCGACAGTGACTGGCGCGAACTCGACCCCGAAAACACCCTCATGATGACCTTGCCGCAGGGCCAGGTGCTGATCGAACTGGCGCCGCGCTTTGCACCGCGCCATGCGGCCAATATCCGGCAGTTAGCGCGCAATGGCTATTTCGACGGGCTCGCGGTCCTGCGGGTTCAGGACAACTTTGTCGCCCAATGGGGTGATCCCGATGCCGACGACAAGGCGCTGGCCAGGCCGATGGGCAGCGCTTCGAGCCAGTTGCCGGCGGAATTTTCGGTGGCGCTGAAGGGCCTGCCGTTGCAGCGCCTGGCTGATGTCGACGGCTGGGCACCGTTGACCGGCTTTGTTGACGGCATGCCGGTCGCTGCCGATCCGAAAACCAAGCAGGCCTGGCTGGCGCATTGCTATGGCATGGTCGGCGCGGGTCGCAGCGATGCGGTGGACTCGAGCAATGGCAGCGAGTTGTATGCCGTCATCGGCCATGCGCCGCGCGGACTGGACCTGAACATCACCGTTGTCGGCCGTGTCATCAAGGGGATCGAGTTGCTGTCGAGCCTGCCGCGTGGCGGCCCGAACATGGGGTTTTATGAACAAGCCGGGCAGCGCCTGCCGATCAGCAGCGTGCGCTTGCTGGCTGATCTGCCCTTGGCTGAACGCAGTCCGCTGCAATTGCTGCGCACCGACAGCAAGACCTGGACGCAGTTGCTCGATGCACGCCGCAACCGCGGCGGTTGGTATGTGCGCAGCCCGCGCCATGTCGACATCTGCAGCGCCAATGTGCCAACGCGACCGGGAAGTGGCGCCAGCAAGCCCTAGTTCTGCCAAGCTTGGGATGGTGCGGCCAAGCTGGCCCGCTTAGGGTGCAGACTGGTTGCGAGGCCTGCTGCGCGCAAACAATCCGCAGCAGGCCACCGCGATCTCCACCCCACAACTCATGGAGACGGCTATGGCAAAGCAAGCGATTTGCGTTGGTATCAACAAATTTGCGAAATACCCTCAATTCACTTTGAATGGTTGCGTCAACGACGCCAAGGACATGGCGGCCATGTGCAAAAGCCTGCTGGGCTTCAAGGCCACCGAGATCAAGCTCCTGACCGATGCCCAGGCCACCAAGGCGGCCATCATGGCCGCATTGAAAAAGGCCGTGGCTAATGCCAAGGCAGGCAAGCTCAGCTACATCCTCTTCAGTTGGTCTTCGCATGGCACACAGATCGCCGATGCATCGGGTGACGAACCCGACGGCATGGACGAAGCCTTCGTGCCCTATGACATCGCGCAGAAAGGTCAGGATTGGGATCCGGCCCATATCATCAGCGACGACGAACTGCATGATCTGTTCGTGCAACTGCCGGATACGGTGCTGCTCGAGGTCTACCTCGACACCTGCCACAGCGGCACCGGCTTGCGCGAGGCCTTCTCGCTGCATGCACCGCGGGCCCGCTTCATCGCGCCGCTGGCCACACCGCCGACGGCCAGGCAGGCCCGGGTGCGCGGCTTTACGCTGGCCGCCAGACCGGCGGCTACGGCCAAGGCAGTCGACAAGGCCATAGCCGGGCAGCACCATATCCTGTGGGCCGGTTGCAAGGCCAACCAGACCAGTGCCGATGCCTATTTCAGCGGCCGCTACAACGGCGCTTTCACCTATTACTTCATCAAGGTGATGACCGCAACGAAGAACAAGCTGGCGCGCAAGGACGTGGTGATTGAAATGCGCAAACAGATGGCCGGCAAGTTCACGCAGGTGCCGCAACTCGAAGGCAATGCGACCAACCGTCAGAGCGCGATCGCTTATTGATTGAAGCTGGCCGGGGAATTGCCAATAAAATACTGAAAAGCGGTGAATTGTTCAGGACGCGGCGAGGCCGCGTCTTTTTTTGGCCGTCTCTCAGCGCCCCTGCTTCGCTGCTTCAGCCCCGATCACCGACCCAGACCCATGCAAATCGAAAGTTTCATCCCCGGCAAAGACGCCTCGCTCGAATCGACCATCCGCACGATGCAGGCCAAGCTGCGGCTGCGCGGCTTCACGCTGAACGAGTCCTCCTGGCTGAACGAGATCGAGTCGATCTGGTCGGTGCATGTGAAAGACCAGGACTGCCCGATGCTGTTTGCCAATGGCAAGGGCGCGACCGAGCTGGCCGCCCGTGCCAGCGCTCTGGGTGAATTTTTTGAGCGCCTCGGCACACATTACTTCTGGACCCATTTTTATCTGGGCCAGACCCGGGCCAACCGGCCCTTTGTCCATTACCCGCAAGAGCGCTGGTTCAGGCCGGAAGCGGACGGCAGCTGGCCGGCCGGCATGCTCAATCCCGAGTTGCATGCCTTCTACAACCCCGAAGGTGAAATCGACGCCGAAGTGCTGGTCGACCTGAATTCCGGCCACATCGAGCGTGGCATCTGCACCCTGCCCTATACCCGTTTGCACGATGGCGCGCAGACCTTCATCCCGGTCAACATCATCGGCAACCTCTATGTCAGCAACGGCATGGCAGCTGGCAACACGCTGATGGAAGCACGCAGCCAAGCCCTGTCTGAAATCTTCGAGCGCCATATCAAGTACCGCATCATCAGCGAAGGCCTGTGCCTGCCCGAAGTGCCTGAAGCGGTGATCGCCAGATTCCCGGGCATTGCGGCCGGCATCGCGGGTCTGCGCAAGGCTGGTTTCGGCATCATGGTGCGCGACGCCTCGCTTGGCGGCAAATACCCGGTGATGAATGTGACCCTGCTGCACCCGAAGGACCAGGGCATCTTTGCCAGCTTCGGCGCCCATCCGCGCTTCGAGATCGCGCTGGAGCGCGCCCTGACCGAGCTGCTGCAAGGGCGTGCGCTCGACACGCTTGAAGGCTTTCCGGCACCCGGCTTCGACATGGACGAAATCAATGCCGTCGCCAACCTGGAAATCCATTTCGTTGATTCCAGCGGCGTCATCAGCTGGGACTTCCTCGGTGCCACACCCGATTTCGAATTTGCCGACTGGAATTTCAGCAACAGCACGGCGGAAGACTATGCCTGGCTGTGCCAGGCCGTTGCAGCCGAAGGTCGCGACCTCTACATCGCCGACTTTGAAGAGCAAGGCGCTTACAGCTGCCGCATCCTGGTTCCGGGCATGTCGGAGATCTATCCGGTCGAAGACCTCGAGTGGGAAAACAACAGCGTCGGCAACCGCATACGCCCGGCTTTGCTGAGGCTGAACGATCTCGACGAAAACGAATGCGCGGCCCTGCTCGAAGATCTGCAGACGATGAATCTGAGCGAAGAGCGTCCGCTGTGGGAAATCCTCGGTCTGGCGATTCCGGTCGGCAGCGCCTGGAAACAGTTGCGCATCGGCGAGTTGAAGACCTTGCTGGCCTTGGCAGTCGCCGACGAAGAGGCGATTCTTGAAGGTTGCAGCTGGATCCATCACTTCAATGATCTGAGCGCCGAGCGCCGGCTGGTCTACCGCTGCATCGAGAGCCTGATGCAACTCGAGCCCAGCGACAATTTCGATCGGCCCTTGGCCTTGCTGTTCGGTCAGGACAATTTGCGCCAAGCGCAAGCGCTGTTGAACCGCAGCGAACGCTTCTTCGGCCTGGTTGAACTCGGTGCCGACATGCAGGGCAGCCCGATGCACCAAACGCTGCTGGCGGCCTACGACAAGCTGTTTGTATGAGCCAGGGCGGCAGCTTGCCGCCCGGCTTTACTTCAGGATGCGGTTGATCTGCACCTTGATGTCTTGGCTGCCGACGGCCAGCTTGCCGCTGTCGCCTTCCAGATCACCGGGCTGGGCGACCGCCTGGCCGCTCTTGCTGATGCGCACGGCGACGATCACTTCGCGAGCGCTCGACAAATTGGCTTGCGGGCTCATCGCCATGCTGTCGTCGAGCTCAAAGTTCATCGGCAAGTCCTTGACCTGGCGTCGCAACATCGCCAGCGGCATGCGCGAACCTTCTGCAGCGCGGGCATAGATAAAGACGGCATCGTCGGGCTTCACCGAAGCCGCCAGCTTCGGATCAAGGCTGACGCTGCCGCTGAGTCTGGCCTGGCTTGCCGCTGGCTTGGCGCTGTCCGCCGGTGCGGGCTGCTGACCCGACGCGCCCAGGCCAAGACGTTTGATCTCTTCCAGACCGTCCAGCGCATGCTTGACCAGCGGATTCTCCGCATCGCCACCCCGCGCGACGGCAGTCCAGTCCTTGGCGGCCTGCGCGAAGTCCTTGCGGTCAAACGCATCGCTGCCGGCCAGCAACAGCCCCTTGGGCTGGCTCGGGTCGATGGCCAGCGCTTTCCTGACCCAAACCATCGGCTCGCCCGCGAGTGATCGACCCTGCTGCAAGGCCAGCGCATCGGCGTAGTCAACCATCAGCGTGGTGTCGTTCTGGTTCAGCGCGAGTGCCTTCACATAGGCCGGCAGCGATTGCGCATGCCGACCCAAAGCAGCGTAGGAGCGCGCCAGCATGCCCCAGCCGACCGCGTCATTGGGCTGACCCTTGAGCCTATCGGCCAGCGCCTGCACCATCGCCTCGATCTGTTCATTGCCTGGCGCCGCCGCCGCATCGTTGGCGGACATCTCGGGCGCTGGCTGAGCGCCGGTCAGCGCCGCCGGTGTACCGGTCCAGCGGTAACCGGCTGCGGCCACCAACAGCACAAACAAACCCAGACCCAGCCAGAGCCTGGCGGACGGTTTGACGCGGTCGATCGTCGCTTGCGGCCGAGCCAGTACCAGCGCCACCAATTCCTGTTCGAGGCCGCTGCGTGCAGTGCGATGGGCGTCGATGGACAGCGACCCGGTTTGCAGCAGTTCATCGAGTTGCTCGATACGGCGGCGCACTTGCTGAAGTTCACTGTTCATTGGCTTTTCTCAGGGCTGGCATCAGCCTCATCATCGGGAAGTTCGGGATCGAACAATTCGGCCGGCTGATTGCGGCGCCGGCGCAGATGCAGGATCAGCATCGACACGCTGAAGACCAGCAACAGCAGCGGTCCGAACCAGAGCAGCCAGGTGCTCTTGCGCACTGGCGGACGGTAGAGCACGAAATCGCCGTAGCGAGCGGTCATATAGGCGACGATCTGTTCCTGGCTGTCGCCGCGCTTGACCATTTCGCGCACCTGGTCGCGCAGGTCGACCGCCAGTTCGGCATGCGAGTCAGCGATGGTCTGGTTCTGGCAGACCAGGCAGCGCAGCTCACTGGTAATGGCCTGCACGCGCGCCTCCAGCACCGGATCGACGGCCGTCGGCATTGCCTCGCCGGCTAGCGCCGAAGCCCCGATGAAAAACAGCGAAATCAACCAGCCGAATAAATGTTTCATTTCAGTTCTGCAATTGCTTGAGCAGCGGTTCGACCTTGGTCCTGATGACCTCGGCGGTCAGCGGTCCGATATGTTTGAGCCGTACGAAGCCCTGCTGGTCAATGATGAAGGTTTCTGGCACGCCGTAGACGCCCCAGTCGATGCCGGCGCGTCCCTTGGCGTCGAAGGCCGAGGCCAGATAGGGGTTGCCGAAGTTGTTCAGCCAGGCCAGGCCATCCTCCCGCTTGTCCTTGTAATTGAGACCGTAAATCGGCAGCAGGCCCCGCTTGGCCAGCGCCAGCAGCTCCGGATGTTCCTCGCGGCAGGCAACGCACCAACTGGCCCAGACATTGAGCATCCAGACCTTGCCGAGCAGGTCTTCGCGCTTGAATTCGCGCTCTGCGTCGTCGAGCCTGGGCAGGGTCAGCGGCGGGGCTGTCTTGCCGAGCAAAGGGCTCGGCACTTCACGCGGATCCAGGCTGAGGCCGCGCCCCAGCACAATCACCAGGATCAGGAATATCGCCAGCGGCAGCAGCAGCTTCCAATGTTTCATCGCGCTGCCTTCAGCGTGAGCGGAGCCAGCGCATCGGCAGCCTCGGCTTTGCCGCGCCGGTAACGCTTGTCACTCGCCGCCAGCCCGCCACCGATGGCCATCAAGAGGCAGCCACCCCAGATCCAGTCGATGAAGGGTTTGACATAGACGCGCAGCGTCCAGCCGCCGTCATCCATCGCTTCGCCCAGCGCAACATAGAGGTCACGGGTCAGCCCGGTATCGATCGCAGCCTCGGTCATCGGGCTCTGCTGCACCTTGTAGATGCGTTTTTCGGGGCGCAAAGTCGCGACGATCTGGCCGCCCTTGCTGACCTCGACCAGGCCCTGTGCAGCCGCGTAGTTGGGGCCTTGCACATCAGTCACGCCGATGAAACGGAACTCGTAAGAGCCCAGTGTCGTGATGTCGCCAGGCTTGACGCGCACATCGCGCTCGAGGTCGTAGTTCTTCACCATCACCACCCCGATGATGAACACCGCCACGCCCAGGTGGGCCAACATCATGCCGACGCTGGCGCGCGGCAGTTGGCGCAGGCGCAGCAGCGCTTCGCGCCAGGCTGCCGGGCCCTTGCCGGCCGGCCACAGGTCGGTCAGGATCGACAAGGTGATCCAGTAGGCTGCAGCGAAGCCCAAGCAGGCCTGGAAGCTGAAGCGCCCCGCCAACCAGGCGCTGAGCAGCGCAGCGATCAAGGCGCAGGCCATGGCCCAGCGCAGGCGCAACATCAAGGGCAGCAACTCGGCTTTCTTCCAGCGGGTCAGCGGACCGACACCCATCAGGAACAGCAGCGGCGCCATCAAGGGCGCGAACACCGCTTCGAAATAAGGCGCTCCGACCGAGATCTTCTCGAGTCCCATCGCATCGAGCACCAGCGGATACAGCGTACCCAGCAGCACCGATGCCATCGCGACCAGCAGCAGCACATTGTTCAGCAGCAGCATGGTCTCGCGCGACAGGATCGCAAAACGCCCGCCCAAGCCGATGCGCGGTGCCCGCCAGGCATAAAGGACCAGCGCGCCGCCGACCACGACGCAGAGGAAGGCGAGGATGAAGAGGCCGCGGCGCGGATCGGTGGCAAAAGCGTGGACCGAGGACAGCACGCCCGAACGCACCAGGAAGGTTCCCAGCAGCGAGAGCGAAAAAGCCATGATCGCGAGCAGCACGGTCCAGGACTTGAAGGCGCCGCGCTTTTCAGTCACCGCCAGTGAGTGGATCAGCGCCGTGCCGACCAGCCAGGGCAGGAAGGATGCGTTTTCAACCGGATCCCAGAACCACCAGCCGCCCCAGCCGAGTTCGTAATAGGCCCAGGAACTGCCCAGCGCGATGCCGATGGTCAAGAAGACCCAGGCGGCCGAAGTCCAGGGCCTTGTCCAGCGCGCCCATTTGGCGTCGAGCTCGCCGCCGAGCAGGGCCGCGATGGCAAAAGCGAAGGCCACCGAAAAGCCGACATAACCCATATAGAGCATCGGCGGATGGATCACCATGCCGGGATCCTGCAGCAAGGGGTTGAGGTCGCGCCCATCCAGCGGAATCGGCCATTGGCGATCGAACGGATTCGAGGTGGTCAGCATGAACAGCAGGAAACCAATGCCGATCCAGGCCATCACCGACAGCAGACGCACCACCATCGCATCGGGCAGGTGGCGGCTGAAGATGGAGACCGCCATGGTCCAGAGGTGCAGCATCATTAACCACAGCAACAACGAGCCCTCATGACCACCCCAGACGCCGGCGATGCGGTATGGCAGCGGCAGCGAGGTGTTCGAATGATTCGCGACATACAGGACCGAAAAATCATGCTGAACAAAGTTGGCGGTCAGGCAGACATAAGACAGCAACACCAACAAGGCCGTGGCCAAGGCCAGGGGTCGCGACAAGGCAGTCCAGTCCTGGCGCTGCTTGGCCAGACCGAGCAGCGGCAGCACACCCTGCACCAAGCCCAAAGCGAGTGCGATCCAAAGCGCCAGGTGGCCGATTTCAGCGATCATGGTTTGGCTCCTGAAGTGGGCGCGGGCATCGAACCCCCGCTTTGAGCGCGTTTCAGCGCTTCGGCAGCCTCCGGCGGCATATAGTTTTCGTCATGCTTGGCCAGCACTTCCTGCGCCTTGAAAATCCCGTCGACCATGCGGCCTTGCGCCACCACGCCCTTGCCTTCCTTGAACAGATCGGGCAGCGGACCTTCAAAATTGACCGGCATCGAATGCACGGTGTCGGTGACCTTGAACTGCACCGCAATGCCGTCGCGCTTGACGCTGCCGGCCTCGACCAAACCCCCAACGCGGAACACCCGGGTACCCGGCGTTTCGCCGGCCTGGACCTGGGTCGGCGTGTAGAAAAACACCAGATTACTCTCGAAGGCATTCATGACCAGCAGCGTCGCAGCGCCGAGCCCGGCCAGGACCACCGCAGCGAACAGCAAGCGCTTATTTCTCGGCTTCATCAATCAATCCTCTTCTTCATCAGTTTGTTGCTTTGCCTGGGACAGTGCTTGCGACAGACGCCGCGCTGCCAGCCAGGGTTCGGCGATCATCAACAAGGCGGTCAGGCCGTAAGCGGGCCAGACATAGCGGCCATAGCCGCCCAATTCCCACAAATCGTGCAGATTGTCGTAATTCATTTGGAGTTCTGCTGGTTCAAGGTCAAGGCCATGACCCAATCATGGTCGGACTCGCGTTCGATGGCGATGGCCCTGGCACGCATAAAAACCACCGCAAAGGCATAGGCCCAGAACGCCAGCGTCATCAACAGCATCGCGGTCAGCATGGTGCTGGCCATCTTCGGCGCAGCCGTCATGCTGATGGTCGCACCCTGGTGCAAGGTATTCCACCAGCGCACCGAAAAATAAATCACCGGCACATTGATCACACCGACCAGCGCCAGCAGCGCGCCGGCATGGTCGGCGCGGCGCACATCGTCGATGCTGGCAACCAGGCCCAGATAGCCCATATAGAGGAATAGCAGGATCAGCTCCGAGGTCAGGCGCGCATCCCAGACCCACCAGGCACCCCAGGTCGGCTTGCCCCAGCAGGCACCGGTCCAAAGCGCCAGCAGGGTGAAGATGGCACCGGTCGGCGCGATCGCGCGCGCCAGCATCGAGGCCATGCGCACCTTCCAGGCCCAGCCCAGCACGGCCCAGAAGGCCATCGCCAGGTAGAGCAACATCGACATCCAGGCCGCAGGCACATGGATGAAGATGATGCGGTAAGCCTCGCCCTGGGTCGCGTCGGTCGGGGCGACGACAAAGCCCATCCACAAGCCCATGAAGGTTAAAACCAGGCAGAGCGCCCAGAGCCATGGATGCAGCCAGGCCGTAACGCGGTAGAAACGCGCCGGGGCAGACAGGCTGAAAATTCGCCAGTTGGCGACCTCGCTATGCATAGTTCACTCCATCGAGATGCGCAGCGCCATCGCCATTGCGACTGGCGCGCCCATCAGGGTCACGATCAGAATTGCCGCCAGCAGCGACAAATGCCCGCTGGCCGAAATACCGCTGTCAACCGCCTGCACCGCACCGGCGCCGAAAATCAGCACCGGAATGCATAGCGGCAGGACCAGCAAGAGAATCAGGCTGCCGGCGCTGCGCAGTCCCAGCGTCAGCGCGGCGCCGACCGCGCCGATCAGGCTCAGCACCGGTGTGCCCAGCAGCAAGCCCAGCGGCAGCATCCACAAGGCTTCACCGTCAAGTTGATAGAGCAGGCCCAGCAGCGGCGACAGCAGCACCAGCGGCAAACCACTGAGCAGCCAATGCACACAGACCTTGGCCAGACCGACGCGCCAGAGCGGTTCCTGGCTCAGCAGCATCTGCTCCAGCGTGCCATCGGCATGGTCGGCGGCAAACAGCGTCTGCAGCGACAACAGCGCCGCCAACAGCGCCGAAACCCATAGCACCCCACCAGCGATCAGGCGCAAGGTCTGCGGTTCAGGGCCAACGCCCAGCGGATAAAGCGCGGTGCTGACAAGGAAGAACGCCAAGGGCAAGGCCGCCTCGCCGCGCCGGCGCATCGCCAAACGCAGGTCGCGTTGCAAGACAGCATAGAAAACTGATCCTGAATGGCCCAACGATTCGGCTTCGCTCATGCCTGCGGCGCCTGGCTCAGCCAATGCTCGAACAACTGCAGCCTGGCCGACTGCAGCGGCACATGGCTGGTCAGCAGGCCGGCACCGCCGCGCGCCTGCTGCTGGCCGAGCAAGGCATAGAGCGTGGCCACGCCTTCATCGTCGAGCGCGTCGAGCGGTTCGTCGAGCAGCCACAGTTGCAACTCGTCGGCCAGACTCAGCCTGGACAAGGCCACCCGTCGGCGCAAGCCCTGGGACAAGGTGCGCGCCGGCGCATGGCGCCTGGACCAAAGCCCCCAGAAACGCAGCGCGACCTGCAGCCTCCCGGTTTCGACCGGCAGGCCGTTGAGGATGGCCAGGAAGCGCAGGTTCTCCATCACGCTGAGGTCTTCCTTCAAGGCATTGGCATGGCCGATGAAGAGCGTGCGCAGACCAGGCGCGCGCTCCAGCGACCCGGCCTCAGGGCTGGCCAGCCCGGCCAGCACGCGCAGCAAGCTGGTCTTGCCGCTGCCATTGCGACCGCGCAGCCAGAGCATGCCGCCGGCTTGCAGCGTCAGGTTCTGACCCGCACAGACCGTCTTGGCGCCACGCGCGCAAGCCAAATGCCGCGCTTTCAGCAAGAACCTGGCCGGCCTGGCGCCTGCCTCGTTTCTGGCTTTAGGTGGATCGAATGCAGTGGGTAGACTCATGCAAAGAATGGCACAGTGGCGAGCTTGACTGCAGAGAATCCGGCAGCAGCTCACAGTTTAGTCCCTTGATAAAGAATAAGACCCGGGGTCAGCTCAAACAAAGCGCTGGAAGTCCCTGGTCAGGGTTGAGGCGTTGCATACTCGGGTGCGCCGCTGTCGAGAGCGCTCACCATATCCCGGAATGAACCCATGAAATTCACGCCGCTTGACGAAGACTCTGAAGATTCGACCCACAGCCCGGCCGAGCGACAGGCTGCGGCAACGCGCAGCACCTGGGTCAGCGTCGTCGTGAACCTGCTGCTGACTGTCATGCAGATCACGGTCGGGATCATCGCCAAGTCGCAAGGCCTGATCGCCGATGGCATCCATTCCCTGTCCGATCTGGTGGCGGATTTTGTCGTGCTGTTCGCTGGCCATCACAGCAAGAAAGACGCCGACATCGACCACCCCTATGGTCACCACCGCTTCGAGACCGCCGCCTCGCTGGCCTTGGGCCTGCTGCTTCTGGCG
>JBIKPD010000179.1:0-7827 GCA_044357665.1 Roseateles sp. | reverse complement strand
ACCGAGGCCCAGATCAAGTCCAATCTGATGTTCGCGACCGATAAGGTCGGCGGACTGATGACGGTGTCGCTCGACCCCAAGCAGGCACAGGACTGGTTTGGTGCCTTGCCGCCTGACCTGACCGTGATCGCCCGGTCGCGCGCCGATGGCGCCAAGGGTTCGGGTGCCGACTATCTGTACACCTATCTGCGTACCTTCTACAGGGATGACAGCAAGGCCACTGGCTGGAACAATATGGCTTTCCCGACGGTGGCGATGCCGAATGTGTTGTGGGAATTGCAAGGTCAGCGCGGGGCCAAATTCGGTGACCAAGCCGACCCGCATGAGCATGGCAAGACCGTCCATGTATTTCAAGGATTCGAACAGTTGACGCCCGGGAAAATGGACACGCGTCAGTTTGACGAATCGATTGGCGATCTGGTGGCTTACCTGCAGTGGATGGGCGAGCCGGTCCAGGCACAGCGGTTCCGCCTGGGCATCTGGGTTTTGCTGTTCCTCGGTGTCTTCTCCGTGATCACCTGGAGATTGAACGCGTCTTTCTGGAAAGACGTTAAATAGATGTCGCGGGCCCGGTGCAAGCCGGGACCGTTGCGCAGTGGGTGCTCTTTGAGCCTCCCACTGCGTTTGTACTTGTGCGGGCACCCGGTTGATCGGGGCCGCGACCCTTTCACTGACTATTCGGGAGCCTGCTGCCATGATGGTGCTTTATTCTGGAACCACCTGCCCTTACTCGCACCGCTGCCGCTTCGTGCTGTTTGAAAAGGGCATGGATTTTGAAATCCGCGATGTCGACTTGTTCGCCAAGCCCGAAGACATCGCCCTGATGAATCCGTACAACGAAGTGCCGATTCTGGTCGAACGCGACCTGATTCTGTACGAGTCGCACATCATCAACGAGTACATCGACGAGCGTTTTCCGCACCCGCAATTGATGCCTGGTGATCCGGTGGCGCGCGCCCGCGTGCGGCTCTTCCTGCTCAATTTCGAGAAGGAACTGTTCGCCCATGTCAACGTACTTGAAGGACGCGGCAACAGCCCGAAAGCGACCGACAAGCTGCTGGACAAAGCGCGTTCGCAGATCCGCGATCGGCTGACCCAGCTGGCGCCGATCTTCATGAAGAATAAGTACATGCTGGGCGACGATTTTTCGATGCTCGACGTGGCCATTGCGCCGCTGCTGTGGCGCCTCGACTATTACGGCATCGACATGTCGAAGAACGCCTTGCCGCTGCTGCGCTATGCCGAACGGATTTTCTCGCGCCCGGCCTATATCGAGGCGTTGACGCCTTCCGAAAAGGTCATGCGCAAGTAAGCCAGCCATGGAACAAAGCACCGACATCGGCGGGCCGGCGAACGGCTCGAGCAGCTCGACCCGGCCTTACCTGATCCGTGCTTTGCACGACTGGTGCACCGACAATGGCTTTACGCCCTATATCGCTGTGCATGTCGACAGTTCGGTGCAGGTGCCGACGGAATATGTCAGCAAGAACGAAATCGTCCTCAATGTCGGTTTCGACGCCACCAGCAACCTTGAACTCGGCAATGAGTTCGTCCAGTTCAAGGCCCGTTTTGGCGGTGTGGCGCGGGAAATCATCGTGCCTGTCGACCATGTGGTGGCGATCTATGCACGGGAAAACGGCCAAGGCATGGCCTTCCCGGCGCCCAGCGCCAACGGCGCTCCGGTCGCCACGGCACTCGACAAGCGCAACCCCATGGGAACGGCAGTCGGCCGGCCGGTCACGCCGCTGCGCGGCTTGAGGCTGGCATCGAGCCCGGAGAGCAATGCTGAAGCGCTGACCGACCTGGCAAAACCGGCCGCCGCCGCTGATGACCCGCAAGGTCCTGGCGACGATCCCGATGGCAGCCCGGCGGGTGGTGGAAATCGTCCCGCATTGAAGTTGGTCAAGTAAAGCCGAAATTGCAGCTAGAATGTAGGGCTGTGCCGCTTTAGCTCAGTTGGTAGAGCAACCGCCTTGTAAGCGGTAGGTCGTCAGTTCGAATCCGACAAGCGGCACCATTGCATAGTTGAACAGCCCGATGGGTCAGCAAATGCTGGCGCAGCGGGTTTTTTCATTTTTGCTGGATCGAAGCTTCAGCTTTCCTGCTGCAGCAACTTCACCCTAACCAGCGCCGGTTGCAGGCCCTGTTCGGCCAGCAGCGCTTCGAGCAGCGGTTGCAGATGGCGCAATTTCGCGGCCACCGCAGCATTCGATGCCAGCAAGGTCCAGCCCGCTTCGTCGACCGGACCGGCTCGAACATAGCGAGCCAAGGCGCCTGGCAAGGCGGGCTTGATCAGCTCAAGGCGGCGGTTCGATTCGCGGATCAGCAAGCCCAGGCGAGCCAGTCCATCATGCTGATGCAGAGCCTGCGCGATCGTCAGCGGGCCCGGCACTTGGCTGGCCTTTGCCGCCGGCTGCACATGGGTTCGGGGGTGGATTGTCGCGCGCATCGGACAAGTGTAGCCCCGCCATATGCCTGCCGGCCAAGGCACAACGGTCAGGATGATAAACTCCCAAGCTTTTGCGCCAGGGCGCCCAGGGCTTTGCCTGCGGGTCTGACGCGAGCGAGTAATACAACAAGGCCTAGGTCTCTGGCAGCAATGCCGGGGCTGTGGCTCTGGCACCAGGCACCAGCCAAGCGCTGGCCAATGAACTTAGATAATCCGCTGCATGTTGCCCAAGCTTCTCACCCAGATTTTCGGTAGCCGTAATGAGCGCTTGCTCAAGGGCTATCGCCGTGTTGTGCAGCAGATCAATGCGCTGGAGCCTCAGTTCGAGAAGCTCGACGATGCTGCGCTGAAAGCCAAGACCGAAGAATTCAAGCTGCGTGTTGCCGGTGGCGAGACCCTCGACGCGATCCTGCCCGAGGCATTTGCCGTCGTTCGAGAGGGCAGCAAGCGCGTCTTGAAGATGCGCCACTTCGATGTCCAGTTGATCGGTGGCATGGTGCTCAATGAAGGGCGGGTCGCGGAAATGCGTACCGGCGAAGGCAAGACCTTGATGGCGACTTTGCCGGTCTACTTGAATGCGTTGACCGGCCGCGGCGTGCATCTGGTGACCGTCAATGACTATCTGGCACGCCGCGATGCTGAGTGGATGGGACAGCTCTACAACTTCCTGGGCCTGTCAGTCGGCGTGAACCTGCCGCAGATGCCGCGTGAGCAGAAGCAGACCGCCTATGCGGCCGATGTGACCTACGGCACCAACAACGAATATGGCTTCGACTACCTGCGCGACAACATGGTCAATGATGTGGCCGATCGCGTGCAGCGGCCGCTGGCCTTCGCGATCGTCGACGAGGTCGATTCGATCCTGATTGACGAGGCGCGTACACCGCTGATCATTTCCGGCCAGGCCGATGACCAGACCGATCTTTACCTGACGATCAACAAGATCGCACCGGGACTGAAAAAGCAGATCGGCGAACTCGACCCACGCACCGGCGAGGGCGTGATCGAGCCCGGCGACTTCACTGTCGACGAGAAAACGCATCAGGTCTACCTGACCGAAGACGGCCATGAAAACGCCGAAATGCTGCTGACCCAGGCCGGCTTGCTGCCCGAAGGCGCGAGCCTTTACGATGCCGGCAATATCAGCCTGATGCACCATATGTATGCGGCCCTGCGCGCGCATCAGCTCTACCACCGCGACCAGCATTACGTCGTGCAGAACGGCGAAGTCACGATCGTTGACGAATTTACCGGCCGACTGATGACGGGCCGGCGCTGGAGCGATGGTCTGCATCAAGCCGTGGAGGCCAAGGAAGGAGTGGCGATCCAGAGCGAGAACCAGACCATGGCCTCGATCACCTTCCAAAACTTTTTCCGCATGTACGGCAAGCTCTGCGGCATGACCGGCACGGCCGACACCGAGGCCTACGAATTCCAGGAAATCTACGGCCTGGAGACGGTGGTGATTCCGCCGAACCGCCCGACCATCCGCCGCGATGAGCAGGACCTGGTCTACAAGAGCAGCCGCGAGAAATTTGATGCGGTGATCATAGACATCAGCAACTGCCATGAACGCGGCCAACCGGTCCTTGTCGGCACCACCTCGATCGAGAACTCCGAACTGATCTCGGGCTTGCTCGAGAAGGTCAAATTGCCGCACCGCGTTCTGAACGCCAAGCAGCATGCGATGGAGGCCGAAATCGTTGCGCAGGCCGGTCGTCCTGGCGTGATCACGATCGCGACCAATATGGCCGGGCGCGGTACCGACATCGTGCTCGGTGGCAATGTCGAAAACCAGGTCAAGCTGATCGAAGCCGATGCCGCGATTCCGGACGCCGAAAAAGTCGCCCGCATCCAGCAGTTGAAGGACGAATGGGCGGGCCTGCACGAACAGGTCAAGGCTGCCGGCGGCTTGCGCATCATCGCGACCGAGCGGCATGAAAGCCGCCGCATCGACAACCAGTTGCGTGGTCGCTCAGGCCGTCAGGGCGATCCGGGCGCATCGCGTTTCTATTTGTCGCTTGACGACCAGTTGATGCGCATCTTCGCCGGCGACCGGGTGCGCGCGATCATGGATCGGCTGAAGATGCCCGAAGGCGAGGCGATCGAGGCCGGCATCGTCAGCCGCTCGATTGAAAGCGCGCAGCGCAAGGTCGAAGCGCGCAATTTCGACGTTCGCAAGCAGTTGCTCGAGTACGACGATGTGTCGAACGACCAGCGCAAGGTGATCTACGAGCAGCGCAACGACATTCTGGAAGCGCAGAGCCTGGTCGCCCAGATTGCCAGCCTGCGCCGCAGCACGATGGCTGAAATCGTCCATACCTTCGTGCCGGCGGACAGCGTTGAAGAGCAATGGGATGTGGCGGCGCTCGAGCGTGTCCTGCGGGATGAATGGCAACTCGACGTACCACTGCGTGCCCTGGTCGAGACAAGCGAATCGATCAGCGACGAGGATCTGCTCGAAACCGTTGCCAAGGTCGCAGATGCTGCCTTCGATGACAAGATCGAACGTGTCGGCGTCGAGCAGTTCACCCCCTTCATGCGCATGGTGCTGCTGCAGAGCATCGACCTGCATTGGCGTGAACATCTGTCGGCGCTCGACTACCTGCGCCAGGGTATCCATCTGCGCGGCTATGCGCAGAAGAACCCGAAACAGGAATACAAGCGCGAAGCGTTCGAGTTGTTCTCGCAAATGCTTGACGTGGTGAAGATGGAAGTCACGCGTAATTTGATGAATGTGCGCATCCAGTCCCAGGAAGAAGCGGCCAGCGCTGCCCAGGCGATCGAGGCACGCGTCGAGCAGGTCAGCAACATCACCTACACCCATCCGAACGAAGATGGCTCGGTGTCGCAAGAGCAGGCGCCGGAAGCGGCAGGCAATGGCTTTGGCCATGTCGGGCGCAACGAGCCCTGTCCCTGCGGCAGCGGCAAGAAATTCAAGTTCTGCCATGGCAGGCTGAGCTGATCGACTGATTGGCGGTCAAGTTGGGCAAAGCAAGCGTCACTTCGGTGGCGCTTTTGCTTTTGGGGAGTGGAAGTTTTTCAAGGGGCCCGGATTGCGTGCCGTCAATTCCGGGGGGCGCCCCCTGGCGGCGGGATTCGGCGCCAACCTGCAGCCAATAGAGTGAGGGCATCGGGCGGTATTTCGCCGTCCATAGTCAGAAGGAAACCTGCCTTGTCGACAAATCATCAATTTGCTGTGCTGCTGCTGGCCTTGGCCGGAGCAGTCAATGCGTCACCGCTGTTGAACAACAAAAGCGTCCAACTCGGCCCCGTCGAAGAGGGCGAACAGGCAGCTGTGTTCGGCATCGTCCATACCAGCGCCGGTCTGTTCACTGACACGTTCAATTTCGTATCGGCGAGCAATTCCGGCGAAGTAACCGCCAGCCTGGGAACGCTCGGCTTCACCAAATCCACCGACATTGATTTCCTCAGCGCGACCTTGAACGGACTGGCTTTCGATTTCCTGAAGTTCAATCTCCTCGGGGTGCTCGAATCTTCTGAAGCCGCCTGGTTCTCGGATGATGCCCTGGCCGGCCCCTTTCAGCTGATCGTCAGCGGTCGCGCTGGTCAGGGCCTGGCCGATGGCGCTGCGATCTCTGCGTCTTACGCGGGCACATTCAATCTGCAGAATGAAGTGCCCGAGCCTTCAGGCTTGGCGCTGACGCTGGGCGGTTTGATGGCTGTGGTCGCTGCGAGGCGCCGCCGTCCCGGGTAAGACTGGTCTGGCGGTTCGGGCGCATGTTATGCAGAGCATCCCTTGCTCCTGCCTACAATCCTCAGATTCATTTTCTTTTTGAGTCTGTCATGCCAGTCAACCTGCAAGCGCCCGATCCCGCCTCCCTGCATCCTGTCCCCGGTCTGAATCTGGGCGTGGCGATGGCTGGCATCCGCAAGGCGCAGCGGCGCGATTTGCTGGTAATCGCGCTCGATGCCGGCGCTTCGGTGGCCGGCGTTTTCACGCAGAACCGCTTTTGTGCCGCACCGGTGCAGGTCTGCCGCGAACATCTTGGCGCAGCGGCGGGCGTGCGGGCGCTGCTGGTCAACACCGGCAACGCCAACGCCGGCACCGGCGCCGATGGCCTGGCCCGCGCCAGGCAAAGCTGCAGCGCCTTGGCTCAAATGATGGGCTTGCAGCAGGAACAAATACTGCCTTTTTCCACCGGCGTGATCATGGAGACCTTGCCGGTCGAGCGCCTGGTGGCCGGCCTGCCTGCGGCGATCGATGCGCTGCGAACTGACGCCTGGGGCGATGCGGCGCTGGCGATCATGACGACCGATACCTTGCCCAAAGCGGCCTCGCGCCAGATCGAGGTCGACGGGCAGTTGGTCACCATCACCGGCATCGCCAAGGGCGCGGGCATGATCAGGCCGAATATGGCGACGATGCTGGGTTTCGTCGCCACCGATGCAAACCTGGCGCCCGAATTGCTGCAGGTGCTGGTGCGCGAAGCGGCTGACCAGTCGTTCAACCGCATCACCATCGACGGCGACACCTCGACCAATGACTCGTTCATGCTGATCGCCACCCACAAGGCCGGGCATGGACGCATCGATTCGCTGGGCAGCGTTGCAGGGCAGGCCTTGCGGGCTGCGGTGATTGCGGTCTCGCAGCAACTCGCGCAGGCAATCGTGCGCGACGGCGAGGGTGCCACCAAGTTCATCACCGTGACGGTGGCAGGCGGCCGCAATGAAGCCGAATGCAAGCTGGCGGCCTATGCCATCGCCCATTCACCGCTGGTCAAGACGGCGTTCTTCGCCAGTGACCCGAATCTGGGCCGCATCCTCGCCGCAGTCGGCTACGCCGGCATCAGCGATCTCGACCAGACCTTGATCGACCTGCATCTGGATGATGTCCATGTCGTTCGCGCCGGCGGCCGTCACCCCGATTACCTCGAGGCCGATGGCCAGCGTGTGATGCAGCAGGCCGAGATCACCGTCACTGTCGACCTGCACCGTGGCGATGCCCGGACCACCGTCTGGACCTGCGACCTGAGCCATGACTATGTCAGCATCAATGCCGATTACCGCAGCTGATCTCACCATTTGGTGTCGCTGGTAAGCCCGGACCGGGACGAGCCCCGATTCTGAAGCCATTCGTCCTGAGCTTGTCGAAGGGCCAGCGCACCATGCTCGGCGTGAAGGCCTGACGCTCCGAGGCCTGCAGCAGCAGCGCCGCATTGACGCTGGTCGGGCTTGAGGCAGGGCGCTGAAGGTTCTCAGGCGAGGGTTTTCAGCAGCCAGCGGTTCAGGTCGACGATTTCCTCGGGGCAGACCGAATGCTGCATCGGGTAGTCATGCCATTCGACCGGATGGCCGATCGCCTGCAAGGCATTGCAGGCCGCCTTGCCGCGGGCAAGAGGCACTACCGGGTCGCT
>JBIKPD010000178.1:0-7831 GCA_044357665.1 Roseateles sp. | reverse complement strand
CTGGCCGGCACGACCAGCACATTGGGCGCGCTGAGCACCTGGCCGATCGGGGTGAAGTCCTTTACCGGGTCGTATTTCGCCTCCTTGTACAGCGCCGGGTTCACCGCATGGCCGATCGAGGTGTAGAACAGCGTGTAACCATCGGGCGCCGACCGCGAGACAAATTCGGTGGCGATATTGCCATTCGCACCGGCGCGGTTTTCGATGATGACGGTCTGCCCCATGCGGCTGCTCATCGCCATGCCGAGGATGCGCGCGATGCTGTCGGCGCTGCCGCCCGGGGTGAAGCCGACGACGATCTTGATGGTCTTTTCCGGGTAGGCGGCCAACGCCACCAGAGGCAGCAGCAGTGCGCCAAGCGCGAACAATTTTTTCAGCTTAATCATGGGTTTTCTCCAGCAAAGGGATGTTCGAAAGTTTTTCCAGTTCGGCATGCGAAAGACCGTCAACCCGGTCGATCACCAGCATGCCCAGCGGCGTGATTTCCAGCGTTGCCAGATCGGTGTAGACCCGTGTCACGACGCCGGCACCGGTCAACGGATAAGTGCATTGCTCGACCAGCTTGGAAGCGCCCGCTTTGGTCAGATGCTCCATCATCACGAACACCTGTTTGGCGCCGAAAGCCAGGTCCATCGCGCCACCAACGGCCGGGATCGCAGCGGGGTCCTGCGTGCGCCAGTTGGCCAGGTCGCCCTTGATCGAGACCTGGAAGGCGCCGAGCACGCAGATGTCGATATGGCCGCCGCGGATCATCGCGAACGAATCGCCATGGTGAAAAATCGACCCGCCCTTGAGCAAGGTGATGTTCTGTTTGCCTGCGTTGACCAGGTCCGGGTCGATCTGGTCGCCAGTGGCCATCGGGCCCATGCCGAGGATGCCGTTTTCGCTCTGCAGGATGATTTCCTTGTCGGGCGGCAGATAGTTGGCAATCGACATCGGCTGGCCGATGCCCAGGTTGACATAAGCGCCGTCGGGGATGTCCTGGACGATGCGCTGCGCGATCTGCGCCGTTGTTCTGGGGGTGTATGTGCTCAAGATGCTGCTCCGTCTTCCAGAACCACGCGTTTGACGTAAATGCCCGGGGTGATGATGTTCTCGGGGTCGAGCTCGCCGAGTTCGACGATCTGCCGCACCTGCGCGATCGTGCAGCGCGCAGCGGTCGCCATCAAGGGACCGAAATTGCGTCCCGAGCGCCGATAGGTCAGGTTGCCCCAGCGGTCGCCACAGCCGGCCTTGATCAAGGCGTAGTCGGCATGGATCGGAAACTCCAGCACCTGCTCGACGCCGTTGAGGATGCGGCTTTCCTTGCCCTTGGCGAGTTCGGTGCCGGCGCCAGTCGGGGTGAAGAAAGCGCCGATGCCGGCACCCGCAGCGCGAATGCGTTCGGCCAGCGTGCCTTGCGGAACCAGTTCGAGCTCGAGCTTGCCGGCGCGGAACAGGTCGTCAAAGGCGGTCGAGCCCGGTTGACGCGGGAAGGAACAAACAACCTTGCGCACCTGGCCGGCCAGCACCAGTTTGGCAATGCCGACGCCGCCGCTGCCGGCGTTGTTGCTGACGATCGTCAGGTTCCTGGCGCCTTGCGCCGCCAGCGCGTCGAGCAGGCTGGTCGGCAAGCCGGCGCCGCCAAAACCCGACACCAGAATCGTCGAACCGTCCTCAATATCGGCCACCGCCTCGGCGGTGCTACCAACTATTTTGTTGATCATCGAATGTTTTCCATTTGAAATTTCATGGCTGGACCGGGGTGAACACCGGCACCGGGAATTCTCCGTCCGAAGGCTTGAACAGCAGACGCAAAGCCTGGCCGATCGCCAGCGTCTCGGGGTCGCAGTCGACGATATTGCTCAGCATCGTCGGCCCTTCGTCGAGCGTCACGAAGGCGACCACATAGGGTGGCTTGGCATGGCGCATCACGCTGAAGGAATAGATCACGCCGCTGCCCAGGCCAGGCTGCCATTGGGTCTCGCTGCTGAAACAAAAAGGGCAGGTCGGGCGTGGGTACCAATGGGCCTTGTCGCAGGCGCTGCAGCGTTTGACCAGAAAGCGGCCTTGCTTGGCCGCTTCCCAGAAGGGGAGTGAATCCACCGTGGGGATCGGTGCCGGCAGCAGGCGTGAGTTGTCGCTCATTCGGTCACTCTCTTTCCAGAATCAAGGTGGCGCTGCCATGCCGGGTCGCCAGCATGCCGCCGGTGCCCTGGGCCAGCGCGAGCTTGCAGTCGCGCACCTGCACCGCCGGATGGGCTTCGCCGCGCAATTGCCGCACCGCCTCGATCACCTTGGTCATGCCGCCGCGATTGGCCGGATGGTTGTTGCACAGCCCGCCGCCGTCGGTGTTGAACGGCAGCTTGCCGACACCCGAGATCAGGTTGCCATCGGCAACGAAAGCGCCGCCCTGGCCCGGCGCGCAAAAGCCCAGGTCTTCCAGCTGGATCAGCACGGTGATGGTGAAGCTGTCGTAGATCGACGCGTACTGGATGTCGGCCGGTGTCACGCCGGCTTCGGCAAAGGCCTGGGCGCCCGACCAGCGCGCGCCCGATGTGGTGAGGTCGAAATAGCCGCCGGCCTGATGCTTGACGGCCTCGCCGGCGCCGATCAGCTTGACCAGCGGACGCTTCAGCGAACGTGCGATCTCCGGCCTTGTCACGATCAGGGCGCCGCCGCCATCGGTGACGACGCAGCAATCGAGTCGGTGCAAGGGGTCTGCGACCATTGGCGAGTCGAGCACATCCTGCACCGTCAACACCTGGCGCAGCAGCGCATTCGGGTTGTGCTGGGCATGGTGCGAGGCCGCCACCTTGATCCAGGCGAGCTGCTCGCTGGTCGTGCCGTATTGATGCATATGGCGCTTGGCGCACATCGCATAGCCATTGGCGTTGGCGATGCCGTAGGGATATTCCCATTGGAAATCGGGCTGCGAAGGGTTGCGCAGCTTGGGCGTAATGCCGGTGGCCACGCCTTCGCTGCGCGGCCGCCCGGCCAGCGTGATCAGCGCAATATTGCATTTGCCCGCCGCGATCGCCTGTGCCGCATGGCTGACCAGGCTCAGGTAGGAGGCGCCGCCGATGTCGGTCGAATCGATATGACGCGGCCGCAGGTTCAGGTATTCGACCATCGAGGTCGGGCCCATGCCGGGCGCGTCGGCCGAGCAGAAATAACCGTCGATGTCGTCCTTGCTCAGGCCGGCATCGAGCAGCGCACCTTGGGCGACTTCGGCATGCAACTGCGCCACCGAACGATCCGGGGCCTTGCGCGTCGGGTGCTCATAAGCGCCGACGACATAAGCCTTGCCATGAATGGTCATGCTTTATTCTCAGTAATATTACTAATCACGTGAATATATTCAAGGATGCTTTGCATAACCCCTCTCGGCCTGTGCTAGCGCGGCCTCGGGCGGTCTGCGGCGTTGCATTTATTGCCAATAGCAAGCGCTATTGGCCGCAAAATGCGCCTTGCATCCCATCCCGATCCGCACCGCACCCGCTCGAGTTGAGTTATGCAGAGCATCCCGGGGAAAAAACCTATTTATCGAGAAGCTGACTTTAATTCGAATGCCGATCGTGGCCCTGGATTTATGTGAATAATTTCATTCAATAGCAGATGCTGCCGGGATTGCTCGCTGACCCCAAGCCCACGTTCGTTGCAGGCGGATGCTGCACAATCAACGCGCTTTCACTTCCAGGGGACGAGCCGTGAGCATCAAATCATTCTTCAAGCCGATCGGCTGGGTTCTGGGCAAAGGCTGGTGGCTGCTTGATGGCACCCGCAAGGTCTTGCTGAACCTGTTGTTGCTGGCGCTGCTGATCGCCATCGTTGTCGGGCTGGCCACGCGCGGGCCCAAGGCCTTGCAGGACAAGACCACCCTGGTGCTGGATTTGAAGGGTGCGCTGGTCGAGCAGTTTTCAGGCTCGGCGCGCGAACAGCTGATGGCGCAAGTGCAAGGACAGGCGCAAAAGCAGACGCGGCTGCGCGATGTGTTGCGGGCCCTGGAAGCCGCGGCCAAGGACGACAAGATCAGCGCGGTGGCGCTGCGGCTTGATGATTTCAACGGCGCCGGCCTGGCCAGTCTGCATGAAGTGGCTGCCGGGCTGGCCCGGTTCAAAGCCAGTGGCAAGCCGCTGCTCGCCTATGGCGACAACTACAGCCAGCGCAGCTATTTCCTCGCCGCACAGGCCAACGAGATTTACCTGCACCCGATGGGTGGCGTGATGATCGAAGGCTTCGGCCGTTACCGCAATTACTACAAGGACGCGCTTGACCGGCTCGGCGTGTCGGCCAATGTGATCCGCGTCGGCACCTACAAGAGCTTTGCCGAGCCTTATTTTGCCAATGGCCCGTCGAAGGCGTCGATCGAGGCCGAGAGCTATCTGTATGGTGAGCTGTGGAGTGGCTACACCACAGCGATCGAGAAAGTGCGCAAGCTCGAGCCGGGCGCGATTGCGCTGGGCATCGAGCAGCTGCCGCAGCGGCTGGAAGCCTTGAAGGGCGACAGCGCGCAATTGGCCTTGAAGGCCAAGCTGATCGACGGCATCAAGACCCGCGACGAAATGCGCGATTTGTTGATCGCTCGAGGCGCAATCGACGAGAAGTCCAAATCGTTCCGGCAGGTCGACCTCAGCGCCTACCTCGGCCAGCTGAAAAAACCGCAGCCCTCGAAGCAGCAGGTCGGCATCGTCGTGGCCGAAGGTGAAATCGTTGACGGCGAAGCCGGCCCAGGCCGCATCGGCGGGGATTCGACCGCCAAGCTGATCCGTCAGGCGCGCGAGGACGAAGACACCAAGGCGATCGTGCTGCGGGTCAACTCGCCCGGCGGCAGCGCGTTCGCTTCCGAGATCGTGCGGCGCGAGCTGGAGCTGGCGCGCAAGGCTGGCAAACCGGTGGTGGTGTCGATGGGCGATGTGGCGGCTTCAGGCGGCTACTGGATCTCGATGAGCGCTGATGCGGTGATCGCCGATGCGGCCACAGTGACCGGATCGATCGGCGTTTTCGGCATGCTGCCGACCGGCGACAAACTGCTCGAGAAACTGTCGATCCATACCGGCGGCACCACCACCACCTGGCTGGCTGGTGGCTTCGACCCGCGGCGCCCGCTTGACCCGCGCTTGGCTTCGACGGTGCAGTCAGGCGTCAACCATATCTATGCCGAGTTCACCGGCCGCGCTGCGCAAGCGCGCAAGAAGAGCGTGGCCGAAATCGACGCAGTGGCGCAGGGCCGGGTCTGGACCGGTGCGCAGGCGCTGGACCGCGGCCTGATCGACCGGCTCGGCAGCTTTGACGATGCGGTGCAGGCTGCTGCAAAGCTGGCCAAGCTCGAAGGCGAACCCCATGTCCGCTATGTCGAGCGCGAGCTCAGCCGCACCGAACGCCTGCTGTCCAGCCTCGGCGATGTGCTGGCGCCGGCGCTGCTGCAGGCGCTGCAAGCCCAGCTCGGTTTCGCTCCGCCGGCGCTGCTGCTCGAGGCCGGGCGCGAACTGGCCTGGCTGGGCGAACTCTCGGCTGCCAACGGACAAGGCAAAATGCCGTTCGCGACCATCGTGCATTGCCTCTGTCGCGTCCCTTGAGTAACAGCCAACCGGAATTTCGATGACCCTGAGATCGGCGATGCCTTCATGAGCGCTTCGAGCCTCGGCTTTGTGAGCGCGCAAAGCCAGCATTTCGATGCCGCCCTGCCTTTGCGCAGCGGTGCCAGGCTGCGCGACTTCGACATCGTCTACGAGACCTATGGTGAGTTGAATGCCGAGCGCTCGAACGCTGTGCTGGTCTGCCATGCGCTCAATGCCAGCCACCATGTGGCCGGCTGCTACGAAGGCCAGGACAAGAGCGAAGGCTGGTGGGACAACCTGATCGGGCCGGGCAAGCCACTCGATACCGAGCGCTTCTTTGTCATCGGTGTCAACAATATCGGCTCCTGTTTCGGCTCGACCGGCCCGATGCATGCCAACCCGGATACGCCGGGCCGCGTCTACGGCGCTGACTTCCCGGTCGTGACGGTGGAAGACTGGGTTGACGCGCAAGCGCTGCTGCTCGAGCGGCTGGGCATTACGCAACTGGCTGCCGTGCTGGGCGGCTCGCTCGGCGGCATGCAGGCGCTCGACTGGTCGCTGCGCTATCCGAAGATGCTGCGCCATTGCATCGCGATCGCCACCGCGCCGAATCTGTCAGCCCAGAACATCGCTTTCAACGAGGTAGCGCGGCGCGCCATCATCACCGACCCGGATTTTCACGGCGGTCATTTTTACGAGCATGGTGTGGTGCCCAAACGCGGCCTGCGGGTGGCGCGGATGATCGGGCATATCACCTACCTGTCTGACGATGTGATGGAGCAGAAATTCGGCCGCAAGATGCGCGAGGCCGAGCTCGGTTACAGCACCCAGGACATCGAGTTCCAGATCGAAAGCTATCTGCGCTACCAGGGCGACAAGTTCAGCGAATATTTCGACGCCAACACTTATCTGTTGATCACCAGGGCGCTCGATTACTTCGACCCGGCGCGTGCTTTTGGCGGCGACCTGAGCCGCACTTTTGCCAGCGCCAGCTGTAAATTCCTGCTCGCCAGTTTCAGCACCGACTGGCGTTTTGCGCCGGCCCGTTCGCGCGAAATCGTCAAGGCCTTGCTCGACAACCGGCTCGACGTTTCATACGCCGAAATCGATGCGCCGCATGGGCATGACGCCTTCCTGCTCGACGACCTGCGCTATCACGGCGTGCTGCGGGCTTATTTCCAGCGCATCGCGGGGGAATTCCAATGACTGCCAGCGCTGTCCTGGCGCAGATCGCCGCCCTGGTGCCCGAAGGCTCGCGTGTACTCGACCTCGGTTGCGGCACCGGCGAGTTGCTGGCCCATTTGCAGCAGCACCGCGGCTGCAGCGGCTACGGTGTCGAGCTCGATGATGCGAACCTGCTGGCCTGCGCGCAGCGCGGCGTCAACGTGATCCAGTTGAACCTCGAGGAAGGGCTGTCGATCTTTGCCGACCAGAGCTTCGACGTGGTGCTGCAACTCGAGACGCTGCAGCATCTGCGCAATACCGAAGGCATGTTGCGCGAGACCGCCCGCGTCGGCCGCATCGGCATCGTCAGCTTCCCCAATTTCGCCCATTGGCCGAACCGCCTGCAAGTGCTGCTGGGCCGCATGCCGGTGACGCGCGTGCTGCCCTATGAGTGGTACGACACGCCGAATATCCGCGTCGGCACTTTCGCTGATTTCGAGATCCTGGCGCGCAAGAACCGTCTGCGCGTTCTCGACAGTTTCGGCATCCAGGACGGCCGCCAGATCCGCACCAGCCCCAACCTGCTGGCCAGCATGGCGGTGTTCAAGTTCGACCGGGGTTGAGGGCGGGCTCACCGGGCACTGATTGCTCGCTGAAGAAAAACCACCGTTCGCCCTGAGCTTGTCGAAGGGTCTGAAGGCGTGGTTCGACAGGCTCACCACGAACGGACAGGAAACGGACCGGAAGATGGTTCGACGGGCTCACCACGAACGGCTTTGTTGATGGTTCGACGGGCTCACCACGAACGGGTCAACTACTCTGGCCGCGCTGTTGTCGGGGTCCGGCGCGGCAGGCTTGCCCGTTGGCTCTCTGAAGAAAACTCCCCGTTCGCCCTGAGCTTGTCGAAGGGTCTGGCAGCGTGGTTCGACAAGCTCACCACGAACGGACAGGAAGATGGTTCGACGGGCTCACCACGAGCGGCTTTGTTGATGGTTCGACAGGCTCACCACGAGCGGACAGGAAGATGGTTCGACGAGCTCACCACGAACGGGTCAACTACTCTGGCCGCGCTGTTGTCGGGGTCCGGCGCGGCAGGCTTGCCCGTTGGCTCTCTGAAGAAAACTCCC
>JBIKPD010000177.1:0-7838 GCA_044357665.1 Roseateles sp. | reverse complement strand
CCAGCAATGCCATCCTGGCCGAACAGTTTCTCGAGCATTTCGACGGCATGTCGATCGGCTCCAACGACTTGACCCAGCTGACCCTGGGTCTCGACCGGGACTCGGGCCTCGAGCAACTGGCGGGAGACTTTGACGAACGTGACCCGGCCGTCAAGGCGCTGATCTCGCGCGCCATCGCCGCTTGCCGCGCGGCCGGCAAATATGTCGGCATTTGCGGTCAGGGTCCGAGCGACCATCCGGATTTTGCCGACTGGCTTGCCGACGAAGGGATCGGGTCGATCTCGCTCAATCCCGACTCGGTGGTCGAAACCTGGCAGCGGCTGGCGAAACGATGAGTTGTTGCGTTTGAGGTCAGGGCGGCCTTGACTTGCCGCCCTGCGGGTTCGTCGCTATCGACAGCGCGGGTGTTTTGCTTGCATGATCAAGCGATTTTCCGGGCCGAGCGAATCTTGCCAATCCTCAATCCAGCTAAAAATCCGTCCGCTGTCAACCAAGGCAGTCTTGCGCCGCAGTTGAACCGCATTTATGCCTGGTACCTGCTGGGCTTTGTGTTGTTCGTGCTGGCGCTGGCTGTGCTGGAGCAGCAGGGCATGCCCAAAGCCTGGATCGGCTTTTGTTTTCTGGCCGCGACCGTGATTGTCTATGCTGTCATCGGGGTGATCAGTCGCACCACCGACGCCGATGAGTATTACGTCGCTGGCCGGCGGGTGCCCGCCTTCTACAACGGCATGGCGGTGGGTGCTGATTGGATGAGCGCTGCGTCCTTTATCGGTTTGGCCGGGTCTTTGTACCTGTCAGGCTATGGCGGGCTGGCCTTTGTTCTCGGATGGACTGGCGGTTTTTGCCTGGTGGCCTTGTTTCTGGCGCCTTATCTGCGGCAGTTCGGCCAGTTCACCCTCCCGGATTTTCTGGCGGCACGATACGCCAGCCAGTCGCTGCGCTTGATGGGGGCTTTTGCCGCAATCCTGATCTCCTTCGTCTACCTGGCAGCGCAGATCTATGGGGTTGGCCTGATCACGTCCAGGCTGACCGGACTGGCCTTCGAGATCGGTGTGTTCGTCGGCCTGGGTGGCGTGCTGGTGTGCTCATTTCTGGGTGGCATGCGAGCCGTCACCTGGACCCAGGTGGCCCAGTACATCGTGCTGATTGCAGCCTATCTGGTGCCGGTGGTCTGGCTCTGCGTCCAGCAGACCGGCGTGCCGCTGCCGATCTATGGCTATCAGTTGCAGGCGATCAGCGAGCGTGAGACAGCGCTTTTGAATGATCCACGCGAACTTGAAGTCCGCGAGGTCTTCAGGTTGCGAGCCGTCGGATATGCGGACAAATTGCGCGATGTGCCGGCCGCGCTGGCTGAGGAGCGGGCGTTGGCAGCCAGGGAAGTCGCCTTGCTGAAAAATGCCGATGAGTCGCTGGCCTTGATCCAGGCTGCGGAGAAGAAGCAGGCGGTTTTGCCACGTACGGCTTCCGATGCGGCCGAGCAATGGCAGCGCGGACAAACTGCCAACGAGTTGTTGGCATTGCCGCTGGCCGGGATGTTGCCACATGCCCAGCAGTTCGCCGGCGACCCGGATGGCACTCCGGCGCAGCGTCAGCAGTTTGACGAATCGCGGCGCAATTTCCTTGCCCTGGTGTTCTGCATGATGGTCGGAACAGCTGGCCTGCCGCATATCTTGATGCGTTATTACACGACGCCGACGGTACGCGAAGCGCGCGAGTCGGTGGCCTGGTCGCTGTTCTTCATTTGCCTGCTCTACCTCACCGCGCCTGCGCTGGCGGTGATGGTCAAGTACGAGGTCTTCAATCATCTGATCGGAACGCCCTTTGATCAATTGCCGGTATGGATTACCCAATGGGCCAGAGTCGATCCAACGCTGCTGTCAGTCAGTGATGTCAATGGTGACGGTTTGCTGCAATTGGGCGAACTGCATATCGGCAGCGACATCATCATGCTGCTTACCCCTGAGCTGGCCGGTCTGCCTTATGTTGTGTCGGGCATGGTCGCTGCGGGCGGCCTGGCTGCTGCCCTGTCGACGGCTGACGGGCTGCTGCTGACGATCTCTGCCGCGCTCTCGCATGATGTCTATTTCCGCGTACTCAATCCGTCGGCTTCGGTGACGCGCAGGGTGACCCTGTCTAAGGCCTTGCTGCTCGTGACTGCGCTGACCGCCGCTGCGGTAGCAGCGCAGAAGCCGGCGGACATCCTGTTCCTTGTGGTGGCGGCCTTTTCGCTTGCCGGGTCGGCCTTTTTTCCGGTGCTGGTGCTGGGCATATTCTGGCGTCGAGCCAACGCCTGGGGGGCAAAGGCGGGCATGCTGACCGGGTTGGGAGTCACCAGTTACTACATGGCCAGTGCCCATCCCGGCCTGCGAGCCGCCATCGGGCTGCCGGGCCTGCCTCAGCTTTGGTGGGGCATCCAGCCGATTTCGGCCAGCCTGTTTGGTGTGCCGGCCGGATTTGCCGCAGCGATGCTGGTCAGCCTTTTGACACCCGCGCTGCCAATGCCAATGGTCACGCAGTTGCGCAGTCCACCGCAGCCCTGATCTGTTTCATCGATCCGGCGATCTGAGCTATACTTGCGGGTTCCCCCTTGCCGTGACCACGTGACTGACGCTGTGGCGCGGCTTCCTCAGGCAAGAGAAATCTGTCTGGAACCCACAAGGAGTACTTATGCGTCACTATGAAATCGTTTTGCTGATCCATCCGGATCAAAGCGAACAAGTTCCGGCAATGCTGGAACGCTACAAGGGCTTGGTCACCGCAGGTGGTGGCGTTGTGCATCGCGTTGAAGATTGGGGTCGCCGTCAACTGGCTTACCTGATCCAGAAGCTTGCCAAGGCACATTACCTGTGCCTGAACATCGAGTGCGGCAAGGAAGTACTGGCCGAACTCGAGACCGGTTTCCGCTTCAATGACGCCGTGCTGCGTCACTTGACCGTGTTGAAGCCCAAGGCCGAGGCCACGCCTTCAGTCATGATGAAGACCGTGGAACGTGAAGAGTCCCGCAAGGCTCCTCATCCTCAGGAAGCTTAAGCAGCTCCAGGGTGCTTGAATCGGTAAACAGCGAACTGTGTTGCAGCGCGATAGTCCAGTGAATCGCAATTGAATCATCTGGTTTTAGACGCGCAGTTGCAGGAAATCGGACTCGTCAGATATACGCCGGCCGGGCTTGCTGCACTTGACCTCAGCTTGAAGCATGAGTCGCAAGTGCAAGAAGCCGGCAAACCACGCAAGGTTTCCATGGAAATCAAAGCAGTGGCGATCGGTGAAACTGTCAAGCGTCTGCAGGCGCTGGGTGTAGGAGGAACGGCCTGTTTTTCGGGCTTTCTCAGCAACCAGCGCAATGGACGTGGAACGATTTTCCACATCACGGCAATGGATACCGATCGAACACCGAATTGTTCGAATCCGGATTGAAACTTAAAGAGGTAACACTATGGCTCCGCCACGTGGTAAAGGTCGGTTTTCCAAGGACAAAAAACCCAAGCGCAATACCCAGTCATTGCTGTTCCGTCGTAAGCGTTTCTGCCGCTTCACCGTCACCGGTGTCGAGCAGATCGATTACAAGGACATTGACACATTGCGCGATTTCGTCGGTGAAACCGGCAAGATCACGCCCGCTCGCCTGACCGGCACGCGTGCGTTCTTCCAGCGTCAGCTGACTGTGGCCATCAAGCGAGCTCGTTTTCTCGCCATGCTGCCGTACAGCGACCAGCACAAGGTCTGAGGAGTAGCTGACCATGCAAATTATTCTGCTTGAAAAAGTCGCCAATCTCGGCAACCTTGGCGATGTCGTCAATGTCAAGAACGGTTATGCCCGTAATTTCCTGATCCCGACTCGCCAGGCACGCCGTGCCACCGAGTCAGCCATCAAGGAATTCGAAGTCAAGCGTGCAGAGCTCGAAAAAGCTGCTGCCGCGAAGCTCGCAACGGCAACGGCCTTGGGTGAAAGCCTGGCCGGCAAGACCGTCCGCATCAGCCAGAAGGCCGGCGTTGACGGCCGACTGTTTGGTTCGGTGACGAACGCCGATGTGGCTGAAGCGTTGACGAAACTGGGCTTTGCTGTCTCCAAGTCGCAAGTGCGTATGCCGCTCGGTGCCTTGAAGTCGGTTGGCGAGTTCCCTGTCAATGTGACGCCGCATTCCGATGTGGTCGTGGAAGTCAACGTCCAGGTCGTCGCCGAAGCGGCCTGATCTGGAACAGCCGGCGCCTTGATGGCGTCGGGTTGCCACCCTGATCGGGTTGGCCCAAAGCCGGTACTCTTGACCAGAGTCCCGGCTTTTTTAATACTGGCATGAACTCCTTGCCGGGATGCCGCTTATACCCGCCGACCCCGGAGATTTCCACAGCTTTGTCCACAAGCATGGCGGCTGGCTGGCCGTATAGTTCTGCTATGTCTGCGATCTTCTCTTCCCCCAATTTTCCTGGTGCCGGCCGCCAGGATGACGAGGTGGCGCGCCTGCGCGTACCACCCCATTCCGTCGAAGCCGAACAAAGCGTCCTCGGAGGCTTGTTGATCGATAACTCGGCTTGGGATCGCGCCGGCGACCTGTTGACCGAATCCGATTTCTACCGCTTCGAGCACAAACAGATATTTGCTGCTGTCGGGAAGTTGATCAACGCCAGCAAGCCGGCCGATGTGGTGACGGTTTTCGAGGAGTTGACCTCGGTCGGCAAGGCTGAGGAATGTGGCGGGCTGGCTTATCTGAACGCGCTGGCGCAGAGCGTTCCAAGTGCTGCCAACCTGAGGCGCTACGCTGAAATCGTGCGAGAGCGGGCCATTCTGCGCAAACTGGTGAGTGCCAGCGACGAGATCGCGACCGCAGCCCTGAGCCCGCAGGGCCGACCTGTGACGCAAATTCTCGACGAGGCCGAAGCCAAGATTTTCCGCATCGGTGAAGAGGGCTCACGCAACCGCCAGGGTTTCCAGAGCATGGACAACCTGGTGGTCGCCTTGATCGACCGCGTCAACGAATTGGCCGAAAACGGCGCCGAAGATGTCACCGGCGTGCGGACAGGATTTTTTGACCTCGACCGGATGACGGCTGGCTTTCAGCCGGGTGACCTGATCGTGCTGGCCGCGCGCCCCTCGATGGGCAAGACCGCATTTGCGATCAATATCGGTGAAAACGTCGCCATCAATGAAGGCCTGCCGGTGGTTATTTATTCGATGGAAATGGGCGCCAACCAACTGGCCTTGCGCATGGTCGGTTCGATCGGCCGCATCGATCAAAGCCATCTCCGCACCGGGCGCCTTGCCGATGATGAATGGGGGCGACTGTCCGAGGCGGTAGATAAATTGGGCAAGGCCAGCATCTTTATCGACGAGAGCCCTGGCCTGTCGCCCAGCGAAGTGCGGGCCCGTGCCCGCCGCCAAGCACGGATCTGCGGCAAGCTCGGCTTGATCATCATCGACTATCTGCAGTTGATGAGTGGCAATGGCGGCAGTGAAGAGAATCGTGCCACCGTCATCGGCGAAATTTCACGCAGTTTGAAAGCCCTGGCCAAGGAGTTGCAATGCCCGGTCGTAGCGCTTTCGCAGCTTAATCGAAGCGTTGAATCTCGTCCTGACAAGCGTCCGATGATGAGCGATCTGCGTGAATCCGGCGCGATCGAACAGGATGCTGACATCATCATGTTCATCTACCGCGACGAGTACTACACCAAGGAAGAATGCAAGGAACCCGGCATCGCTGAGATCATCATCGCCAAGCAGCGCAATGGCCCGGTGGGCACGGTCAAACTGGCCTTTCAGCGCATGCATACCAAGTTCGAAAATCTGGCGCCAGGCTATAGCTCAGGCAGCGATTACTGATCGCCCGAGCTCAATGACCAAGCGCCGCAAGGCGCCCGGCGGTCATCAAGGCCTACTTGAACAGATCCTTGACCTTGTCGGTCCAGCTCTTGGAGTTCGGTGAGTGACGTTCGCCGCCATCGCGGAATGATTTGTCCAACTCCTTCAAGAGCTTGCGCTGATGTTCGGACAGTTTGACCGGCGTTTCCACGTTGATGTGGCAATACAGGTCACCCGGATAGCTTGAACGTACACCCTTGATGCCCTTGCCGCGCAAGCGGAAGGTCTTGCCATGCTGGGTGCCCTCGGGGAGTTCAATTTCCGCTGTTCCGCCCAGCGTCGGCACGTCAATGGCGCCACCCAATGCCGCCATCGTCATGGCCACTGGCATGGTGCAATGCAGGTCGTCGCCATCGCGTTCGAACAGCGCATGCGCCTTGATCCGGATCTCGATATACAGGTCGCCGGCGGGGCCGCCGTTGACGCCGGGTTCACCATTGCCGGCTGAGCGAATGCGCATGCCTTCATTGATCCCGGCTGGAATCTTCACTTCCAGCGTCTTGCTCTTTTTTACCTTGCCTTGACCATTGCAAGCTGTGCAGGGGTCGGGGATGATCTTGCCGCTGCCTTGGCAATGCGGACAGGTCTGTTGCACCGAGAAGAAGCCTTGCCGCATATGCACGGTGCCGGCGCCATTGCAGGTGCTGCAACCCTTGGCGCTCGTGCCAGGCTTGGCGCCGCTCCCATTGCAGGTCGTGCAACCTTCCCAACTCGGAATGCGAATCTGCGATTCCTTGCCGCGGGCGGCTTCTTCCAGCGATATTTCCATCGCATAGGAGAGGTCGGCGCCGCGATAGACCTGCTGGCCACCGCCGCCGCGCCGTCCTCCAGCTCCGCCGTTGCCGCTGAAGATGTCGCCGAAAATATCGCCAAAGGCTTCGGCAAATCCACCAAATCCTTCAGCACCCTGACCACCCGGACGGAAGCCGCCGACGTTGGGATCGACGCCAGCATGACCATGCTGATCATAGGCCGCGCGTTTTTGCGGATTCGACAGCATTTCATAGGCTTCTTTGGCCTCCTTGAACTGCTCCTCGGCCTTTTTGGCGCCTTCACCCTGATTTCGGTCAGGGTGATATTTCATCGCTGCCTTGCGGTAGCTTTTCTTGATTTCTTCGTCGGAGGCGTTTTTTGCCAGACCGAGGATTTCGTAATAGTCACGCTTTGCCATGGGCTGATTCCGCCTGTATCAAACAACAGCGCCGCGTCGAGCTTTTAGGGCAAAGCCCTGGGCTCCAACGCGGCGACGACAACTGCCAAACCCCTCGATCATTGCGGGTTTGGCATGTCTTGAACATCACTTCGGGTTCTTGACTTCCTTGAACTCGGCATCGACCACATTGTCGTCAGCCGGTTTGGCTGCGCCATGCGGCTCCTGCGCTGCCTGAGGCTGTTCTGCAGCACCTGCCGCCGCTTCGGCAGCCTGTGTTTCAGCGTAGATTTTCTCGCCGAGCTTCTGGCTCGCGGTCATCAACAACTCGGTCTTTGCTTCGATTTCGGCCTTGTCCTCGCCCTTCATGGCCAGATCAAGATCCTTGATCGCAGCTTCGATCTTTTCTCTTTCGGCAGCTTCAAGCTTGTCGCCATGCTCGGCAACGGATTTTTTCACGCTGTGCAGCATGCCATCCGCCTGATTTCTGGCCTGGACGATTTCGATCTTTTTCTTGTCTTCGGCTGCGTTGACTTCTGCATCCCTGACCATCTTCTGAATCTCGTCTTCGGTCAAGCCGGAATTGGCCTTGATCGTGATCTTGTTTTCCTTGCCGGTGCCCTTGTCCTTGGCCCGGACATGCAGGATGCCGTTGGCGTCGATGTCGAATGAAACTTCAATCTGTGGCGTGCCGCGCGGTGACGGCGGAATTCCTTCCAGATTGAACTCACCCAGGCTCTTGTTGCCTGAAGCCAGCTCGCGCTCGCCCTGATAAACCTTGATCGTCACTGCGGGCTGGTTGTCATCAGCCGTCGAGAAGGTCTGTGCGAACTTGGT
>JBIKPD010000175.1:0-7885 GCA_044357665.1 Roseateles sp. | reverse complement strand
CCGGCAAGCTCTGGCCCCAACTGATTTAGCGGGTTCTTGCGGGCAAGACCTTGCCGTACCCGGCAAGCAATGGCCCCAACTGACTCAGCGAAAAAGTCTGGCGGCATGCAGCCCCAGGCCGGTAGCGACCGAGGCAAAGCGGTCGCCCTTGACATGGACGGCAGCGGGATAGTCAGCGGCGATGCGCTCGGCCAGCAGGCGCAGGCCGGTCGATCCGCCGGTGAAATACAGCGCGCTGATCTGCCCAGGCTTGAGCCCGGCTTGCGCCACCGCATCGCGGCCGGCCTGCACGATGCGGTTGATGTCGCTGTCCAGCGCGTCAATCGCCACCGCTTCACTGAGCAGGATCTGCAAGCCCGGCTCGACCATGTCAAGGTCGATCAGCGTATCGCCGCCGCCCGACACGGCGATCTTGGCGCTTTCGGCGCGTGCTGCGAGTTCATGGCCGAGGCGCTCTTCCAGCACCGTCATCAAGCGCTGGTGATGCAAGGCGCTGCCATAGAAGCTGCGCATCTGGCGCAATTCGGCCACGCGCAGCGGGCTGTAGACGGTATTGATCAAATGCCAGGTGGCCAGATCGAAGTAGACCGCGCTGGGCACTTCACGCGCTGGCGCGCCTTTGCGCGGCGGGCCGATCGAGCGGTAGCCGAATTCGCGCAAGATGCTCGCCAACTCGATATGGCGGTCGAAATCGGTGCCCGCGATATGTACGCCATGGTTGGCGAGGATGTCGTCGCGGCGATCGATCCGCTGCATCCGTTGCGGTCCGACCCGCACGACTGAAAAGTCCGAAGTGCCGCCGCCGATGTCGGCGACCAGCACGATTTCTTCTCGCTTGATGCCGCTCTCGTAATCGAAAGCCGCGGCGATCGGCTCGAACTGGAAATGCACTTCGTCAAACCCGACAGCGCGCGCCGCCGCGTCCAGCGAGGCCTGGGCTGCGGCATCACGTTCGGGCTCGCCATCGACGAAGAACACCGGTCGGCCCAGTACCACCTGCTTCATCGAGGTACTGGCGCCGGCGGCGAGGGCCGAATTGCGCAGGCGCTTCAGGTAGCCCGCCAGGATGTCGAAATATTTGACGCCGCGGCCGCCGCCGACATCGGTGGTTTGCTCGATCAGGCCTGACCCCAGGATGCTCTTCATCGACCGCATCAAGCGCCCGTCGATGCCGTCGACATAGGCGGCGATGGCAGCGCGACCGAAAGCGCGCGGCGGGCCATCGGCGTCATGACGACCGTCGACATAGTAGAAAACCGCTGTCGGCATCGTCTGCTGTCCGCCTTCAAGCTCGACCAGGCGCATGCTGCCTTCGTGCGGGATCGCGATGGCCGAGTTGGAAGTGCCGAAATCGATGGCGCAAAAGGAAGCAGGCGAACTCATTGGCGGCGAAATTTCAAGGGGCGATGAAGGGGCGCGGATTGTAGCGGTGCCCCCGGCTGCCGGGCCGCTTCAGCCCACGCCGTAGTACTTGAACGCCATCTCCGGTTGCTGGCCGGCCATCAACAAGGCCAGCGCGCGGCCCGAGCCAGCGCCATGGGTCCATCCCAGGGTGCCATGACCTGCATTGATCCAGAGATTGGCTGCTTTTTTGCTGCGACCGATATAGGGAATATTGGTCGGCGTGCTGGGGCGCAAGCCAGTCCAGTAGTTGGGCTCGCTGCAATCGGCGACGCCTGGGAATAGCTCTTCGTAGCGGCGCACCAGCGTGTCGCAGCGGACCTTGGCGGTGGCGCTATCGAGGCGGGTATCAAAGCCGGCCAGCTCGGCCGTGCCGGCGATGCGGATCTGGTCGCCAAGGCGGGAAATCGCGATCTTGCGGCTGTCGTCCAGCAGGCTGACAACGCTCGCGTCCTGCGGCCGTTTCAGGCGCAGCGTTGCCGAATAGCCCTTGGCCGGATAGATGTTCAGGTATTCGCCCAGGGGCCGCAACAAGGCCGGCGTGTAGCTGCCCAGCGCCGCTACGAAAGCATCGGCCTGCAAGACCGATGTGGTGCCCGCTTCACGCGACGAGACCAAGACCTCGCTGATCCGCTCGCCGCTGCGCCCCAGCTTCAGGACATCGTGGTCGTAGAGGAAGTTGGCACCGCGCAAGGCGCAAAGCCCGGCTAGCTTCTGCGTGAAGACGCGGGCATCGCCCGACTCATCGCTGGGCGTGAAGGTGCCGCCGGCAACCTGGCTGCTGAAACTGGCCAGCGCCGGTTCGACCGCCAGCACCTCGGCACGGCTCAATACGCGTCGATCAACGCCATGCCGGCGCATGATCTCGGCGCCCTCGGCACCGGCGTCGAAGTCGGCCTGCGAGGAGAAAAAATGCAGGATGCCGCGCTCGAGCCGTTCGTACTCGATGCCGGTTTGCGCCAGCAATTCTTGCATTGACTGCTGGCTGTAGCGGCCGAGTTGCACCAGTTGGGCGACATTGCGCTCGAACGCCGCGGTCGTGCATTGGGCCAGAAAGCACAATCCCCAACGCCATTGATGCGGATCCAGGCGCGGGCGGAACAGCAAGGGCGAGTCGTCGCGCAACAACCATTTGGCAACCTTGAAAGGCGCGCTGGCATTGGCCCAGGGCTCGCAAAAACTGACTGAAATCTGTGCCCCATTGGCGAAGCTGGTCTCCATCGCGGCATCCGGCTGCCGATCGACCACGGTCACCTGATGGCCTTGCTCGAGCAGATACCAGGCGGTGCTGATACCGATCGTGCCGGCACCCAAAACGACGACTTTCATGGCGATTGCCCCTCTCAAGCCGGCGGTTCGCTGGCGCAGCGGATTGTCGTGACGGTCCTTGCAAATATGAAGCTACATTAATAAATATCAGTCTCCATTAGAAAAGCTTATGAAGGACATCGATTCCGCCGGGTTGGATTGCCTTGCTGCGCTGGCCGATGAGCGCAGCTTCGAGCGCGCCGCTCAGTTGCTTTCGGTCACGCAGAGCGCGGTTTCGCAGCGCTTGCGCAGCCTGGAAGCGCAGCTCGGCCAGTTGTTGGTCGTGCGTTCGCGGCCGCTGCGTTTGACCGAGGCCGGCAAGGTCTTGTTGCGCTTTGCCCGTCAGTTGCAGGCGCTGCGCACCGATGCCGCGCGTGAACTCGGCAGCCGGGTGGCGTCGAACGAGAGGATTGCCATCGCTGTCAATGCCGACAGCCTGGCCACCTGGGTGCTGCCGGCCCTGAACGAGATCGTCCAGGCCGGCTTGAAGGAAGGCTTCGGCCTGGAACTGGTCGTTGATGACCAGGACTTCACCCATGACTGGTTACGCCAGGGCGAAGTGCTCGGCTGCGTCAGCACGGTGCGCAAGGCCCTGCGCGGTTGCCGTGTCGAGCCGCTCGGCGTGATGCCTTATGTTGCTGTTGCCAGCCCGGCCTTCATGCAGGCCTGCCTGCCCGAGGGTTTGAATGCCGGGAACTTTTCAAGCGCACCGTTTCTGGTTTTCAATCGCAAGGACGACATCCAGTCGCAATGGGTCGCCAAGGCCTTCGGTGTGCGCGCCCCACGCCTGCAATTACGCTACCTGCCCTCGAGCGAAGGCTATGTGAAGGCGGTCTGCCTGGGCTGGGGGATAGGCGTGGCCTCCGAGTTGCAGGTCAGGCCGCTGATTGCAAGCGGCCAGTTGCAGGCTCTGCACCCCGGGGTGAGCGTCGATGTGGCGCTCTATTGGCATCAGTGGAAACTGCAATCCGAACTGGCTGCGGCGCCGACTCGCGTTGCCTTGCTCGATCAGATCGGCCTGGCATTGGCCGCTGGTGCGCGCTTGGCCTTGACCGAGGCGTAGCTCGGCTGCCCGCCATCGGCTGGCGCGACCACCGCCCTTGCATGAACCTTGTTGTTCTGAGCGGCTGCGATTGCTGCGGCTTCTTCCTGGGTCGCCTGCACGGCGCCGGCCAGCCATACCGCACAGAACACGACCGAGCCGATCAAGCTCAGGCTGAACCATTTCAGTATCTCTGCATTCATTCGAAGACTTGCCTTCCATGGGCTGGGGCTGGGTCGATCAGCATAGCGAGGCCCTACCCCTGCCGCTGTCCCATCGAAGCGGGACAGCCAGTGTTCACCGCACCAGCAACACCGGCACCTTGCAATGCGCCAACACCTTGGTGGCGACCGATCCCATCACCAGATTGCCGACCAAGCCATGGCCATGTGAGCCCAAAATCAGCAGGTCGAACTTGGTGTTGGTGGCGGTCGCTGCGATCACATCGGCCGCCGAGCCAACCTTGTTGAGGAACTCGGCCTCGAGATGCTGTTTGGCGAAAAATGTCCGGACGGTTTTCAATACCTTTTCGCCCTCTTCGGCGTAATAGGATTTCAGCAAACTCCGGTCGATGACCGCTGCAGCACGCGGCGGGATTGGATTGACCGCATGCAACACCGTGTAGTGATGCGAGCTGCCCAGCCATTCATCATGGGCAGCCAGATAGGCCAGCATGCGTTTGGTGTAAGCACTGCCGTCGACTGCGACCAGAATCTTCATATTTTTCCTTCACTGCAATATCGGTCTGGTTAGTCTGACATGGGCCAGGACGAACCGACTGATGAAGGTCAAGCCGGGTCGAAAACGTCGATCAAGGCCTTCGGAGCGAAGCGTGCCGGCTCGCCTTTGCGCAAATGGCCGCGGGCGTTGCAGACCACTCGCGTTGCCCGGTTGGTGCCATGTTCGACGCGGTAATCGAACTGGCAATGCAGATGGCCATGCAGCCACAAGCGCGCCATCGGCAACAGGGCTTCATCATCGTTGCAGAAGCTGGCCGTGCCGGGTTGCCTGCCGAAACGCGGGTCGGCGCTCCGAAGACTGGGTGCAAAGTGTGTGATCACTACTGTTGCATCCCAATAATTGCCGCATTCACCCTGCGACAACTCCTGCGCGAGCCAGGCCTGACAGCGCATTGCCTCGTCGCGGACTGCGGCGGCGCCGAACGGCGCACCGTCTCTTGTGGCCTGCATCGCGCGTTGGAAATAGCCGGCAGCTCGCATCGCGCGCACCCGCTCGGCGCTGCCGAAGACGTCAAAGTCACTCCACCGGGTGCTGCCCAGGAAGCGCACGCGGCGTCCTTGTTCGTCAACCCGCAGCGTGCTGGCATCGTCGAGCAGGATGAACCCCAGCTCAGCGGACAGCGCCTGCAGACCGGCCCGCGCCTGGTCAAAATCGCGCCGGTCATATTCGTGATTGCCGGGGACGAACAGTACCGGCACCGGCCAGTCGCGAAAGCGCCGCAAACCTTGCCAGCTGCTGTCGACATCGCCAGCCAGCACCAGCAACTCGGCACCTGCTGCCGGTTCCGGATCGAATTGTTCGGTCTCCAGATGAAGATCCGACAGCAGCTGCAATCGCATCGCTGCAGATCAGCGTCTGGCGCTATCGATCAGGCCCATTCAGGTGGCCCCATGGCATTGCTTGTACTTGCGGCCCGAGCCGCAATGGCAGGGATCGTTGCGGCCGAGCTTGGCACCGTCGCGGCGGATCGTCTCGACGTGATAGCGCTGCGCTTTGGTCAGGTCACAGAGGTCGGCGACCGCACCGACCATTTCCTCGATCGCGTCGTCCAGATCCGAAAGCGGATGCTCGCGGTCCAGCGTGGCGACGATTTCAATTTCCTCGGCAGTCTCTGCCGGCAGATGCCGGTAAATCCGCGCCTGGGCTGCCATCACTGCATCGTCGTCGATTTCCGACAATTCCGGAAAGCAGAACGAGGCGTGCTGGAAACCGGCAACCCAGGGCATCAGCGTGCGCGAAATCAGGCTCATCGCCTCATAGGTGGCGCGTGCCTTGGTCTGTTCGGCATCTTCATCTTCGGGCGGTGCCTCGGGTTCGAGCGGCTCATCGAGGTCCAGCACGACCGGGTCGAACCAGCCATCTTCGACCATCGACCGATTCAGCGCCCCATGACGTCTCTCGACCAATTCGCGCACGCGCGCCAGCCAGACAGCATCGACATCATCGGGCAACACACCGCCGTCATAGTCGAAGATGTTGGGCAGCCATTCGTCGATCTCGATCAAGCGCGGCTGTACCAGCACGCCGCAAAGATAGCCATCGAGCATGCAGGCGTTCAGCGCCTGCAACGGTGCGGGTGTGGTGGCCAGCAGTTCGTCGAGTTCGGTGAACTCGGAATCAAGCAGATCTGTACTCATCCGCTGATTGTCGCTGCTCCGCCGCCCGCAGCCTATTCCGGGGAAAAGCTGACCTTGGGTCAGCCTTCGTGAAGCGGGTGGAGCAGAAAACTAGGGTATACCCTATACTGCAAGCATCGGCTCGCAAGGAGCCAGTCAACCGGATCAATCCATGACCGTCGCAACGCAAACTTTCGGGCTGTATCGCAATGTCAACCATAGCGGCAGCTTCACTGCCATCGGTGCGCGCCTCTGGTTGCATCTCATCGCCGTTGTCAAGGCTCGCCTTGCTCAGGCAGCGCGGGCGCGTGCGGACCGCGAGCTCCAGGCCCTGGTGAGTGAATATGAAACAGCGATGCCTTCGCTGGCCGCCGAACTTCGCCATGTCATGTCCAGCAAATAACAAAAAACCCCCGCCACATCAAGTGACGGGGGTTTTGACTAACGCTGTGCAGTCGTCAATGTGCGGCGCTGGCACCTGACGTTTTACCGTCGAGGCTTGGGTAACGCACATGCTCCACCAGGTCCTGGATATCACGGCCTGGTGCCTTGGTCAGCAGCGAGACGATGATGATCACCGCAAAGCCGAGGGGCACGCCAAACAGACCGGCCGAGATAGGCGCAATGTCCCACCAGGTGTTGGCCTTGATGATCTCAGGGGTGATGGCTGTGCCATGCGCCAGCTTGTAGAGCCAAGGCTGGGTGGTGATCATGTAATAGAACGTGATCCCCAGACCTGCGGCCATGCCCAGTGAGGCGCCCCACTTGTTGGCTCGCTTCCAGAAAATGCCCAAGGTCAGGGCCGGGAAGAACGCCGCTGCAGCAAACGAGAAAGCCGCAGACACCAGGAACAAGATGTCCGCCGGTTTCTGCGCCGCCACATAGGCCGCAGCCAATGCGACCACCAGCAACAAGGCCTTAGAGACCATGACGCGACGTGCGGTCGAGGCATTTGGGTCCAGCACTTTGTAGTACAGGTCATGTGACAAGGCATTGGCAATCGTCAGCAGCAAGCCGTCAGCGGTCGACAGCGCCGCAGCCAAACCACCCGCCGCCACCATGCCGGAGACGACATAAGGCAGGCCACCGATTTCAGGCGTGGCCAGCACAATGATGTCGCCGCCAATCGAGATTTCAGCCAACTGCAAAATGCCGTCCTTGTTCATGTCAATCACCGACAGCAGGCTCGGATCGACCGCATTCCAGCGCGCTATCCACTCCGGCAGACTGGCGAACGGCGTGTTCACCAGGACCGTGTACACCTCGTACTTGGCCAATACCGCCAGCGCAGGCGCTGTGAAGTAAAGCAAGAAGATGAAGAACAGCGACCAGCTGACCGACTCGCGAGCTTCACGCACCGAGGGCACGGTGTAGTAACGCATCAAGATGTGCGGCAATGCGGCCGTACCAATCATCAAACAGAAGACCAGCGCCATGAAGTTCTTGCGCGCGATATTCTGCGTTGCCTCGTCTTTGCCGGGGAAGGCCTGAGCGTGACGAATCGGTGGGGCGGCGCGCGCAGCATTCGACGTCCGTGCGCCGTTGTAGGCAGTGCGTGCAGCGGCCTCATCCGCGGGTAGCTTGGCCAAAGCGGCTTCAGCAGCCTGGATCTGGGTGACCGGGGCATTCGACGCTTTCAGGTCTTCCAGCGTTTTCTCTGCAGCGGTTTTGTCAGCAGCCATGGCAGCTGGCACATCCTTGAGTTTTTCAACCGCCGCCTCGGATCGGGCTTTGAAAATGCCACGCACTTCAAGCTCTTTCGGATCCTTCAGAAACT
>JBIKPD010000174.1:0-7898 GCA_044357665.1 Roseateles sp. | reverse complement strand
CAGGCCAGCGGACCGGCCCAGGTCACCGGAGCGCTTTTGACATGGGCCAGCAGGCCCAGTTGCAGCGAAGTCAAATCACTCATCCCGACCCAGCGCGTGCCCTGCTCGATGCTTTTGGCCAGCAAGTCCCAGTCGATCTGGTCGAGCAGTCTCGTCATGCCGTAACCGCCGCGGGTGGCCAGCGCAATCGATGGCGCTGCGGCAGCCACCCGGTGAATCGCCGCCAGCCTGGTCGCGTCGTCACCGCCGAAGCGCTGATGCCTGGCCAGCGCAGCGGCGTCAATGCTGACCTCGAAGCCGAGCTGGGTCAGGCGCTTGGCTGCCAGCTTCAGCGGCGCTGCTTTGGCAAGCCGGCCAGCCGGGGTGTACAGAATCATTGAGCTCATGTTTGCGGGTCCGGGAAAATTTGGGGTCTTGCCTCTGCGGAGTCAGGCGTCTTGAGCTGATGGGAGGCCGGCCTTGCGCTGACGCGCCGCCTCGCGGCGTTCAGCAAAGAAGTCACGCAGCATTTGCGTCGATGCTTCGGCCAGCAAACCGCCCTGCACACAGGTATGGTGGTTCAACTGCGGCAAGGCGAACAAGTCCAAGACCGAGCCGGCAACGCCGGTCTTGGGGTCGGTCGCGGCAAAAACGACGCGCTTGATCCTCGCGTGCAGCAGCGCCATCGCGCACATTGCACAGGGCTCGAGCGTCACGAACAGCTCGCAATCCGGCAGACGGTAATTGCCCAGCTTGCTGGCCGCTGCACGCAGGGCAACGATTTCGGCATGCGCCGTCGGGTCGTTGCTGCTGATCGGGCAGTTGTAGCCGCTGGCCACCCATTCACCGCCCTGCATGACCACCGCGCCGACCGGCACTTCACCGGCAAGGCGCGCCAATTCGGCCTGTTGCAAGGCCAGCCCCATGGCGAATTCGTCGCGAGCGCTGTGGGTGATGCTTGTCTGATCGGCCATCGCCCGAGTTTAGGGCAAGGCTGATGCGGGCTGAGCCGAGGCCAAACAGCCCGCAGAGGTCATCTCCACTTGATTTCGCTGCGCTCTCACACCGGTGGCTTGGACGCAACCAAGCGGACCAGGACGCGAACCTCACCTGGCCTGGCGCAGCGGCAGCGGGAAAGCAGCCAGGCTGGCATGGCCTGATTTTGAAACCGCCTGCAGGCCGAAGATCACATTGTCCTTGGACAGGTCCAGCGTCACCGTCGTGACCAGACCCAGATCCATAGCCTGTTGCCAGACAGCCGACTCGGTCGCGCGCCAGACCAGCCGATAGCCGGCCAGTTCGGGCTCGCTGTTCGGGCTCCAGCTCAACTTGCTCTTGTTGGTCAATTCAGTCGCATCGAGCCGCAGGTTCAGCGGCGCCGCGGGTGCCAACGCCAAGCTGGCCAGGCCGGCAAGATTGACGCGGGCGACATCGGCCACATAGGCGTAATCGACGAATTCGGGCAGATCGCCATAGACCACGCCGCCCTCGGTGCGGACGTTCTGGTGCTGATGATTGAAGTTCTCGAACGGCTCAGTGAACCGCACGGCAGCGTATCCACGCTCCAGAAATGGTAGATGGTCGCCACCACGCAGATAGCGGTCACGGCGCTGGATCAGATTGACCTTGAAGCCAGGCAGATAAAGCTCGCCCGCGGCCTTCAAATGACGGCCGAGCTGATGCGTCGGCAAGTCCTCGGCACCGCCAGCCAGGACCAGTTGCTGCAGTCCCTCACGCATTGCATCGTTGGCCCTTTTCTCGGCATCGCTGGCGGGCTGATTGCTACGCGCCTGCACCAGCAAGCGCAACAATGGATCGAGCCCGTCGGCGAACAAACGCAGTTGTTTGGCGTCCCGCTGACCGGCATCACCGGTGGCACTGCCGATGATGTCGTTGGTGATCATCGCTTCGATGCGCAGCCCTTTGGCGCGCGCCTCCTTGGCCCAATGGGTGGCGCCAAGCAAGCCCTGCTCCTCACCAGGTACCGCCATGAACACCAGCGTGGCGTCGAATGAGTGCCCGGCAAAGGCGCAGGCCATCTCCATGACGGCGGCGACACCCGAGGCGTCGTCATTGGCGCCAGGCGCCAGGCCTGTGGCATCCATCACATCGCTGTTGCGCGAGTCGTAATGCCCGCTGACGACGAGGATACGGTCACGTGACGCGACTGAGCTGCCCGGCAAGGTTGCCACCACGTTGACCAACTCGGTGGCTTTACTCATGCGCTGGCCAGCCGGCTCGATGAATGAATCCATCGTCACCTGCAAGCGCCCACCGCTGCGCCTCGAACATTCCTGCAACTCGCGCTGGATCCAGCGCCGCGCCGCGCCAATGCCACGGGTTTCAGAGACGGTGTCCGACAAGGTGTGCCGGGTCTCGAATGCCACCAGTTGGCGTACGCGCTGCTCGATGCGGGTGGCAGAGATTTCCGTCAGCATTTGCGTGATCGCCGGATCTTTCAAGTCGGCCGGCAATGCCGCCTGACTGATGATCGACAAGCTCAGCAAACTAGCGACGAACATTCCTTGGCACAGCGAGGTCGGATCGAGAAATTTCATATGGTTCATTCTGGCATGCCAAGGTTAATCAGACGGAACCGGCGGAATTGCAGTCAATATGGTCAAATCGTTACCCATCAACGGGACTGTCCGGTGATTGCTTGCAAAACGAGACGGGATCTACGATGAAATTCAGACTGTTAATTTGCCTGTCAGGCCTGCTGGCCACAGGCGCGACCCAAGCCCAGGAACGCGCCTTGCCCTTGTGGGAAGCTGGCGTTTTTGCCGGCGTGGCGTCAACACCGGCCTACCCCGGCTCAAGCGACCGCAGTCAGCGAGCGTTGGCCGTGCCGTTTTTCATTTACCGCGGTGAGGTGCTGCGCGCCGACCGGGGCGGGATCGGCGCCAGAGTGATGCGCACCGACGACCTCGAGTTCGATGTCGGCTTTGCCGCTTCATTGCCGGCGAATTCGAAGAATGTCACGGCCCGTGCCGGCATGCCTGATATGGGGACCTTGATCGAATTCGGGCCACGCTTGAAGATGACGCTGGCCAAGCCAACTGCTGGCAGCCGCTGGAAGCTCGAGTTGCCAGTCCGTACCGTGCTTGAATTCAGCGGTGGCATGAGTCGGCAGGGCTGGGCCGCCGAGCCCGAAGTTTCTTATGAATCTCGCGACCTCGTCGCCGGCCTGAATCTGTCAGCCAATGCCAGCCTGGTGTTCGGCGACCGCAGTCTGAACCAATATTTCTACAGCGTGGCGCCGCGCTTTGCCAGCCCAACAAGGCCGACCTTCGATGCCAAAGCAGGTTTGATCGCGACCCGACTCGGCCTGAGCCTGTCCAAGGAAATCAATGCCGATCTGCGCGTCTTCGGCTTTCTTCGCTATGACAGTTATGCCGGCACGGCCAATCTGAACAGCCCCTTGCATCTCAATGCCAGCGGCAGTTCGGCAGGCCTCGGTTTGACCTGGACCTTCGGCCGATCCACCGAACTTGCCAGGAACTGAAGCTGTATGGAATTCCCGAATCCACAGGTCATCGACGATGACCATGACCCGCGTTGCTGCGGGACGGGTACCTGCATCATCAACGCTGAGGGCGAATGCTGGTGCGGACAGCGCTGGGACGGCGAAAAAATGTGCATCCCGCCCCTCTTTCAATCCAAACCAACCGAGCTCGAGAAATGACCTTCCAAAATTTCCTGATCAGCTTGCTCTCTCTAATGATTGCAGGGAACGCCGTGGCCATTGAAGAACCGAAATTCGAACAACTGTCGAAGGACGGAAATATCGAAGTCCGTCGCTATGCACCGCTGATCGTCGCCGAAGTGACGGTCGATGGGGACATGGATGCAGCCTCGAATCAGGGCTTCAGGTTGATCGCCGATTTCATTTTTGGCAACAACCGGGCAGCTGGCGCAACGGCTGAAAAAGCTTCGGACAAGATCGCGATGACCGCGCCGGTGACGGCAATTCCGGTCACCAGCAAGCCTGCCAAGACCGCGATCGCAATGACCGCACCGGTCACCGCCGAGCCGCTGGCAGCCGAAGGCGAATCGTCGATGAGCGCGAATCGCTGGCGCATCCATTTCGTCATGCCGAGCCAATATTCGATGGCAAATCTGCCAGTGCCGAACAATGCCGCGGTGACGATCCGCGAATTGCCGGCCAGGACCTTTGCCGCCCTGGTCTACTCCGGCTTCAACGGCACAGCGAAGATCCAGCAGCGCACCGATGAATTGATGGCCTGGTTGAAATCGAAAAAGTTGCAGCCCCTGGGTAGCCCGCAGCTGTCGCGCTATGACGCGCCCTGGGTACTGCCGATGTTTCGCCGCAACGAGATCATGGTGGAAATCAGCCCGCAGTGAGCTGTCGCCTGGTTCGAATCGCAGGAAAGATGCAGCGGGGCAGCCCCACAATGCCACACGGAGAGGGCTCGCCGTCCAGCTTTGCGGGCTGGTGGCTGATGGTGGCCTTCATGCTGGCCTGCTTTGCCCTTGTCTGATCCGGCTGCTTTTCAGCGCCTTCTCGAAATAAATATCGTTTCGCCTATCATCGACGAATGCCAGAACCCCAATACAAGGCGCCCGAAACGGTGCCGCATTTGATCGAAGATCAGTCGCCGCTGGCGCCCTTCAGGCAACCGGTATTCCGCATGCTGTGGATCACCTGGCTGATGGCCAATATCTGCACGTGGATGAGCGATGTGGCAGCGGCATGGACGATGACCTCGCTGAACGCCTCGCCTTTGTGGGTTGCGCTGGTGCAGACTGCGGCCAGTCTGCCTGTGTTCCTGTTCGGTATCCCCAGCGGTGCTTTGGCCGACATCCTGGACCGCAAGCGCTATTTCCTGTTCACCCAGATCTGGGTCGCTGGCGTCGCTTGCCTGCTCAGCCTCGTCGTCTTTCTGGACATCCTCTCGCCCGGTCTGTTGCTGCTGCTGATCTTCGCCAACGGCGTCGGTCTGGCCATGCGCTGGCCGGTTTTTTCGGCGATCGTGCCCGAACTGGTGCCTCGAATGCAGTTGCCGGCGGCCCTGGCACTCAATGGCGTGTCGATGAACGCCTCGCGCATCATCGGCCCCTTGCTGGCAGGCGCCCTGATTGCCAGCTTTGGCAGCGTCTGGGTATTCTTGCTCAACGCCTTGCTGTCCCTGCTCGCCGCGCTGATGATCACACGCTGGCAGCGTCAGCACAAGCCGCACCCCTTGGGTCGCGAAAAGCTTCGTAGCGCAATGCGCATCGGCCTGCAATATGTCGCCCAGTCCCATCACTTGAAGGGTGTGCTGGCTCGCACGTCGATTTTTTTCGTCACCTCGACCGCCCTGATCGCCCTGTTGCCGCTGATCGCCAGGGGGCTCGAAGGCGGCGGGGCTGGCACTTTCACAATGATGCTGGCAGCGATGGGGTCGGGGGCGATTCTGGCGACGGCCTTCTTGCCGCGACTGCGTCGCACGCTGTCACGCGATGCGCTCGTCATGTGCGGCGCATCGGTGCAATCAGGCGCAATGATTGTGCTGGCCTTCACCACCCAGATCTGGGTTGCGGCACCGGCCATGGTGCTGGCGGGCGCTGCCTGGATCACCACGGCCAACTCATTGAGCGTTTCGGCGCAAATGGGCTTGCCCGACTGGGTACGAGCGCGCGGCATGTCCACCTACCAGATGGCGATCATGGGGTCGAACGCGATCGGCGCAGCCGTCTGGGGCCAGGTCGCAACGATGGCCAGCGTGCGCGTCAGCGTGGTGCTGGGCGCCTTGACTGGCATCACGGCCATGGCAGTTGTCAATCGCTTGATGCCCGCCCAGGGCATGGTCGAAGACCTGACACCTTCAAGCCTGTTGAAAGCACCTCAAACTGACGAGCCACCAGCCAACGGCCATGTGTTGTTGATGATCGAGTATCTGATCGATCCGGACAGAGCCGATGAGTTCCGGGACCTGATGCAGGAAAGCCGCCGCAGCCGCCTGCGCCATGGTGTCCTGCAATGGGAGTTGCTGCACGACATCAACCAACCCGGCCGTTTCATCGAAATGATCGAAGATGAATCCTGGACATCGCACCAACGAAGATTTGACCGCGTCACCACCGCCGATGTGGCACTGCGCGACCGCAAGCTGGCTTTCCACATCGGTGAGTCGCCCCCGCTGGTGACCCGCAGCGTGATGGAAACCACGATCAAGAGTTGATCCCGCTGCAGGCGCTAAAGGCCAGCCAAGCCCGCCAAGCCCGCCAAGCCCGCCGTATTGGCCGTCACAACAAGACGGCCAATGGCTTCATTTCAGATCCATCGAGCCAAAAGCCACCGGACTTTGCCCGGCCAGCCAAACCATCACCGCCCAGGCGGCCACGTTCTGCCTGAGCTTGATCGGATCGATCTTGTCCAGCGTGTCATTGGCGGTATGGTGCCAGTCGAAATAATCGCTGCCATCCTGGCTCAACTCCAGCGCGGGCCAGCCGAGCAGACGCATCAAATAGCCGGCATCGGGCCCAGGGTTGGCTTGATTGTCGCCAGCGGCGATGCCCAGAGGAGCCAATTGAGCGGCGATCTGCGCCACCACCGGCAGCGCTTCGGGCCGCACACGGCTCTGGAAGCGCCAAACCAGGCCAGCGCCAAAGTCGCTCTCGCCAACGAACTGATGGCGTTGATTCCGGTATTTCGCCGCATAGGCCTTGGTGCCGTCAAAGCCGTTCTCCTCATTGGCAAACAGCACCACGCGCACAGTGCGGCGCGGCTTGATGCCGCTGTCGAGCAGCAGTTTGGCAGCCGCTGTCACGATCGCCACACCCGCGCCATCGTCAATCGCGCCCTGCCCCAGATCCCAACTGTCGAGATGCGCGCCGATCATCACCACCTCTTCGGGTGATGCACTGCCGGGGATCTCGGCGATGACATTGTGCGAAGTCGCCGCGATGCCGCCTTCGCTTGCCAGCGACAGATGCATCTTCACCGGTCGGCCCTGGTAGCGCGGCTGCAAGGACAAGCGCGCGATCAGATCGGCATCCGGATTGGAGACTGCCACAGCGGGTATGGCCCGGATACCTTCTTGATAACTGGTGGCCCCGGTATGGGCCAGGCGGTCATGGTCGGTGCCGATCGAACGCAAGGCAAAAGCCAGGGCGCCGCGCTTGGCGGCTTCGCTTGGCCCTTCGGTGCGGGCAGCGACTGCCTTGCCGTAGCCCGAGCCGCTGCGGCTGCGTTCGGTTTTCTGGTCGATGTAAACGATTTTCCCCGATGCGCGGTCGCTGCTGTCGGCCTTCAGCGCGGCCAGGTCGGGGTAATAGGCTATCTCGGCGTTGATGCCTTCCTTGGGTGTGGCGACGCTGTTCCCCAGCGCAGTCATCACGACCGGCTGCGGAAATGGTGCGGTCAGATGGGCGTGGGCGTCACCGCGCTGCCAGGCGCGCAAGGGCACAGCTTCAGCCCGAACCTCGGGGAAACCCAGCGCCTTGAGCTTGGCGACCGCCCAGGCTACAGCGCTGGCATCTCCAGCCGAACCGGCACTACGCGGGCCGACCTCGGTGACCAAGGATTCGACCAGTTCATAAGCCAGGTCGCTCTGCAAAGCCTGCTCGCGCAAACGCACCGCCTGTTGCAGTTCAGCGGGGCTGAGCAAGCTGACCGGTTCAGCGCAAACGGCCCCGCCAGCGATCAGGCTGGCCAGCAACAACGACTGCCGTAAACAGCCCCACAACTGCGGGCCACGCGCCAGCAAGGCGGCGGGCCGAATTGAAGTCATGAGCAGAATCGTTTGTGTTTGCAGCATCTGGCGGGCTCTTCTTGACAAGGTTGAAAGGGTCAAGTTGCGGCAGCTGGCTCATGCAAGCCAAGCGCCGAAAGATTTTCCGGAGAAATGTAACCCGGGATGAATTGATCACGCGCCCCAAGCGCTTGTCGCCGGTGCGGCGCGAGTGGCTGGCAC
>JBIKPD010000173.1:0-7907 GCA_044357665.1 Roseateles sp. | reverse complement strand
GCTGCGCGGCGATCTGCTGCTGGCGCAAGCCCAATCAGCGCTGGCGCAAGCCCAATCAGCGCTGGCGCTGAGCGGCGACATTTTGACCGCCGGCGGCACCTTCGACGCCTATGGCCAGAAGCTCGAAATCGAAACCGGCCGGATCAGCTTCACCGGCCCGCTGGACAACCCGCGCATCGACGTGCTGGCCGTGCGCCCGGGTAACGACGATGTGCGCGCCGGCGTGACGGTCACTGGCAGCGCATTGGCCCCGCGCATCAAGCTGTATTCAGACCCGCTGATGTCGGACAACGAAACCCTCTCCTGGCTGCTGCTCGGCCGCGCGCCCGATGAGCTGGGCCGGGCCGACACCGCGCTGCTGCAGCGCGCTGCGATGGCCCTGCTCAGCGGCGACGGCGAAAGCCGCAGAGGCCGGCTGACCAAGTCGTTGGGCCTCGACGACCTGACGGTCAGCGACAGCGGTGTCGACGCCAAGGGCACCGTCGTGCGGCTGGGCAAGCAGCTGTCAAAGCGCTGGTATGTCGGCTACGAGCGCGGCCTCAACGCCACCACCGGCAGCTGGCAGCTGATCTACCGCATCGCGCAACGTTTCACCCTGCGCGGCCAATCGGGCGATGACAATGCGCTGGACCTGATCTGGCAGTGGAAATGGGACTGAAGCGCTGACGGCGGCCTGTCGATTCATCACGTTTTTCAGCCATTCAAGCGCCTGCGTGACGGGTTTCAGGCCAGCTGATCCGCTGCCTCATGCGACAATCCGCGCTCCTCTGGAAGGGGACTTTTCAGCCCTCTCCCCGTAGCACAACGGATAGTGCACATGCCTCCTAAGCGTGGGATACAGGTTCGATTCCTGTCGGGGAGACCAGATCTGACCGAAGGCGACGGAACTTCGGTGAAAACGCCGGTAGAAACGCTGACGAAAACGCGGGCAAAAACGCCAGAGAAGATTCTTGAGGCGCTTGGCGCTAGGCCGGACCTGACCTTGGCCGAGTTGGCGATATCTATTGGCAAGTCAGTGAGCGCCGTCGAGCGCGCCAGTGCAACGTTGGTCAAGGAAGGCCGCCTGAAATATGTAGGTCCGCAAAAGGGTGGCCACTGAGAGGTGCTGACTTGAGCAGCCGGGACAATAGCGATGCGCTCGAAGCCCGCCGCGACAAGACCCGAGCCTTCAAGCAAGCGATGATGATGCAAGAGCTGCTGACCGGCAGGATTTGACTTATGGAGCCTTGCTGCTAGAGAAGTTGCCACCGGCAGAGTCAAGATAATATTTTTACTCCATGGCACTAAGCATTTGTTTTTAATTGACTTTTTCCTATAAAGTCAACATGTTGTTTAGCTTTGAGTAAAGATGACGTGACCCATGGCTGCATTTAAGCACTTCGACTTGGCGCTGCTCAACCCTGCGTTTGACTCCCCGCTGGTCGACGTGCTGCACGAGCTGGAGCACTTGCGCCGCCTCAAGCTGGCGGGCACCACACCGGCGCCGGTGTTCTATCAGCTGAAGCGGGTTTTCCACATGCTGGAGAGCCTGGGCTCGGCCCGAATCGAGGGCAACCACACCACCTTGGCCGCCTATGTGGAGAGCTCGCTGGAAGGCACCGCCACGGCGGGCGACCCTCTTGCTGAAATTGCCAACATTGAAGAGGCCATGGCCTACGTTGAGTCGGTCATGCTGCCGGGTGCGGAGGTATCGGAGCACTTCATTCGCGAGCTACACGCCCTGGCCGTGCGCAAACTGGTACGCGAGGGCGATGCCACCCCCGGCGCTTACCGTGTGGGGCAGGTGCAAATTGCCCAGTCGGAGCATTTGCCGCCCGAGGGTGTGCTGGTGGGCGATTACATGCAGGAGCTGGTGGCTTTCATCAACCGGGCGGACGCACCCAAGTACGACCTGATCAAGGTCGCGCTGGCGCACCACCGCTTTGGCTGGATTCACCCCTTTGGCAACGGCAACGGGCGGGTGGTGCGATTGCTGACCTATGCGCTGATGATCAAGTACGGCTTTAACGTCAAGGCCGGCGGTCGGGTGCTGAACCCCACAGCGGTGTTTTGCAGCGACCGTGACCGGTACTACGCCATGCTGGCCTGCGCCGATGCAGGCACCCCCACCGGGCTGGAGCAGTGGTGCCTGTACGTATTGCTGGGCGTGTTGCTGGAGCTGAACAAGGTGGACCAACTCACCCAATACGGGTACCTGAAAAGCAAGATTCTTATCCCTGCGCTGGCCTTTGCGCGCAGCCGGACCTTGATTACACCCCAAGAAGAGGCGGTGTTGCTTGCCTCGGTGAAGTCCGGCATTGCCAAGGCGGCAGATCTGAGTGCGGCCATGCCGGGCATGACCGCAGCGCAACGCACTTACCAGATCAGGAAACTGGTGGAGCGCAAGATGCTGCACCCCATCGCGCCCAACGCACGGCAATACACCTTGGGTTTTGACAACAGCTACCTCATGCGTGGGGTGATTCACGCCCTTGCCCAAGAGAGCTTTATTTCCGCGCCCCTCGCGGGCCAGGACCGCACCCCATGACCGAGATCGCCAGCGCCTACGGGAAATCGTACTTGGGCAAACCTGGATTCCGATTTTTTTCCTGTCGAAGCAAGGACCCGGCGCGGCTCAGCGTGGCCCTTCGACGAGCGCAGGGCGAACGGGCGCCGTTTCTCGGCGAGAGGTTCTTTCGCTATATCCGGAATCGGCTGCGGCTGTGCCAAGCGAGTCGGCGGTTGAGCAGCGAACCTCAATGAGGCTAACAAATAGCTGCACAGACGAAGATGGCCTTTTTCCGACCGTCCCTGGGCTCACCAACACGCAGAACTTTTGCTGCGGCATGCCATCAGAAGCAGGGCCGGTCAGCTTGGGTCGTGGCGGCCGCGAAAATGCTGCACCAGGCGCTCAAAGCGCTGGGCGTGGTTGACGTCGGAATCGAAGGGCCCGATCAGTGTCCAGACGAACCCCATATTGGAAAGCACCGAGGTGACCACGCCGCCAATGAAGACCGGCATCAGCAGCAGGGTTCGAATGCCGGGCTCGACTTGCCATACAAAGGTGTAGGACGGGCCGACGCTGTGGCTTTGGAAAAACGCCAGCACGAAGTAGGTGAGCGCAAAAACCGAATAGCCGATCGAAATCAAGCCGGTGCCAAAGGAATTTCCAGAACGGTTGGGTTTGACGCAGACCCAGATCAGGAATAGGGCTGCACCCGCATGCGCGATGTTGATGGCCACCATGATTGACGTGCGGCTGAATGCCATCGCCACAAGCAGGCCCATGAAGGAAATGTGCGTGACAAAAGCCAATGCCAGCCAAGCGAGTCGCTGGCGAACGATCAGATCACCCATCAAGGAAATGGCCCGCTGCAAGATCGAGACGAAAAACAAGCTGGCCGCGAACATGTACATGCCCGGACCGAGGGTTTCATCTTTCCAGTGGAAGGACAAGATCAGCATGCCCATGGCATTCAGCACCAGCGCCATACACCAGGATTTTGCTCGCTGGCGATCGGTATATTCGGTCCTGAACAGGCGCCAGATCAGCACGGCGAATGCCAAATGCATGACGACCATCAGGCAACCCAGAGCCGTTCTATCGATGACTTGGAGAGAGAACATGCCCATACTTTTAGCGCAATAGTCTGTAGATTGATTCGAAAAAAACCTGGAACAAAGTCGATCTTGACTCTTCGCTGGGGCCGATTTTACCAGTTCTAAATTTTTCGTGATTAACTCAAATTTAGTCGCAAATTACTTATTTTTACGCAATGCCAACCAAGCCGAATCCATGAGTCAGCAACCATGCAGATCAAGCGGCAACGACCTGGGTGATGACGGGTGATGGTCCATCTGCTCAAGCCAGCGCATAGCGAACACTTTATGGCGATTCTGGATGCGCATTACACAGCTTGGCGCGACGCACTTGCGGAGCTGAATACACTGACCTTGGGCGCGCAGACCTGGTGAACGCCAGCGCCTATGGAAAATAGTACTTGGGCAAACCTGGATTCCGCTTTTTCCCTTTCGAAGCAAGGACTCGGCCCGGCTCAGCCTGGCCCTTCGACGAGCTCAGGGCGAACGGGGAATTCTGGAAGTTTTTACGCAAGTCCTTGATAACGAACCGAAGGAAGTCCCTCTTGAAACTATCCCTGATTGCAGCCAGCCTGGCACTCGCCCTGCCCGCCTTCGCACAGCCCGTCATGCCGCTGGGCTCGGGCATCGACGTCAGCGCGTTCGATCCAGCCGTGCCAGCCCAGGTCGACTTCTACGGCCATATCAATGGCAAATGGATGAGGGCGACGCAGATCCCCGCGAGCAAGGCGCGCTGGGGCACTTATGACCAGTTGCGCGCAACCGCCCAGGAACAGGTGCGCAGCATCCTCGACGAAACGCTGAAGCAGCCGGGCGAGGCGGGCAGCGAGACGCGCAAGATCGCCGACCTTTATCTGAGCTTTGTCGACAGCAAGGCGCGCGATGCGCAGGGGCTCAAGCCGCTGCAGGCTGACTTGGCCCGGATCGCCGCCCTGCAGGACAAGAAGGACCTGCCCGACTTGATGGCCTACCTCAGCCGCAGCGGGGTCGGCACGCCTTTCTCGCTGTCGGTCTACCAGGATGCCAAGGACGCAACCCGCCATGCGGTCTATGCATCGCAGAGCGGCTTGGGGCTGCCCGACCGGGACTATTACCTCAAGGATGACGATGCAAAGATGAAGGCCGCCAGGCTGGCCTACACACGGCATGTCGAAAAAATGTTGGCCCTGGGAGGCGACCACGGCGCAGCAGTTCACGCCGCGCAGATCCTGGCCCTGGAGACCGAGCTGGCCAAAGTGCAGTGGACGAGGGTCGAAAACCGCGAAGCGACTCGCACCTATAACCTTTACGGGGTCGACCAACTGACCGGCCTGACACCCGGCTTTGACTGGCGCCGCTATCTGGCGGCTGGTGGGTTCACCGGCAAGGCAGAGGCCTTGATCGTGCGCCAGCCGAGCTACTTCACAGGCCTGGCCGGCGTCATCCAGAACCAGCCGCTGGAGCATTGGAAAAGCTATTTCACCTGGCATCTGCTGAGCAGCTATGCGCCCTATTTGTCGCGCGACTTTGTCGATGAGCGATTTGCCTTCACCGGCAAGGTCCTGAGCGGCGTGCTCGAGCAAGAGCCCCAATGGCAGCGGGCACAGCGTTTCGTCGACGCAGCGATGGGTGAAGCGGTCGGCAAGCTCTATGTCGCCAGATTTTTTCCGCCCGAAAACAAGGCCCGCGTCCAGGCGATGGTCGACAACTTTCTGGCCACCTTCCGGGAAGGCATTGGCGCACTCGACTGGATGGGCGACCAGACCAAGCAGGAAGCGCTGGCCAAGCTGGCCATGTTTCGGCCCAATATCGGCTACCCCGACAAATGGCGCGACTATTCAGCCTTGCAGACCAGGCCGGACGATCTGATCGCCAATGTGCGAGCCATACGTCGTTCTTCGGACCAACGAAGCCTGGAAAGGCTCGGCCAGCCGGTCGACCGCGGCGAATGGTCGATGACGCCGCAAACCGTCAACGCGCAGTACAGTTCGCTGAAAAATGCGATCACCTTCCCGGCGGCGCTGCTGCAGCCACCGTTTTTCAATGTGAAGGCCGAGGACGCGGTGAACTTTGGCGCGGTCGGCACCAGCATCGGCCATGAGATCAGCCATGGCTTCGACGACCAGGGCAGCCAGTACGACGGCCTGGGCAATCTGCGCAACTGGTGGAGCAGCGAAGACCGCAAGAAATTCATGCTGCGTGCCGGTGGTTTGGTTCAGCAATATTCGGCCTTCAGCCCGGTGAAGGGTTATTTCATCAACGGCCGGCTGACCTTGGGCGAAAACATAGGCGACAACTCGGGTGTAGCCATCGCCTACAAGGCTTACCGCAGGTCACTCGGCGGCAAGCCGTCGCCGGTGCTCGACGGCCTTACCGGTGAACAGCGCCTGTACATCGGTTTCGGCATCAAGTACCGCAGCTTGCAGCGCGAGGACGCTGCGATCCTGCAGATCAAGACCGGTCCGCATTCAGCAGGCGAGTTCCGCGTGCGCGGCACGCTGGCGAATCAGCCCGGGTTCTATGAAGCCTTCGACATCAAGCCGGGCGACCCGATGTATTTGCCGCCGGAAAAACGCGTGATCATCTGGTGATTCGATGCAAGCCGATTTCAGCCAGCTCGCAGCCGCTGCCCGGCTCCTGGCCAGAACAGGTCGCAAATACTGCAAATTCGTGAATCACGTAAAGTGCGCGGATCAACCACTTTTGTGCCGCCCGAACCGGCTGATCGCGTGATGGAATTCGTCCCTGCCGTTGCGCCCACCGACAAGCCGAGCCCAGTCGCTTGGTGCTTCGCTTTTCTCGACGGGCAATTGCTGCTGCCCGACGACGGCGATGGGCAATTGCTGCCGCTTCCAGCCGAGGCTTTCGAACCCGCCGCGCGCCATTACCTCGGCCGCTTGGCTGGCCTTGACTGTTGGGCGATGAAGCTGATGGCAATGCCGGCGGGATGGCAGGCGCTGCCCTTGCGCGCGGCGATGATGGCCCTGCCCGAGGCGCAGATGTTGCTGGCCGGACGCGCCGCCCAGATCCTCGAATGGGACCGCGCCCACCGCTTCTGCGGCGTTTGCGGCACCGCTACCGAAAGCTTGCCGGATGAACGCGCCAGGCGCTGCCCGGCCTGCCAGCATGCGGTCTATCCACGCTTGAATCCGGCCATGATGGCGCTGGTCTGGCGCGGCGAGGAATTGCTGCTGGCGCGGGCGCCGAACTTCAAACCGGGGATGTTCAGCGCCTTGGCAGGCTTCGTCGAGGCCGGCGAGTCGCTGGAGGACTGTGTGCACCGGGAAGTGGCCGAAGAAGTCGGCCTGACGGTGAAGAACCTGCGCTACTACGGCAGCCAGAGCTGGCCTTTCCCGCATAGCTTGATGGTGGCGTACACGGCCGAATGGGTGGCGGGCGAGATCCGGCCGCAGCCGGGCGAGATCGAAGAGGCGGAGTGGTTCCCGATCGACGCCCTGCCCGGCATTCCGCAGCGCTTCAGCATTTCCGGGCACCTGATCCGCGACACGGTCGAGTGGCTGCGCAGTCAACGCAGATGACAGGCAAGGCGGCGCACGATCCGGCACGACGAATTGCCATTGCGGATCGACGGGCGCATTGCACGGGGTTGCTTGGGTCAACCCAGGCCGCAGTAGCCCACTCAGCCGCGTCCAACTACCAAATCTAGGGTTACTCGAGGTTGATGATGGCCAGCGGAATCTGCTCGGTCAGCCAGAACTGATCCGCCTTGACCTTGACGAAGATCGGATTGAACGCCTTGGACAACTCGATCTGCACGCGGCTGACCGGGGTCTTGCTCTGCGCTTCGGCCAGCACCGGCACTGGCGGCAAATGGGACAGCGGACCAGCCGGGAAATTGAGCAAAAAAGCATTCGCCTTGAACGCTTCCCGCAGCGCCTGGTTCGCAGGCAGCTGCCATTTCTTGAAGTTCATCTTGGCGCCGGAGGGCAGGACAAAAAACGAGCTGTCGCTGAGCTTGGCCGTGCCCTTGTCGATCGCTTTTTGAAACTCGAGCTCCGGCATTTCTGAATAATTCTTCAGGAACTCCGGAAATGAAGCTTGCGGCGCCAGCAACTGGTGCAGAACCTGGGGCAAGTTCAGGTTGAAGACCAGGACAAACTTTTCCTTGCCTTCGCGCTTGATTTCCAGCTGGTTGACATGGACTTCACCGGCCGAGACCTGCAAGCTGGCCGAGGCCAGCAGCAGGCATAGCGCAATGATTTTTGCTGCGATCCAGTTCATCGGACTGATTGAGTCAAGATTTTCCCCAGAAAATTTCGTTCGGGCGGCTTGCTCAGCAAAAATTTGCCTCGGCAGCCAAAGTCCTGCGGAGGGAATATTTGTAACGA
>JBIKPD010000172.1:0-7938 GCA_044357665.1 Roseateles sp. | reverse complement strand
CTTTATGCGCGTTTCTGGACCAAGGTGATGCGTGACCTGGGGCTGGTCAAGATCGACGAGCCCTTCACCAAACTGCTGACGCAAGGCATGGTGCTGAACCATATTTACTCGCGCCGCACCGCGCAGGGTGGGGTCGAATATTTCTGGCCCAACGATGTCGAAAATGTCTTTGACGCGGGCGGCAAGATCATCTCGGCCAGGCTGAAAAGCGATGGCTCGGCGATCGACTACGAGGGCGTCGGCACGATGTCCAAGTCCAAGAACAACGGCGTCGATCCGCAGGAACTGATCAATCAATATGGTGCCGATACCGCGCGCTTGTTCGTCATGTTCGCCTCGCCGCCGGAACAGACGCTGGAGTGGAACGACGCCGGCGTCGAAGGTGCGCACCGCTTCCTCAAGCGCGTCTGGGCCTATGGTGCCAAACATGCTGAAGTCATCAAGCTGGCGGGCCGTGACTTCGGGAGTTTGAACAATCAAGCCAAGGCGCTGCGCCGCGAAGTCCACCTGCTGCTCAAACAGGTCAGCTATGACTATGTGCGGATGCAATACAACACAGTGGTATCGGGCGGCATGAAGCTGCTCAACGCCCTCGAAGCGTTCAAGCCCGATGGCGCCGCCAGCCATGCGGTGATGCGCGAGGGCTTCTCGATCCTGCTGCGCCTGCTTTATCCGGCCTGTCCGCATCTGACCCATGCGCTTTGGCAGGATCTCGGTTTTGTGCAGGCACAGGGCGATCTGCTGGACGCTGCATGGCCGCAGGTCGACGAGTCGGCTTTGCTGCAGGACGAGATCGAGTTGATGCTGCAGGTCAATGGCAAGTTGCGCGGCTCGATCAAGGTACCGGCCAATGCTGACAAGGCGGCCATCGAGGCGGCAGCATTGGCCAATCCTGAGTTCATCAAGTTCAGCGAGGGACTTGCGCCGAAGAAAGTCATCATCGTGCCCGGCCGTCTGGTCAATCTGGTCGTCTGAGACAGCGCCCATGCAACGCCGCCTCCTGCTTCTCGGCGCCGCATCGGTCAGCTTGACCGGCTGCGGATTCGAGTTGCGCCGAGAACCTGAATTGCTGTTCCGCAGCATCGCGATGACCGGCTTCAAGCCGAGCTCTCCGCTGGCGCTGGCCTTGCGCAGGCAACTTGCGCTGACGCCGGTGAAATTGCTCGACGATGCGAACCGGGTCGACCTGGTGCTGGAGGTCCTGCGCGATTCGAGTGACAAGACGGTTGTCGTCTCGACTGCCGCCGGGCAGGTGCGTGAATGGCAGTTGCGCCTGCGCTTCGACTATTTGTTGCGCACGCCAAGCGGCGAGTTGCTGATGCCGCGAACCGACCTGATGATGACGCGCGAAATGAACTACACCGAGAGCATGGCGCTGGCCAAGGAGCAGGAAGAAGCGTTGCTTTTTCGCGCCATGCAGTCCGAGGCCGTGAGCCAGGTGATGCGCAGGCTGGCTGCGGTTCGTCTGCCTTCATGAAGCTGGCCTGATATGCAGATCCGCGCTGAGGGGCTTGCCCAGCATTTCGCCAAAGGCTTGCGCCCCATTTACACCGTTTACGGCGATGAACCGCTGCTGGCGCAGGAGGCCGGCGACCTGATCCGTGCTGCGGCAAGAGCGCAAGGCTATAGCGAGCGCAAGGTCTTCACGGTGGCCGGCAACCATTTCGACTGGGCTCAGGTGCAGGGCGCAGCGCAGGCGCTGAGCCTCTTTTCGGAGCGTCAGTTGATCGACATCCGCATTCCGTCCGGCAAGCCCGGCAAGGACGGTTCTGAAGCATTGCAGCGTTATTGCGAGCGTTTGTCTGATGACGTGGTGACGCTGGTGACCTTGCCCAGGCTCGACAAGACTCAGCTGAACAGCCCCTGGTTCATGGCGCTGGATGGCGCTGGTGCCAGCGTCAAGGTCGACCCGGTCGAGCGCCGTGCCCTGCCGCAATGGATTGCCCAGCGCCTGGCGACCCAGGGCCAGCGCGTTGCCGATGGCGAAATCGGACAGCGCACGCTGGCCTTCTTTGCCGATCGGGTCGAAGGCAATCTGCTCGCCGCGCATCAGGAATTGCAAAAACTCGCGCTGCTTCACCCGGCAGGTGAATTGAGCTTCGAGCAGATCGAGGCTGCGGTGCTGAATGTGGCGCGCTATGACGTTTTCAAACTCAGCGAAGCTGTACTCGGCGGCAATGTGGCCAGGCTGCTGCGCATGCTCGAAGGCCTGCAGGCCGAGGGCGAGGCGGCCGTGCTGGTGCATTGGAGTCTGGCTGAAGACATCCGGGCGCTGAAGCGCGTGCGCGATGCAGTCGATGCCGGCAAGCCTTTGCCGATGGCGCTGCGCGAAGCCAGGGTCTGGGGCCCGAAGGAGCGCTTGTTCGAGCGCATCGTGCCGGGGCTGCGCTCAGCCGATATCACCCGCTTGGTCGAGGCAGCGCAAATCTGCGATGGGTTGGTCAAGGGCCTGCGCCATCCAGCCTGGCCGGTCGACCCCTGGGCCGGTTTGCAGCGGTTGGCCTTGTTGCTGGTCGAGGCCACTTCTCGGGGCCAGAAAATCGCCCTTCAATAACCGCGCTCACGCTGCACCAGATGCTGCAACGGCAGGCCGGCGCGCAGCGCCCGCAGATTTGCTGCCACCACCACGACCGCGCTGCGCGCATCGGTTTGCGCTGCGCAATGCGGCAAAATTGTCACCTTCGGGTGGGTCCAGAAGCGGTGACCATCAGGCAGCGGTTCATGCGCGAACACATCGAGCACCGCTCGGCTCAATTGACCTGAATCGAGCGCTGCCAGCAAGTCGCCCTCGACGATATGGGCGCCACGCGCCAGATTCACCAGGCAGGCTCCGCGTTTCATCGCCGACAGCCTGGTCGCGTTGAAGAAGCCTTGCGTCAACTCGGTCAGCGGCAGCAGGTTGACCACCACATCGGCCCGGGCCAGCGCTGGTGCCAACGCCGCTTGACCCTGCTGGCAATCGACGCCGGCCAAGCTGGCCGCATGCCGGCTCCAGCCGCTCACGGCGTAACCCTGAGCCGCCAGCGTTTGTGCAACCCGGCCGCCCAGTTCACCCAGACCGAGCACCAGCACCCGCCATTCGGCGGCACGCAATTGCCTGGGCTGGCGCCAAAGGCCTGCCCGCTGCTGATCCTGCAGATCGAAGAACCCACGGTGCAAAGACAGCACCGCCCACAAGGCCGTCTGGGCCATCGCCTCATTCATCGCCGGATCGACCATTCGCGCCAGTGGGGCAGCCGGTATTGTCGTATCCTGCAGCAAGCGATCGACACCGGCCCAGAGCGATTGGATCAGACGCAGATTGGGCAGGCCGCTCAGGCTGCCCGGCATAGGGTTGGCAACGATGGCTACTTCGACTGCCGCCGCTTGACGGGGATCGTCGGGCGGGTTCAGCAGCCAGGTTTCACCGGGCAAGGCGGCCTGCAACAAGGACAGCCATTGATCGCGTTCGCTGTCAGTCCAGCAGCCAGTCAGTAGCAGGCTCATCGTCCTTGCCCTCGGTGATTATCGCTGCCTGCCATAGCGCCTATCAATTGCTTGGGCCCAGGCAAATCAGAGGTCCTTGTCTTCCAGCGCTTCGCACAAGGCCATCAAGCCCGAGCGCAGCGTCGCGATGCGCACTGCATGGCGGTCGCCGCTGAATAGTTCATGCCAGACCTTGGGCGCCGAGCCGGCATGGACCAGAGCCAGCCAGACCAGGCCGACCGGCTTATCCTGGCTGCCGCCGCTCGGGCCGGCGATGCCGGTCACTGCCAGGGCCCAGTCGATCGGCGCATGCGCCAGCAGGCCGCGCGCCATATGCAGCGCCACTTCGCCACTGACCGAACCATGCAGTGCGATCAAGGCGGCAGGCACGCCGAGGAGTTCGGTCTTGGACAAGTCGCTGTAGCTGACCACTCCGCGTTCGAACCATTGGCTTGAACCAGACAGACTGGTGCAGGCAGCGGCGATCAATCCGCCGGTGCAGGATTCTGCCGTGCCCATGCGCTCGCGGCGCTGCGTCAAGGCCACGCCGATCCGGTCGATCAGCTCTTGCTCTTCAGGAAACAGCATGGTCTCTCCTCAAGAAAAATGGCGCCAAAGGGCGATCACGACAAGCGTACATCCAGCCGCGACGAAATCGTCAAACAAAATGCCGAATCCTTGCCGCCAGCCGATTGGCTGGCCGCGTTCGCATTTGAAGCGGCGGTCGGCCCATCCGACCGGTCCTGGCTTGGCAGCGTCGAAAAAGCGGAACAGCCCGAAGGCAATCAATTGCCCCAGCAGGCCGGTCGGCATGATCAGCCACAGGATCAGCCAGAAAGCGATGATCTCGTCCCAGACGATGGAGCCCGGGTCAGCGACAGCCATGGCCTTGGCGGTCGAAGTGCAGGCCCACCAGCCGATCAGCGTTCCACTCAACAGCAAGGCAGCCCATTGCGCATCGCCCAGCCATTGATCAAGGGCGATAAAAGCCACCCAGGCCCAAAGTGTTCCTACCGTCCCTGGCGCCTTGGGCGACAGGCCGCAGCCAAAGCCCAAGGCAATCCAGCGTGATGGGTGAGCCCGCATGAACTGCCAGGTTGCGCGCTGAGGCGATATTGTTGCGGGCTCGAAATCAGTCATGATTTGAAATGGTCGAATCCGGCAAAGGACAAGGGCAGATCCTGTCCTTGTCCGTCCAGCAGGCGCAAGCCAAATGCTTGATCGATGCTGCCGATGCGGGTCACCGGCGTTGCGCTGGCTATGGCTGCATTTCGCACCGCCGCGCGTGCTGCGGTTGGGGCGCTGAACAGCAGTTCATAGTCGTCGCCACCGGCCAGCATGCATTCACGCTGCATGGCCAGCGGCTGGCCCGCCATGGCCTGGCTGTGCGGCAAGGCCTCGAGTGCCAAGCTGGCACCTACCTTGGACGCCTGCAGCAGATGGCCGAGGTCGCCGATCAGCCCGTCCGACAGGTCGATGGCGCTGCTGGCGATGCCGCGCAAGGCCTGCCCCAGAGCGACCCGAGGCTGCGGACATTCCATTGCCAGCCGGACCTGCTCGAACTGCTCGCCTGGCAGGCTGAGCTTGCCACGAAAGACCTCCAGAGCCAGGCGTGCATCGCCGAGTCGGCCCGAGACATAGAGGTCATCGCCAGCCCGCGCGCCGCTGCGCAGCAAGGCACTTCCCGCCGGAACTTCGCCGATCACGGTGATGCAGATATTCAGCGGTCCGGCGGTCGTATCACCGCCGATCAGCGTGATGCCATGGGCATCCGCCAGCGCGAACAGCCCTTGCGAAAAGCCTTCCAGAAAGCTTTCATCAACGGTCGGTAAAGCCAGCGCCAGGGTGAATACGCGCGGTGTGGCGCCGCAAGCGGCCAGGTCGCTGAGGTTGACCGCCAATGCCTTGTGACCGAGTCGGGCGGGAGACACGGTCGATAGAAAATGCCGGCCTTCGACCAACATGTCGCAGGAAATCAACAATTGCGTGCCCGGGCTCGCATTCAAAACAGCGCAGTCGTCTCCTATGCCCAGATCCACCGTGGCGCCTGGAGCGATGTCACGTTTGAAATAGCGTTTGATCAGATCGAATTCACCCATCGTCAGAGTATCTCAGCTGCTCTTCAGGCCACGCGCAGCAGGTTTGATAATTCGACCGCCGACTTGACATCCATTTTTTCGAACACCCGGGCCCGGTGCACCTCCACCGTACGCACGCTGATATTCAATTGATCGGCGATCAACTTGTTGGGCAGGCCCTGGATTACCAGCGCCATCACCTCGCGTTCGCGCTCGGTCAGATCAGTCATGCGATGGCTCAATTTGCCAAGCTGCTGGCGCTGCGCAATCGCTTGCTCGCTGGCCGCCAGGGCATTCTCGACACGATCGACCAGAGCGTTGTCGGCGAAAGGTTTTTCGACGAAATCGAAAGCGCCGCGTTTGACCGCTGCAACCGCGGTCGGCACATCGCCATGGCCGGTCAAGAAGATCACCGGCAAGGTCAAGCCGATACCTCGTTCGATCAGGCGTTCGAACAAGGCCAGGCCGCTCATACCCGGCATTCTGACGTCGAGCAGCAAGCAGGAAGGCGCATCGGGCCAACCGCGCGCGCGCTCCGGTCTCGCATCAAGCATGTCCTCGAAGGCTTCGGCGCTGCCAAAACCTTCTGAGAGCAGGCGGCGCGAGCGCAGCAGCCAGGCCAAGGCATCGCGCACCACATCCTCGTCGTCGACGAGATAGACCATCGGTAAGTTACGGCTGTTCAAACTTGGCCTCCTGGCTTGGGAAATTTGCTGGATTTGGCTTCAGCCGGCAAGGTGAAAAGGAATTCGGTGCCGGGACCCGCTTCGCGATTGACAAAGTCCACGGCGCCGCCATGTTGTTCGACCACCGTGCGGCACAAACTCAGGCCCAGGCCCATGCCTTCGGCCCTGGTGGTGAAGAAAGGCGTGAAGAGCTGGCGTCCGACTTCGGCTGCGATACCGGGTCCGCAATCGAGTACGGCAAAACTGACCCAGCGCGGGTCGGTCTGGCGCACACGCAGTATGAGTATCCTTGCGGCCAGCGGAGTGCATTCCTCCATCGCCTGGATGCCGTTGCGGGTCAGGTTCAACAGCACCTGCTCGACCATCGTGCGGTCACAACGCACGCGGGGTGCCGGCACAGGCAGATCGATTTCGATCCTGGTGCCGCTTTTGCGCGCCTGCAGTCGTACCAGCGGGAGCACGGCCTCGATCAGCCGATCGACACTGATCACCTCGCGCGACTGGTCGCGACGACGGACGAAATCATGCACGCTCTTGATCACGCGGCCGGCGCGTTCGGCCTGTTCCGCGATCCGCATCACGGCCTGCCGCACCATGGCAGGCATTTGCGGATCCTCGGCTTCATGCTCAAGAAGATTCAAAGAGGCGGTGGCATAGCTGGCGATGGCTGACAAGGGCTGATTCAGCTCATGGCTGAGCAATGAAGCCATCTCACCGACGGTGGCCAGCCTGGCCGTGGCTTGCAAGCGGTCTTGCTGCTGGCGCGATAGCTCTTCCATCCGGCGTTGATCGCTGAGGTCGAGCACGGCCCCCATCCAGCCGGTCTGCACCCCGTCGGCATCGAGCAGAGGGCTTTCGAAGATCAGCACCGGATAGCGCTCGCCGTTGGGCCGGATGAAGACGGTTTCAAAACCCTGTCGAGGATCCTGGCCGGCTTCCAACCGAGCCATGCGGTCGCGATGCCGCAACTGGTAGTCGTCGACCAGTTCTGGCGGCCAATAAGGAGGTGGTGTGCGGCCGAACAATTCATCCGGCTTGAAACCGACAATCGCGCAAAAGGCCGGGTTCACATAGGTGATGTCGCCGGCCATATTGCGTGCCCTCAGTCCCGTGATCAGCGAGTTCTCCATCGCCTGCCGGAAGGCGAGCGAGTCGGCTAGCGCATGTTCGGCAATGGCGCGCCTGCGCACGTCCCTGGCCAGCAAAAAAACGACGGCAAACAGCGCCAATGACAAACCCATCACCAAGGCGGTTGACAGATTCGGGATCAATTGCGGCCGACCGGCCACGCTGTCGACCCGCAACTGCAGCGTCAGGCCTGGCAGGTCGACCAGGCGGTCAGCCAGGTAGATGCCGGAGCCATGCTTGAAGCCGATCCGCGCCAGCCTGGCGCCATCGCTCTCGACGAAGCTTAGCTCCTGGCTGCGCGCCACATCTTGCGTGACTGATTCTTCCAGCAACTGGCGCAGCCCAACGGTGGCCACCATAAAGGTATTGCCATGGCCGGCGCGCAGTTGGGGCAGGCATAGATCGACCACCTCCAGGCCGTCGCCTTCGGCCATGGGCACGAAATAGCTGCGCGAATATTCGATCGATCCCTGCCGCAATGCAGCCAGGCAGGCGACCTCGGTTTCCATCTGCATATGTTCGCGGGCAATCCGCGTGAACAAGGGTGCCAAGTAGGAGGACTCGACCAGATGGGTGACCTT
>JBIKPD010000110.1:0-11329 GCA_044357665.1 Roseateles sp. | reverse complement strand
CCGAGCCTCTCTGGCCCCGCTTTGTGGCCGCCATTCAAGCGGTGGCTGCAAGGGCTGCCTGAGCGGCGGGGCTGGTGTGGACATCAAAGCCACGGAGCGCTACCGGCGGATGTGGGCTGACCGACTCGCTCCAGGGTCAGTCGACCGATGCGTAGGTCTTGTTGATTTCTCCTGACCGTGATTGACGAGCTGACGGCCTGAGACAGGGTAAAATCGAGGTCAGTCCGACTTACCTACCCGCACATGCAAGTCACGCCAAAACTCCAAAACCGCCTTGAAGAGGCAGTGCGCGTCTCCATGCGAATTGAAGGCTACCACCCCAGCTCGTCGCTCCAGATTCAGGCCAAAGCCAAAGCACTGATGGATCAACAGCGTGTCAAAGTATCAGTTCCATCAAAGTGACATCTATCAGCCGGGGACTGACCTTCCCACCAATCGGCTGAACATCGGCGATGCCGAAATCCTCCGCGAAATAGAAGCACAGTTACTGCAGCAGGCGTACGAAACTTTTGTATCCGAGCTGACGGCAGACACCCGGTTTGACGAACCCTATTTTCAATCCCTGCACCAGCGCACGTTTGATACCCTGTATAACTGGGCAGGCCAGTACCGCACACAGGACATGGTCAAAGGCGGGTCGATGTTTTGCCGTGCCACGTTTTTGCCGAACGAAGCACGCCGCATTTTCCGCGAGTTGGAGAATGAAGACTTCCTGCAGGGTGCCGCGCTTTGGCCCTTGGCCCGATTTGCCGACCGCCTGGCCTACTACCAAAGCGAGCTGATTGCCCTGCATCCGTTTTACGAACTGAACGGGCGAATTACCCGCTTATTTTTTGATCTGATCGCCATTGCCAACGGGTTTGGTCCCGTCAATTACGGACTCGCACTGCGCGATGACTCCGAGGTGGACAACAACTACATCCGCGCGTCTATCGACTGCGTCCAACGCGCCGACCCTGCACTGCTATGCGAACTGGTCCTTGCCGGACTAACTGACAGCGAGTCAGAACCATGAAGCCGCCAAACAAGGAGTGACGACGATGCTCTACCCTGTCTATGTGCATGGCGGTGATGCCAAGCACGCGCATGGTGTGACTTTCCCCGACTTCCCCGGTTGTTTCGCCGCGGCTGATGAATGGGCCGGTCTGCCTGTAGCGATTCAAGAAGCGGTGCAGGCGCACTTTCATGGCGAGGGTGCACAAGCCGTGCCTGAGCCTACGGCCTTGGAACTGCTGACCGCCGATGCGCAGTATCAGGGCGGCGCCTGGATGCTGGCTGATGTTGACCTGAGCCGCATCGACACGAGCCCGGTGCGGCTGAACATCAGTTTGCCGGCCAATCTGGTCGATGAGATCGACGCCTTCGCGCGCAGCCAAGGATCCACACGCAGCGGTTTCCTGGCCCAGGCGGCCCGCCAGGCAATGGCGCTCAAGGGGTTTTGACCGGCTGATCAACGCGTGTTGATGCCGGCTCCGGCAGACATCGCCCGGCTGTGATGAACGATCAGCATCTGGGCGGCGAAATAGCTGCTGAGGATCCACAGCGAGGCCATGGGCAGTGGCGTGAGGAAGCGATCGATGGCGATCAATGAGTCGCTGAGCATGAACAGGCAGGCGCCGATCGCGACCCAGCGCGACGCCGCATCGCCAATCACCCTGGCGCGGCCGATCGCCTGCGCGACCATCAGCGAAATCACGCCGATATAGCAGCCGACGGCCAGCTTCAGCACCGGGTCGGCGAGGCTGCTCCAGAGCGCGGCGTACATCAGCGCGCCAAAGCCTATGCTTGCAGCCAGGGCGCGGCGGTCGGGAAACCAGGGCGCTTGCTGGCGGAACAGGGCGATGTAGAACAGATGGGCGACCAGGAACGCTGCCAGGCCGGCGATGAAATGATCACCCGGCAACATCAGCAGCACATCGCCGGCGAGCGAAGCCAGCAAGGCGGCGCCGAGCAGCCAGTCGAATTTGCCCAGGCCATGCGATGACATCGCCCGCTGCACTACGAAGACGCAAGCGATCGACATCGGCATTGGCTTCAGCGCCATCGGAAAAGCGACCCAGCCCAGCGCGGCCAGCGTTGCCAGCAGCGCAGCTTCCAGCAGCAGCAGCTCGAGCAGGGCCAGGCGGCCTTGCATGAACAGACCGATGGCCCAGAGGGCGCTGCTGATCGCCACGACCCAGATGGCGGACTGGCCGACCGCCATGCTGTCCGCTGCCCAAAGGAATTGCGACACCGCCGCCAGGATCAAGGCGAACTGCACGCCGATGAACCAGCAGCTCGCGCTGCTCAGCGGTGGGTCATAGCGCCTGACCGAGGCCAGGGTGAAAGCCGGTTTTGGATCGATCAAGGCCAGATCGGCGGGTTGCCAGCCGGGCGCTTTGAACCAGACTCTGAGCTTGTCGGACCAATTCCTGGTGCGCCAGCTGGTGCTGGCCAGGGCAGAGTAAACCTCGGCATTGGCCCACAGCGGGTCCCAGCTTTGGAGCGGGCTGCGGGTGCCGTAGACGCAGCGATCCGACTCGATTTCGGGCTGGAAGCTGCCGAACATGCGGTCCCAGATGACCAGCAGGCCGCCGTAGTTGCGGTCGAGATAGCGGTCGTTGACGGCATGGTGAACCCGGTGGTTGCTGGGTGAGCAGAACACCCGGTCAAACCAGCCGAGCCGGCCGATCAGCTCGGTGTGGACCCAGAACTGGTAGAGCAAATCGATCATCGCGACGATGCCGAACAGCAGCGGCGGCACGCCGGCAACGGCCATCGGCAGGTAAAAAATCCAGCCGAACAGGGCGCCGCTGGAGGATTGGCGCAGCGCGGTTGACAGGTTGTATTCCTGGCTCTGGTGGTGCACGACATGGGCGGCCCAGAAGAGCGCGACTTCGTGGCCGGCGCGGTGCAACCAGTAATAGCAAAAATCGTAAAACAGCAGGGCGAAGACCCAGCCGTACCAGTTGTTCCAGAACTCCAGCTTCGGAAAGATCGCGATGGCGCCAAAGACTGCGCTGTAGATGCCGATCGTCAGCAACCTGGTCAGCACGCCGGCGAGCTGACTGATGACCCCGAGGCTGAGGCTGTTGATGGCATCGTTGAAGCGGTAGACATTGCGGCCTGCGCGTACCCGGCCCCAGATCCATTCGATGGCGATCAACAGCAGAAAAACCGGCATCGCGAAAACTATGACTTTGCTCATGCCCCGATTTTCGCCAACCTGGCCGGCAGCGAAATGGGGTTAAACCTGGGGATGCTCTACAAGCAGAGCATCCCTGGCGCCCTGTTCAGCGCCGCCAGATCGACAAGGTCATGAACATCGCCACCGCGCCAGCGTAGACCAGGATGCCCAGGCCGATGCTGAAGGGCAAGAGCTGCCAGCGCGAGACCCACATCAGCGCGGCGCCGATGCTGGCGAACATCGCGGCCTCGCCGAGAAAGCAGGCCCAGGCCAGCAGCCGCGACCCGGCGGTGAGCCGCTCCGACATCCAGCGGCGGTAAGCGTCCTGACCATGCGAGCGGATCAACCAGGCCGATTGCAGGTTGCGGGCGCTGACGAGCAAGCTGGTGGTGGTCAGCGAGATCGTCAGCATCGGCCAGCAGGCGGCGATCAGCACGAAGGCGAGGTTCAGCGGCAGGCCAATGCGCCAGCCCAGTCGCCGCATCAAGGGGTTGCCTTCAAAGGCCAGGTTCGGCGTGGCGATCCAGGTGGACAGCAGATCGAAGGCGCGGGCCAGCAGCAGCATCGACAAGAACCAGCCCCACAGGCTGCTGCCGAACGGTATCCAGGCGTCGCTCTGCAGCGCTGCTGAAAAAGCTTCAGGCAAGCCTGGGTATGAATGGTTGGCGCTGCTGTAGGGCAAGGTCGACTTCGTCTGCTGGCGCCGAAACTTGGCACAGCAGCGACTGTTTCACCGCCCTCGTCGCAGTACAAGTGAAATGCCCGGGTTCACCCCTCAGACAAAGGGGTGTGCAGCCTCAATGCGCCAAGGCCATCAGCATGGCGCTGCTGCCATCGGCTGTTGTCATCGCCAGGATGACCCTTGTGCCATCGGCGTTGAAGGTGGCGATGCCGGCCAGTGCAATCGCCTTGCCGGCGCAGGTTTCAGTCAAGCTGAAGTCGACCAGGGCTTTGGCTTCGGGCCGCAGCGCCGCTTGGCCGATGTAGCTGCAACCGGTGCTGCTGCTGCCCGTCAGGCCGCCAGCGGCAATCGTCCAGCTGACATTGGCCGGGCCGAGCGTGGCCGTCCAATGGCCGGCAAAGTCGCTCAAGGTCGCGGCCTTGTCGTAGCGGCTCTGGTAGTTGAGCGACCAGGCCTCGCTCAAGCTGCCGGTGATCAAGTTGCCGCTGAGGTTTGTTTTCGCCGTGACGCTGGCGTTGAGGCTGACCGGATTGACAGTCGACAGGCCCAGCAGATAGCTCTTGCCGCTGCCGCTGAAGCTGCTGGCGTTGACCAGCAAAGCGCCTTTGACCATGCGGGTGCTGCCATTGGCTTCGGTGACCAGCAGCCAGAGCTGACCATCGGCAAGCACGACCGCCGAAGCCGCCAAGCTGCTGCTGCCGGAAGTCAACTGACCTTCCCAGATGCCTTGCAGTGAAGTGATCGACGGGCCGGTCGGTGCTGGGGGCGAGGCCGGGGTGCTGCTGGTACTGCCACCGCCGCCACCACAGCCGGCCAGCGTGATGGCCAGGAGGATAAAGAGTAATTTTCGGAATCGCATGGAGTTTCTCGTCTTGGCCTCAGAACCAGTAATTGCCGTCAAGTGGCGGCGGGGCATAGCCGATCAGGCTCAGGGTCATGAAGGCTGCTGCGCCGATGTCATGAATGACGCCATTGGCCTGCCCATCGCTGTCGAACTGGCCGCCATCGGTGATCTGGAAATCGAGCCGGGTCTTGCCGCCCTCGGTACTGAGTTGCCCGCCATAGGCCTCACTCGCCAGATTGACCCAGGTGCCGGTACCGTCTTTTTGCCAATAGCCATTGACGCCCAGGGCGGCGTCGACATAGAGGCTGAATGATTCGACTTTGCCAACGGCGCCGATTGCAGCGGAGAAATCGATCAAGCCGACTGGCATTAACATCGATTCCGGCAAATGGCTGGGTGCAGCTTGCTGGCTGAATGAGCTGATCGCCGTGTTCGCTGTGGGCAGCAATTTGCCCAGCAAGGAGTCGGCGACCAGCGTTGCATAAACCGGGTTGCTGTTCGAGGCCGCCAGCAGCATCAATGGTGTCGAGCAGACATTGGCCTGGTGCGAGTCGGCAATGCCATCGCCATTGCCGTCGCCTGCCTTCAGGCCGCTGCTGGCTGTCAGCGCCGGTGCTGCGGCCTCGACCCCGTCGGCGATGCCATCTCTGTCGTCGTCTCCAAGCACCAAGGCGGTGGCCGGACTGGCGACGAACTCCGCCTGCCCATGGCCGTCGATGTAACTGGCATTGACGCTGACGGTTTTGCCGACCTGGGCTGCGGTCAGGAGGAAACTGGCCGCGCCTGCCCCGGAGATGTTCACCCCATCGGCCTGCCATTGGTAGCTGATCGACCCCAGGCCGTCGTCATCGGCCAGGCTGTTGCTGGCGCTCAGCATCCGGCCTTCGGTGGCGTTGCCGGAGATGCTGACCTGGCCGGTCGGCGCTGCGTTGTCAAGCGGCAGCGACTTGTCGTCAAAGCTGGCGATCTCGACCGAAGCCAGGCTGTCGACGCCGTCCGGCCCGGAAACCGTCCAGCCGCTGCTGGTGCGCTGTACCTGGTACTGCGCCGCCACCCCGGCAAATACGGCGGTATCGATGCCGGCGCCGCCGGTCAACTGGTCATTGCCTGCGCCACCGCTCAAGCGGTCGTTGCCGGCCCCGCCATCGATGCTGTCGTTGCCGCGTATGCCATACAAAATATTTGCGGCCTCATTGCCGGTCAGCAGATCGTTGCCGTCGCCGCCATAGGCGTTTTCGATCACGGTGCCTGGGGCCAAGGCGAGGCTTTGCCCATCGATCAGGCTGACGCCATTGGCGAGATTGAGCGAGACCGCTGCGCTGCAGGCCGCTGTATTGAGCGTGTCTTGTCCTCCGCTATCGGCCAAGGTGGCGCGCAGCGGATTGATGGCGCAGGATTCTGAAAATTCGTCGGTATAGATATAGACATCATCAGGACTGGCCGGCTTGCCGATCAGATCGAGGGACCAGGAATCGAATTTCCCGGTGGTCAGAAGCGATAAATCTGTAATCTTCAATGACCAGATGCCGACCGATGATTCGCCCCAATTCAGCACCGTGTCAAAGGTGAAGTTGATATTCGCCAGATCCGAGCCATCGGGATTCGCGGCGGTTTCTTGCGGGCGCGACAAGAGATAGCTTTGGGTGCCCGAAGGGGAAGTCAGCAAAATCGTCAGGTCACCGATGAAACCATGGGTTACCTTCAAGGTAACTTCGACCCGTTCGACTTCCATATCCTGGGTAACCTTGATGCTGTCGACTGCGCCGAGCGAGTTGTTGTCAGGAATAATTTTGCCAGGACTGCTGCTGTTTATGATTTCGAGGCGATTCGAAACGGTATGGGGAATATTCCCCCAGGTTTCTGCCAAACGCACGGCGACCCGGGCGTCCACCAAGCCATAACCCAGATGTTGATCGATTGAATCGAAATGCAGGCCGCCACCATTCCAGTTGGTGGCTCCGTTAAAGGCCCAGTCTATATTGTTCGAGGCACCCTTATGGGCGCAATAGGCAAGAATCTCCTGAACATCGCGGTAGCCGAGCAATGGATTGGCCTCAAGCATCAAAGCGACGATGCCGGAAACGATCGGCGCTGAAAATGAGGTTCCGGCCATGTCGACATAGTCGGTCGAGTTGTAGCCGGCAACGCTGCTGCGATCGGTGGTCAGGATATTGCTCAAGGGATCGGCCGTGCCGCCGCCGCCGCCCGGCGCCGACACCAGCACCGAAGCGCCGGGTGTACTGTATTCGGCGATATTTCCGGAGTAATCCGTTGCAGCCACCGTGATGATGTACTGGCTGTTCTGGAAATTGTGCAGATTGGTGTCGTCGCCATCGAGATGCCCGTTGGCGGCTGATTGAACGACGATGGTGCCCAAGCCTGCCCGGCCTTTGGCAGCGAGGTTGGCCAGGGCTACGCCGGCTGCGGAAAACTGGGTCGTGCGGAAATCATCATAAAAAGCCCAAGTGGCGCCGCTCGGGAAACCATTGGAAAATCCCCAGCTGCTATTCAATATATCGGCACAGGTGGCCGCATAGTTATAGGCATTGACGATCTGCGCTGCCAAACCACTGAAATTCATCGGCGAGTAGATACTGATCAACTCGGCATCATAAGCGACGCCGACGGTACCGATACCGTTCAAGGCTGCGGCAATAGTACCTGCGACCGTAGTGCCATGATTATCTGTGGAAAGGACCGGCGTGCCTCCTGCTGATAAATCAACTGAACTCGTTCCAAGATTGTTCAGTAAGTTGTTTTTCAGATCCGGATGCAGCGGGTCGATACCCTGATCGAAGACGGCAACGCGCACGCCAGCGCCAGTATAATCAGCCCATACCGGCAGGGCATTGATACCGATGCCTGGATACAGATACCATTCAAGTCCGAGCGAAGGTTCCGTGGGTAATTTATAGGGATTGTCGTCGTCCTGAATGAAGCCGTAGACGGTGGCTTCCTGGAGTACCGCATTGACCGATTTGGTCAGATAGACAAGCACCGCTTCGGAAGGCTCGAATATCTTGTCTCCAATAACCTGAACGGAGAAGGTTGCACTGGTTTTTCCGGCCGGAACCGTGACCGTTGCGGATAAGGCGATGAAATCAACCCCGGCAGTTGCGGTTGTATTGGTTGCCGTGCTGACATGAAAGGTCACCTGGCTTGAACTGGCCGTCGACAGGTGGACCGTGAAGAACAGGGTGGTGCTGCCACTATTGCCTTCGAGTACCGTGGCCTCGCTGGCAGTTATGTACGGAGCAACCGCTGAGGTGACATCGATGCCCGGAGTTGCGGCAAGCAATAAATCCGGTTGATGGAGATATAAATCTGTAGTCGCTGTCAGCTTTTCAAGAAATTTTTCCTGAATAACGGCAATAATTGAATTTTCAGAAAATATCTTCACGCCGGCGGCCAGGGCATAGTCATCATGAGTGAATGCGCTGGTTCTCGCAATGTGCATCTTCATCTCCCCGGAAATTTCATATCTGGCGTTTCATTTGCGCCAGCAGGGCGATAAAACATCAGGCCTGACCGTTGCCTGTAAGTCCAAGACGGTTCGCAAGGGACTTGCGTACAGCCTGGACCAATTGCCTTGGTCCTGCCTTTGAATTTCTTCTTGAGCCAAACCGGGGCAGCGTCAGAGGATCATGGCCGGCGATCGGCTGACCGTGCTTGTTCCTGGTCAAGCAGTGCCATCCTGGACACGTGGCTGGATCAAGCTTTAGCGGGTTCCGGCTGTTGTGATCGTGGCGATGATCATGGCGACTGGGGCCCGGAAAGCGCGATGTCCTTGCAGGCGCAGGTCCCGGTCAGGCTGAAGTCGACCGGGGTGTTGGTCCGTCTGGGTCCGAGATCAACTGACCATTTCAGCCGAGCCAAATTGACCACGAGCCCCGAGTTTTTGCCAAAATTTCTCGAAGGCGGCAAACAGGCAATGGCGGGCTCGGTGATCCAGCGCCATATCGTCAAGATCGCCTGACCCATCCGTGACAAACCTCGCCCTCCGGGGCGGGCTCAGCGGCGGGTGCGGCGCCGGGGTGACGCCGATCGGGCCGGGCATCTGAACGTCAGACCGTCGTCAAACAAACCCGCCTAGAATTGCCTCCCATGCACCCAGCCATCGCCCTGCACCGTACCGGCATATCCGCTATTTGCCAGCGTTACCGCATCAGTCGGTTGGATGTGTTTGGCTCTGCGGCACGCGCGGATGACTTCAATCCTGCCAGCAGCGATGTCGATTTTCTGGTCGAGTTTGCGCCGGGCACGCACCCTGGTCTGGAGACTTTCTTTGGTGCGAAAGACGACCTTGAGAAGCTTCTTGGTCGAGGCGTTGACTTGGTCGAGGCCGGTGCGGTGAGAAACCCCTATTTGCTTGCAAGCATCAATCGCAATCGTGAAGCGGTATATGCAGCGTGACCTGCGTGCTTATTTGTGGGACGTTCGGCAGTCGGCCTTTGCGATTCAGACTTTCACTGCGGGTATGGACGCCGAAGCTTATGCAGCCAGCGAGTTGGTTCAGGCTGCTGTGGAACGAAAATTTGAAATCATCGGGGAAGCGCTCAACCAGTTCGCCAAGCAGGACGCAGCGCGGGCTGTTCGCATTCCAGAACTCCCACAGGTTGTGGCGTTTCGAAACCAATTGATTCATGGCTATGCCGCCGTGGACGTTGGCACTGTCTGGAACGTGCTGAAGCAATCTTTGCCGCCACTTCTCGCTCACATTCAGACCATATTGGACGAGTTAGGCGAGATCTAAATGCGTTCCCGCTCGCTTCTTGGCGGCCAGGGTGATCCAACGCCATATCGTCAAGAAGCTTGGGCGGTTTGCAGCGCAGCGATGACCGTGTTGGCGTTGTGGGCGAACAGCTTCAGGTAGCTGTCGGCTTCGGTACCGGGCGCTGACAGAGCGTCTGAATAGAGCCGTCCGCCCAGCTTGGCGCCGCTTTCTTTGGCGATGCGGGCCATCAGGCGTGGGTCGGAGATGTTTTCGACAAAGACGGCCGCCGCCTTCTGACTGCGGATCTGGTCAATCAGGCGCGCAACTGAGGCTGCCGAGGCCTCGCTCTCGGTGCTGCGGCCTTGGGCGGCGATGAACTCGATGCCATAGGCTGCGGCGAAATAGCCGAAGGCGTTGTGGCTGGTGATGACGCGGCGGCGCGCCTTCGGCACAGGTTCCAGCGCCTTGCGAATGGATTGGTCAAGTGTCTGCAAACGGGCCAGATATTGCGTTGTGCGCGATTGCAAGCCGGCGGCGTCAGCCGGCGCCAAGCGCAGCAGCGCATCATGCAAATTGCGCACATAGTCCTGGCCACAAGCCAGGCTTTGCCAGGCATGGGGGTCGGGCGCGCCGTTCACCATGCGCGGTTGCAGGCCGGCGCTGGCAACGATCAACGGGCCGCGGTAACCCGACGCGCGCACCAAGCGGTCGATCCAGCCCTCGAAGCCCAGACCGTTGACCACCACCAGATCGGCATCAGCGAGCCGTTTCGCATCGGCAGGGCGCGGCTCGAACATATGGGCATCTGCATCCGGGCCGACCAGAGCCGTGACTGCGATGCTGGTGCCGCCGATATTGCGCAGCAAATCAGCCAGGATCGAAAAGCTCGCCACCACCTGCAGGGGCCGGCGCTGTGCCCGTCCGAAGCCGGCAGAACCGGCCAGCATCGCCGCGATGGCGGCGCGCCGCGAGCAGCTCATGCGGCCTTGTGCGAGTGGCGATGCAGCACGCGCCAGACCAGACCTTCGCGCGGTCCGAAGGCCAGCGACAGCAGGTAAATCGCGCCGGCCACCAGCACGATCGCCGGCCCCGAGGGCCATTGCAGGTGATACGAGAGCAGCAAGCCGACCAGACCCGAGAGCATCGCGATCAGTATGGCGGCGAGGGCCAGACTCCAGACCTGGGCGGCCCAGAAGCGCGCGGCGGTGGCCGGCAGCATCATCAGCCCGACCGCCATCAGCGTGCCCAGCGCCTGGAACCCGGCGACCAGATTGGCCACCGTCAGCACCAGAAACAGGCCGTGGATCAGCGCCCCATGGCCGCCCATATTGCGCAGAAAGCCGGGGTCGACGCATTCGACCACCAGCGGGCGGTAAAGCAGCGCCAGCAGGATCAGCGTGACGCTGGTGACTGAAGCCATCAGCAGCAAGGCCGGGTCGTCGACCGCCAGGATGGTGCCGAACAGCAGGTGGATCAAGTCGACGCTGCTGCCATGGGTCGAAATCAACAGCACGCCCAGCGCCAGCGCGATCAGGTAGAAGGCGGCAAAGCTCGCGTCTTCGCGCTGCTTGGTGGCGCGGGTGACAAAGCCCGCGGCGAGCGCAACGGCGACTGCGGCCGCGAAGCCGCCCAAGCTCATCGCGGCGAGCGAAAAGCCGCCGAACAGGAATCCCAGCGCCACGCCGGGCAGCAAAGCATGGGCCATCGCGTCGCCCATCAAGCTCATCCGGCGCAGCACCAGCAGGGTGCCGATCGGCGCGCTGCCCAGACTCAAGGCCAAGCTGGCGACGAGGGCACGGCGCATGAAGCCGTAATCGGCGAAGGGCTGGATCAGCAATTCATAAAGCGTCATGCCGCCTCCCGGCATGGCGGCGCATGGTCGTCCCAGGCTTCGGCCATCTGGCGTGCCTTGGCGAGATTGGT
>JBIKPD010000208.1:0-6833 GCA_044357665.1 Roseateles sp. | reverse complement strand
CGCTCGGCCATCGACCACATCCACCGCATCGGCCGCACCGGCCGGGCCGGGGAAAGCGGTACGGCGCTCAGCTTCATCTGCGCTGACAGCGCCACCAACAGCGAAGCCCATTTCCGCCTGATCGAGAAGCGTCAGGGTCAGCGGATCAAACGCGAGCAGATTGCCGGTTTCGAGCCCACCGGCCTGGCTTCGCCGGAAGCAGCGGTCGGCGGCGTTAAAGGCAAACGCATGAGCAAAAAGGACAAATTACGCGCGGCCGGGCTGCGCTGAGGGTGGCAGCCGCATACCGGCAGGGAGCCGCTCCCACAATTTTTCACAATGCGGAAAGTTGACTTCACATCGTGGTTTATGGTCATGCTGCGCTGCCGCATTTTTTCTCATTATGGTGAATGACATTTCACAATCAGAAATTCAATAGTCAAGTCATTGTTTTATAAGGATAATATTTTTAGTCTTATATAAGACATAAGTCTCCCGCGGATCGACATGAAGGCTTAACCTTGAGCCATCAAGTTTTTCAATCCACCACCGCCAGGAGATCACCATGACTACATTGACCCGTGACCAGCAAATCGCCGCCCTCGAAAAAGACTGGGCGACCAACCCACGCTGGAAGGGCATCACCCGAGGCTATAGCGCTGCCGATGTCGTGCGTCTGCGTGGCTCGCTTCGCGTCGAACATACGCTGGCACAGCGCGGCGCCGAAAAGCTCTGGACCATGGTAACCAACGACCCCTTCGTCGCGACTCTTGGTGCACTCACCGGCAACCAGGCAATGCAGCAGGTCAAGGCCGGCCTGAAAGCGATCTATCTGTCAGGCTGGCAGGTCGCAGGCGACGCCAATAGCAATGGCGAGATGTACCCCGACCAGTCGCTGTATTCGGTCGACTCGGTACCCAAGGTCGTCAAGAAGATCAACGCCACTTTTACCCGTGCCGACCAGATCCAATGGTCGGAAGGCAAGAATGACATCGACTATTTCGCACCGATCGTCGCCGATGCCGAAGCCGGTTTCGGCGGTGTGCTGAATGCTTTCGAGCTGATGAAATCGATGATCGAAGCGGGTGCCGCAGGCGTTCACTTCGAAGACCAGTTGGCGGCCGCGAAGAAATGCGGCCATATGGGCGGCAAGGTGCTGGTTCCGACCCGCGAAGCCGTCGCCAAACTGGTCGCAGCGCGCCTGGCTGCCGATGTGATGGGCACCTCGACCTTGCTGCTGGCACGCACCGATGCCGAAGCCGGTGATCTCGTCACCAGTGACATCGACGACAACGACAAGCCTTTCTGCACCGGCGAGCGTACGGTCGAAGGCTTCTACCGCACCCGCAATGGCATGGATCAGGCGGTCAGCCGCGGCCTTGCTTATGCGCCCTATGTCGACATGATCTGGTGCGAAACCGGCAAGCCTGACCTGGCTTTCGCCAAGGCCTTTGCTGACGCGATTCACGCCAAGTTCCCCGGCAAGATGCTGGCTTACAACTGCTCGCCCTCGTTCAACTGGAAAAAGAACCTTGATGACGCGACGATCGCCAAATTCCAACGCGAACTCGGCGCGATGGGTTACAAGTTCCAGTTCATCACGCTGGCGGGTTTCCACAGCCTGAACTACTCGATGTTCGAGCTCGCCCATGGCTATGCCCGCAACAATATGTCGGCCTTTGTCGAGCTGCAGGAAAAGGAATTCGCGGCCGCCGACCGTGGTTTCACTGCAGTCAAGCATCAGCGCGAAGTCGGCACCGGTTATTTCGATGCGGTCACCACGACGATCGAGCGCGATGCATCGACTGCCGCGTTGAAGGGTTCGACCGAAGACGAACAATTCTTCGAAGAAGCCCACGCCTGAACCCGGGAACTGAACTGCTTGTCCGGCCCGGCTTCCAGCCCAGGAAGCCGGGCTTTTTTTCTGGGTTTTCGCCATGCTGGCCCGGCAGCAGCGCGATCCTCTGGCACATTAAGGCCCTGACCCTGGATTGGGCAGTTGACCAATTCTGGAGCCTCTTTTGAGCAGCAATTTATTGACCCCCCGCATGGCCGGCCTGCTCGAGCGGATACATCGCGCCGGTCGCCCACCGCTGCACAGTTTGACACCCGAGAAAGCCCGCATCGCCTACCAGATCGGGGCGGAGATCCTCGACCTGCCGAGGGCGCCATTGGCCCGCGTCGAAGACCTGCATTTGCCCGGGGCTGCCGGCCCGCTGGCGGCAAGGCTCTATGCACCGACCGCCAACAAACTGCCCTTGCTGCTCTACTTGCATGGCGGCGGCTTCACCATTGGCAATCTGGAAACCCATGACAGTCTGTGCCGGCAACTGAGCCTGCGCAGCGGTGCGGCGGTGCTGTCACTCGACTACCGACTGGCACCCGAGCAGAAGTTTCCGGCCGCGGTCGACGATTGCTGGGCGGTCATGCAATGGCTGGCTGAACATGCGGGCAGCCTCGGGCTCGATGGATCACGGCTGGCAGTCGGCGGCGACAGCGCCGGCGGCACATTGGCGGCCGTCTGCGCCCTGCATGCGCGCGACATCCAGTTGCCGCTGGCGCTGCAGTTGCTGATCACCCCGGGCACCGCCGCCCATGCCGACAACGCCTCGCACCAGTTGTTTGCCAACGGTTTTCTGCTCGAAGCCGCATCGATCGAATGGTTTTTCAACCATTACATCGGTCCGCACCACCGGCGCGACTGGCGTTTTGCGCCGCTGGAAGCCCCCGACCATGGCGGACTCGCGCCAGCCTGCCTGGTGCTGGCCGAATGCGATCCGCTGGTCGACGAGGGCCTGGCCTATGCCGATGCGATGCGCGCCAACGGCGGGCAGGTGCAACTCGAGTTGTACCGCGGCGTCACCCATGATTTCATCAAGATGGGGCGTTATATTCCCGAAGCCTTGCTGGCGTTGGACGCCTGCGGCTTGGCCATCAAACAGGCGCTGCTGACATGACAACAATGACACGACAGGATTTTCGTTTTGCCGAGCGCCTGCGGGTGCGCTGGTCCGAGATCGATGCCCAGCAGATCGTCTTCAACGGTCATTACCTGAACTATTTCGACCTCGCCGTCGGTGCCTACTGGCGCGCGCTGGCCTTGCCCTATACCGACACGATGGCAGCCCTAGGCGGCGACCTGTTTGTCCGCAAGGCCACACTTGAATACCTCGGCTCGGCCAGGTATGACGAACAACTCGAAGTCGGCGTGCGCTGTGCGCGCATCGGCAACAGCTCGATGCAGATCATCGGCGCGGTCTTCCGGGGCCCGCAGTTACTGGTCCATGGCGAGCTGATCTATGTCTTTGCCGATCCGCTGACGCAATTGCCCAAGCCGATTCCGCGCCAGTTGCGCGCAGTCCTGACCGATTTCGAAGCCGGCCAGAACATCGTCGAGGTCAAGCTGGGCGACTGGGCCGAGCTGGGCGGCCATGCCCGTGAAATCCGCCAGCAGGTCTTCATTGATGAGCAAAAAATTCCGGCCGAAATGGAATGGGACAGTGCAGATGCCCGCTGCCTGCACGCGGTCGCATTCAACCGCTTCGGCCGGGCGCTGGCCACCGGGCGCTTGATGGAACATGTGCCCGGCGTGGCCAAGATCGGCCGCATGGCGGTGATGCGCAATCTGCGCGGCAGCCACATCGGCCGCGACTTGCTCGAAGCGCTGATGAGCCAGGCGCGCCGCGAAGGCTACCGCGAGGCCGTCCTGCATGCCCAACAATCAGCCGCCGGTTTCTATGCCCGCGCCGGCTTTGCGCAACGCGGCCCGAGCTTCGAAGAACTCGGCATTGCGCATGTGGAAATGGTCTGTTCGCTCTGAGGCAGGGGCTGCATTCACCTGTTCGACTTTCTCCCTGCAATCCCCCCCGAAGAGGGGGCGAACTACAACTTGCCTTCGGCAATTGATGGCGCGCAAGCGGCCTGACTTCACGCTACTGACACTGAGTCGTCCAAAGAATCGTTCCTTGGGTCGACGCCGTCACTGAAGTCGCACCACGAGTTGAGCGTTTCCTGGTTCATTCCCTCAACATGAAGGAGCAAAACCATGCCAAATCTCTCCCCGCGACAGGTCTTGTGCCGGATTACCCGTCCGCTAGTCTTGACCTTGGCCGTATTGCCTTTCCTGGCATCGGCCCAGAAGGTAATTTCCAGTTTTTCTGGCCCGTCATTGGTAACTACGGCCAAGGGTGCTGAATTTACTGGCAGGGGTTTCGTTCCCAATGCCGCGGTTTCGATCTCAATTCGCCCCCCCGACGGCTCCGAAGCTCATTATTCCGCAGTGGTTGCAGCCGACGGCCTGTTGATCTATCGGGTGCTGCCGAAGTCAGTGGGTACCCATACCGTGACGGTACTGGACAGCTCGGGCAAGGCGCTTTCGGCGACAAAGTTCCAAGCGATTCAGTGATCGGGGCGATCAATGGAAATCAGGTTCAAATTAATAATATGGCTGTGCCTTGGCCTCGGGGCATCAGCGTCAAGTGCCGAGGCCTCACAAGATGGCGTTGCAGCAGCCTCGCTAGCCTATGTGTCGATCCGCACAGGCGATCCCCAGATCTGGGTCCGCGATGAGCAAGGCGTGGAGCATATGTTGACCGATGGGAATCGCGTCAATGTCCAGCCCGCTTTAGCCCGCGATGGAAGGTTGGCTTTCGTGGCTCGCGAGGTCGGTATTCCGAGGGTATTCGTGATGAATCAGGATGGCACCGGCAAACAGCGCGTTTCCAGCGATCTGCAAGCCGAGTTGGCGCCGTCTTGGTCACCCGACGGTAGATCGCTCGCTTATCACGCGCTCAACCTGGTCAATGGCGACATGCATTTGCGCATTGCCGATTTACAGGCCCGGACGATCTTGACTGTCCCGGGCAATGCCAAGCCCAAAGGTCCGGCTGCGCCGAGCTGGTCTGCTGACGGTCAGTGGCTGAGTTTTCTGGGCAAGGACGACCGTTCTGCTACCCATGTCTGGGTGGTGCAACGTGATGGCAGTGGTTTGCGCAATATCAGCAGCAAGGCCGCAACGCGTGGCGCAGCCTGGGCCGAACTGTCACCCGATGGCAAAAAAGTGGTCTGGGTTGCTGATATGCGGGAAAAAGCTGCTCACATTCTGGTGACTGAGCTCGCGAGTGGCGATTCCATAGATCTGACCTTCGGGCTTATCGCGGCTCATGAGTCGCCGCGCTGGTCCCCCGACGGGCGGCAGATATTGTTCTCAAGTACGCGCGACGACCCGGTCCATTCGCGTTCCGACGTCTTTGTCATGAGCGCCGACGGTCGCAACCTACGCAATCTGACTGGTCACCCGTCCGAAGACTTCGACGCCAAATGGAGTAGCGACGGTAAAAAAGTCGTGTTTGCCAGTCTGCGCAGCGGCACATCCTTGCTTTATGAAATCGATCTTGCCAGCGGCGAGACACAGGGTTTGACTCAGCATGGTTCACACGATATGGACCACTCGATACGACCGCAGGCCTCGTTGCAGGAACGTTCTACCCACAGCAATTAACGCAGAGGAAAATCAAATGAACAAGCTCAATTGTGAATTGATTCAAGCGCGCCGCCTTCCCGTGGCATTGGCGGTGATGCTGGCGCTGTCATGCAGCTCAGCCGTCTTGGCTGCCTCGAAGACTTACACCTTTGACGCAGACTTCGACCAAGGATCTCTGTCCGGAGTCAACCACAGCGCGGTCAGCAACCAACTGCAGCTCAATGTCATTGGCACCACTTTCCCGGTGATGTGGATCGCCAACGCAGGTGAGGACACGGTAACCAAGTTCGACACCGTCGCCAATGTCGAGCTGGCGCGGTACCGAACCTGGTTCGGTCCGTCTGGTCAACCGGGCTACATCAACCATCTCAACAACGCCTACGCCGGCGCGGCGCCATCGCGGACTGCGGTTGATATCACGGGCAACGCCTATGTGTTGAACCGCTGGTTTGACAACCGCAAGCCGGTGTTGCTAAAGATTCTTGCCGAAGGATTCATCGACCGTAACGGCAACGGCGTCATGGAAAGTTCCAGCGGCGCCACGCCTATGGCCTTGGGGGACACCAATGGCAACGGCGCCATTGATCAGTCCGAGATCACCGATGAACGCGTCGCCTGGGCGGTCGCGGTGGGCGACCAAAACGGCTTGGGGCGCTCGCTGTGCATCGGCACCGATGGCAACCTCTGGGTCGGCATGTTTAATACTCAGCGTTATTACAAGTACAGTTCGGCCGACGGCAGCCTGCTTGCCGGGCCGATTGCTACAACCCCCACGTCGGGGCAGCCCAACGCAGGAGCATGGCAGCCCTATGGTTGCCTGATCGACAAGAACGGCGTGTTGTGGAGCGCATCACTTGGCGGTCCACTCGGCAAAATCACCAATACCGCCAGCAACACAGGCCCCTACACCGTCGCGTCTTTTCCGGGCGGGATGTACGGCATCGCCTTGGGTAACAACAAGGTGTACACGGGTAGCAACAACGTCGTGTTTGATCCGGCCACAAATACTTCGGCGCCGATCGGAGGCATGAGCGTTGGTTCGTCCGGAATTGTGGTGGACGGCGCTGGAAATATCATTGCTGGCAATTTCGCAGTACAAAAAGTTTCGCCAGGTGGCGTTCTGTTGTGGACCGCCCCGCTGCAGGCCAATGGCGCCTTCTCTGTCGGCATTCAGGTTGATTCGAATAACGACATCTTCCAGATTGGGTACTCGTCGAATCGGGTTCACAAGTACCGCGGCAGCGATGGGGCACCGCTGGGTACCTTTCCGGTCGGGAACGTTCCGTACACCTATAGCGACGCAGCAGGGTTCGCCGCCCGCAATTCAACCAACCCAACCGGAACCTGGACGGTGACTTTCGACGGCAGCGCA
>JBIKPD010000171.1:0-8053 GCA_044357665.1 Roseateles sp. | reverse complement strand
GCAAAGGCGTTCACGATCACGATGGCTACCGCTTGCCCGCTCGGGCCGTGAGCCAGCAGCATCAGCACCTCGATCGACGGGGGGTCCGCACCGATCGCTTGCTCGATCCAGGTCACGGCCTCGGACGCACGCTGCAGCGGCAACACATACATACTCGCCAGCACTTGCTGAGGCCGCGTTTGCAGCTTCAGATGAAGCTTGGTCACGATGCCTGGAAAGCCCTGACCCGCGCCGCGCACGGCCCAGTAAAGATCAGCGTTCTGCCGCGCATCGACGGTGACCAACTCGCCGGCGGCCGTCACCACATCGGCGCCCTGTATGCCAAAGCAGGCCATCTGGCCCCAGGTGTCGTGATTGAGGCCAAGCCCGCCCCCGATGAGGTAGCCGCCCAGAGCCACTTGCGAGCAGTGCGCCACCGGGAAGGCCAAGCCGAGAGGCGCTGCGCGTTCGATCAGGTGATAGCCCCAGAGTGCTGGCTGCACGACCGCGCTGCGATCCTCACGGTTGAACGACGATCGGGTGAGCTGCGACAGGTCGATCAGCAGGCCCTCGTCGCGCATATGCGTGGCCCAGATGCTGTGCCCGCCTGTGCGCACGGCCACCTTCAGGCCATGGCGCTTGGCAAAGCGCACGGCCTCAATGACATCGGTTTCGTTGCTGGCACGCACGATCAACGGCGGGCGGCGGGTCGGTTTGCGCTGTTGCCAGACCAGGCCCTCGCACCACTGCGGCCAAGCGCGATCGCCTTGTCCGATCACGGAACCCCGTACTGTCTTGCGTAGCGCGGCCGCCTCAGCAGCACCCTTGCCTGTTGCGGCCGTAGCCGGCATGCCCGCAAGGGCTGAAGCTGTCCATGCCCCAGCCTGGCCGAGTTGGCGCAGAAAAGCACGACGATCCCCAGCGACCTCGGTGCCTAGCTGAAGGTCAATGGTGGATTGAACCGGCGATGTGGGAATGGGTAGAGTCATGATTGCAATGTAGATGCCCGGACGATAGCCCCAACCCACGCAAGGGCGCTGTTGCATGACGTGGCTTGGGTTATGGGATCGAACAACTGTATTCGGCCCGTTCAGGATTGAATTGGTGAGTTGTGCGCCAACAGAGACTGCTTGTGCGAAAGGCCGGGAAGCATGTTGCGCGCATTGCCGGGCATGGGCAGGCCGGTAATACTGCCGGCACTGCGCAAACGAGCGCGTCAAAAAGATTGGCAGGCGCCATAGATGAAACCGCGCACAGCTCTGCGATCGACTGCGCTCCCAATGGCACCAGGTGCCCTGAAATCATGAGCCAGACGGGATCCCACCCCATTCGCGTCATCAGCGGTGAACTCGTGCGCCGCTTGGCCCCACCCGACGACTTGCGCGCCTGGATGCACGAGGCGATGGTCGCCGCCAGCTCTGGGCAGGCGGTGATGCCCTTGCGTCGCGCGCTGGTGCTGCCAACAGACAAGGGCATGATCGGCATGATGCCAGGCTACCTGGCCAGCGTGCGCGCGGCCGGTGTCAAACTGGTCAGCCTTGTTCCGCCTGCGCGGCGCCGCGGTTCGAGCCATCTGGGCCTGATGGTGCTGTACGACGAAGACGGACTGGTACCCATTGCACTGCTTTGCGGCGCGACAGTCACCTCGGTGCGTACTTCGGCAGTCACCGCGCTGGCCACCGATCATCTGGCAAGACGCAACGCGCGCGTCCTGGCCATCCTGGGCGCCGGCGAACAGGCTCACGCCCACATAGGCGCACTGCCGGCCGTGCGGAACTTCGAGGAATTGCGTGTCTGGAGCCACCTGCCGGTCGAGGCCGCCAGCTTCGTGGCGGCACAGGCCGCGCGGGGCGTCTGCGTACGTGCTTGCGCCACTGTGGCCGAGGCCATGGAGGGTGCCGACGTTATCTGCACCCTGACCAGCAGCCCCAGACCGATCTTGCACGGCGCCCTGTTGCGGCCGGGCATGCATGTGAATCTGGTCGGTTCGAGTTCAGCCGATGCGGCCGAGGCCGATGACGAGGTGGTTGCACGTTCCCGCTTCTTCATCGATTGGCGCGAGTCGGCAATGAACCAGGCCGGCGAGTTACTCGGCGCGATCGCCCGCGGGGTCGTGACCGAAGACCATGTCCAGGGTGAACTGGGTGAGGTGATTGCTGGCGTCTGTGCTGGAAGGCGCAGCGATGACGAGATCACTGTCTACAAGTCTGTAGGAATCGCTGCCCAGGACGTAATGACTGCGCGACGTGTTTTCGATCTGGCACAGGCGCAAGGCCTGGGCAGCGTATTCGAACTCTGATTGCCGAACTACTTGGAGCGCAACTGCTGCATCAGGCCGAACAGGTCGAGCACGGCCCAGGTTTCCTTCAGCTTGCCGCCGGCGAGTCTGTCATAGAACATGCCCGTCATGCAGACCGCCTTGCCCGTGGCTGGTATGCCCATGAACTCGCCGCCATGCGTGGCCCGGGTATGCCAGCGCGTGACCACGATGTCGCCTTGCGTCACCTGACCGTCAACATACATGCGCCCACCCGGGAAAGCGCGATCGAAGCCACGCACGCTGTCGATGAAGGCTTGCTTGGGTGACACGCCTTTGCCCTGATGTGGGTCGTGCTCGACGATGTCGTCTGCCAGTAGACGATCCACCACATCGAAGCGCTGCTGATTGATCGCCTGCTCAATCAACTCATTGACCACCTCGCGGTTGCTCGCTTCAGCGGCGGTTTGACTGGGGTGTGCGGCCGGGGCACTCTGGGGCGGCGGGCCAGCGCAAGGGTTGGCTGCGGCTGCGCCACAGGCCGCGAGCACCAGCACCAGAATGATGCCGTGCAGCATCGCGAGAGCTTTTTGGATTGGCAGGAGCTTCATGCGTTGGATACAAGCGCGCCGTTCTGCAGGGTGGCCGGGGCGTGGTGGTGGGTCCACACATGGTCGACAAGACCCTCGCTGGTGAAACGAAAGATGGTCTCGCCGGTCTGCGTCACCGCGACCGAATCCACACCAAGCCGAGCATCGCCCTCGGTCGCGAGACGGCCGGTGGCGCGCCAGCGAAAGGCGCCGAAGTTCGCCACGCCAACGCGGCCCTCGATGACCAGAGTCGCGTCGGGCATGAGCACGAACCAGCGCCGCAGATGTGCTTCGACAGTGGCCGCGGCCCCGCCTTCGACAGGGCAGCCGGCGACGAAATGTGCTGCCAGCGTCCCGGTTCGATCCTGTGCCAGCGACGCTACCGTGCGCACGCCACGCAGATCGTTGAAGGTGGTCTGGAAACGATCGATCCATTCGTAGATGCGAGCCTCGTCCGGCGGGCCGTTCAGCCACTGGCCGAGCTTGGCGCCCTCGGCTGCGGCAGCTTGCGGCGTCTGGCCCGGGGCAGGCATCTGCGAGACGCGGTAGGCGTGGTCGTGATTGGCCCAGCGCTGAGCGATCCGCGCCGTACTGCCCGCATCCATTTCGAAGATATCCTGGCCGCGCAGGGCGATGAAATCATCGTTGAACTGGCGGCCGAAGAACGCACCGTCAAAGCGCGACAACACGTGATAGCGCTGCGCGGCCATCCGGCCAGCGACGATCATTTCATCGCTCACCAGCATGCCATCGGAGGCCAGGAAGAGCGCTTCGTAGCTGCCCTTGGCCTGGTTGACACTGACGGCGCCGGGTTCGGTGTACCCGTAGAGCTTGGCATCAGGCGCGAAGAAGGAGAAGTAGCGATCGAGTCTGCGCAGCGCATCAGCGCGTCCGCGCTGCCCGCCATGAGTAGCCGTTTGCATCGCATAAAGCCGACGCCTATTGGCTTGGCTCAAGGCGCGCCAGGGCGAAGCTGTCAGCGCCGCCAGCGGCTGCAGCAGCTTGCTGGAGCCGCTGGCCACCGCAGGGACCTGTGCGCCCTGCGCTAAGCCAGGAAATAGCAAGCTAGCAACGCCGGCGATGCCCAGGGATTTGAGCGAATCGCGACGCTGCATCTTGATGCGATGCTCAGAAGTTGTAGCTTGAGGAGACGCCAATCGTGCGCGGCTCGCCGATGTGAGCCCAGCGAGTGCCATGCCCGAACAGCGTGCCGTCGAACGGGATCGCGAAGTTGCTCCACGTATAACGCTGGTCGGTGCAATTGCGGCACCACAGCGCCACGTCCCACTTGTCGCTCGACAAGCCAGCACGCAAATTGACCGTGGCATAGCCCTTCTGAACCAGGTCAGAGCGGATCTCGGAGAAGTTGAAATACTCGCTGCGGTAGTTGACATTGGCATCCAGATCCAGTGTCCAGGCAGCAGAGACCTTCGTTCGGTAGCCCATCCCTGCCCCGACCGTCCAGTCGGACGAGAATGGCAGCCGCTGGTTGCTGAAGGCGAGGAAGCCGGGAGTGGCCGCCGGGATGTTGTCACCGAAGCGTGCCTTGGCGTACTGCACCGCCAGCTGTGCTGTCAGCCCCCGCCCGAGGGCAAAGCTGCTCTCGACCTCGACGCCCTTGGACGAAGCGGTGTTGGCGTTGGTAACCGCGAAGCTGCCATCCGGGCGAAGCGTTTGCGTCTGCAGATCCTTGAACTCTGTGTCCCATATGGCCGCATTCAGACGCACGGTGCGATCGAACAAATCAGCCTTCACGCCAATTTCGAAGTGGTCGGCGAGTTCACGCTTGAAGGTCGGCGACAAGACTTGGGCATAGGTACAGAGCGGGCCGCTCGCTACGCCACCGGGGGGGCAGCCCGTCGGTCCCGAAAAGTTCAGCGCTGGCCCTGCGGCATCACGTGTCATGCTGATACCACCCGCTTTGTAACCGCGAGAGATCGTGGCATAGGTCATGGTGCTTGGGGCCAGCTTGTATTGCAGGCTCAGGTTGAACGTCGGCGCGCTCTGCGTCAGCGAAGCGTCATAGTTGTTCACCACGGACAGCGGCAGCACATTGGGCAGGCCGAAGACATTCAACTGGGGATAAAAACTGCGCAGGGTGCCCGTCTTCTCGTCGCGCGAATAACGCAGGCCGCCGTTGAGCGAAAACTGTTTGTCCAGTTGCAACGTCACTTGGCCAAAGGCGGCCATGCTCTTCACATCTTGCGTGAAGTGGTCGTCGAAGGCCACGCCAGGGACGATGATCGGTATCAGATTCGGCGCTTGCGAGCCCCAGATGAAGGAATTGTCGAGGTTGATCTTCTCCTTGGAGTAGTAGACCCCCGTCAGCCATTCCAGGCTGCGGCCCCCATCCAGTTTCTTATCGCCAGCCAGGCGGAGTTCCTGAGACAGCAAGCCCACTTTTGGCAGGTTGGATCGGTTGTAGAGGATGTCCGCGCCGCTGAAGTCGTTGTCCTTGTAGGCCGCATCGCTGTAATCCCGCCAACCCGTCAATGAGGTCAATGTCGTTCCACCACCCAGCTTCCAGTTCAGGTCTGCAGACAGGCCTTTGTCGGTGGCCTTGAAGCGCGGGATGATGTTCTGCTCGGCGCGCAGCGCACCGAGATCAGGTGGATTGATGATGGTTGAACCCTTGGCTGTGGCAAGCGGCCCGTTGGTGGCGGCGGTACGTGGGTCGTTAGTCAAACGCATTGCCGTGCAGCAAGCTTCGTTCACGCTGGCGTAGTCGGCAATGATGTGGGCGGAAAAATCGGCGCTGGGCTTGATCAGCACTTGCAACTTGACAGCTTGACGGTCGCGGTCGTGGATCTTGTCGCCGGTCGGTACCAGCGTCAGCCAGCCATCGCCCTTGACCGTCGCCGCGGCAAAGCGCAGAGCGACGGTATCGCTGACGGGCATATTCACGCTACCCTTGGCCGAGATCGTGTTAAAGCTCGAATATCCGACGGAGAAGGAGCCCTCGCGTTCACCCAGCGTTGGTTTGCGCGAAATCATTTGCACAAGGCCTGCCGTGGTGTTCTTGCCGAACAAAGTACCTTGCGGCCCTTTCAATACCTCGATGCGCTCGAGGTCGAGAAAGTCCGTCGAGGCCACCAGCCCGGAGCGACTGCGCGAGATGCCGTCAACGAAGGTCGCTACCGCAGGGTCGAAGCCCATATTGAAGGCCGAGTTGCCCAGGCCACGCAGCATCATCGCCGTGCCTTGACCAGGAGGGTCAAGGGTGGTGACCTGCAGGCTGGGCACTAAGGCTTGCAAACTGAAAATATTGACCACATTGTTGCGTTCAAGCTGGTCGGAGCTGACCGATGTCATTGCCACCGGCACGTCCTGCATTGACTTGGCCCGCTTGGTCGCGATGACGACTGTGTCAAGCACCTGCATAGAGGCATCTGGTGGTGTCGTAGGCACAGGCTGTGCCTGAGCAAACGCCGAGGGCATGCTGCATGCCATGGCAATAGCGATGGCGATGCGACTGTGACTGTGACTGTGACGGTTACACATTTTCATGGTCTAGCTCCTGATCCGGTTGCGGACGTACGACGGTTGACGAAAGTGCTCTGAGCGCGAATGAGGCGTATGTTGAACAAATATAGGAGCCGGAACTATTGCGCCAGCATCAAGCGCTTATTCAACCGACTCGAACCTAGGGTCAATGCTGATCGAACCTTATGACGAACCCCACGCCGACCATTGCGCCAAGCGCTACCGCCTGTGCGATCGCGTTACGACGATTGCCCAGGACCCTAGCGCCGGCCAGAATCGACGATGTTTAGGGAACTTGCGCTTGGTGTTCGCCCAGCTCGCTTTCACTGTGCTGGGCGAGCTACTTGCCGGCGGCGATCTTGAGGCGCAGCGCGGCGAGCGCTGGTTCATCCGGAGGGTTGGCCGGCATTCAAGCTACTCTATGCAGTGCCCTTCTGCGCAGACCAAGTGGCCCGTGAAGTCGTGCTGTTGAACGGCCTCATTAGGGGTTTCGCGGTCGAAGTGGCTGCTATTTAGGTGATTGCCGACTGACCAACGATTGATGAACCAACCCATGACATTGACGCCACCCGTGTTGCCACTTTCCGAAATGCGCGCCACGGCGGAGCGCCTGGCCCCCTACATCGTGCGTACGCCCTTGGCGCCCTTGCAGGGCCGCTATTCAGACACCTTGCTCGCTGGCTTGGCATCAGTACACATGAAGCTGGAGTTGTTCCAGCGCACAGGCACGTTCAAAGCCCGCGGCGCGCTCAACGCCGTGCTGGCCCTGGATGCGGCAGCGAGGCAGCGCGGCATCACAGCGGCCAGCGCCGGCAATCACGCCATTGCCGCCGCCTTCGCGGCCAAAGCGGCTGGTACGTCAGCCAAAATCATGGTCCAGGCATCCGCCAACCCCGTTCGACTGGCGCTGACGCGGTCCTATGGCGCCGAGGTCATCATCGCAGCCGACGGTCCTGCTGCGTTCGCCGGTGCTGAACGCCTGGTACGGGAAGAAGGCCGCAGCATGATCCATCCGTTTGACGGGCCGCTAACGTCACTTGGAACCGCCACCCTGGGTCTGGAGTTGATCGAACAGCTGCCGGAAGTCGATGCGGTGGTCGTCTCGATCGGCGGCGGCGGCTTGGCCAGCGGCATGGCTGCGGCCGTGAAGGCCCTGCGGCCCAATTGCCGGATCTACGGCGTCGAGCCCGAAGGCGCCAACGCAATGCAGCGTAGCTTCGAGACCGGTGAGCCGACCCGCCTGACCCATGTCAACACGATCGCCGATAGCCTTGGCCCACCGATGAGCCTGGCGTATTCCGTGGCCTTGTGCCGCGCGCACCTGGAAAAAGTTGTCACCGTCAGCGACGACGAAATCTGTCGCGCACTGGCAGTGCAATTTCACGATGCCAAACTTGCCGTCGAACCCGCCGGCGCCGCCGCTCTGGCGGCGGCCATCGGTCCCTTGCGCAGCGAGTTGCAGGGCTTGCGTGTGGCATTGATCATTTGCGGCGCCAACATCGACCGCGAAGGCTTTTGCAAGTTTCTAGCGCGTGGCGAAGCGCTCTTGTCATGATGCCTGACACGGAATGCGGGCCAACATTGGCAGAGCTAGCAGGACGCTTGGCGAGCGGTGAAGCCAGTTCGCGGCAACTGGTCGAGGACTGCCTGGAGCGTATTGCCGACCCCGAGGGCGAAGGCGCACGTGCGTTCACCGTGGTGGATACAGCCCAGGCGCTGGCAGCGGCGGACGCCTTCGACAAAC
>JBIKPD010000170.1:0-8100 GCA_044357665.1 Roseateles sp. | reverse complement strand
TGCTCGGCATCCACTTGCGCGACCACATGCTGGTCCCACAGCCGATCGATCAAGGTGAGCGGTGTTTTCATGGCGTTTTGCCGACGTCGCGCAAGGGCCCCAGGTAGGTCTGCTCCAGAGCCAGTACGTCGTTCATGCCGAAGAGTTGCTGGCATTCGCGGAAATTGGCCACCATCGGCTCATAGCCGCGGATGCTGCCGCTTTGCTTCATGGCCGCGAGTGAGTTGCGCATGCCCTGGATGGCGCCCAGCAAGGTGGTGGCAGGCAGGCTGACCCTGGCGATGCCGATCGCCTCGATTTCCGCGAAGTCCCAGTCGGTGGGTGACTTGCCCCCTTCGACCAGATTGATGGCCACCGGCCCGGCGATGCGGCGCACCGCCTCGCGCGCGGCGTCCTTGGAGTCCAGCCCGTCGACAAAGACCATCGTGGCCCCGGCACCGAGGTAGGCATTGCCGCGCCTGACCACTTCGTCGATGCCCCCTACCGCCAGCGCATCAGTGCGGGCATTGATGACGAAATCCTTGTCGATGCGGGCATCGGCGCAGGCGCGAATCTTGGTCACCGCCTCGTCCAGCGGGATCAGTTGTTTGCCGTCAAGGTGGCCGCAACGCTTGGGACTGACCTGGTCCTCGATGTTGACGCCCGCTGCCCCCGCGCGCTCGAAAGCCCGCACTGCATGCCAGGCGTTGACCGCATTGCCGAAACCGGTGTCACCATCGGCCATCACGGGGATGTCCACGGCCTGCACGATTTTCGCCGTGCGTTCGACCATCTCGGCCATCGACAAAAAGCTGTAATCGGGCAGCCCCAAGTGGGTGACCGAGATGCCGTAGCCGCTGCATTGGATGGCCTCGAAGCCGGCCTCCTGGACCAGGCGTGCGCTTAACGGATCCCAGGCGCCGGGCATCAGCAGCAGGCGGGGCGACAGGATCAGGGCCTTCAGGCGGCTGGTGGGCGAAAGTTTTGTGGTCAAGGGAGGTCTCCAGGTCGTTGTGCGCCGGGGCGCCTAGAATCTGCCGAATCTTCAGGCTGGCGTATATCTCAGTATATGAGTTCGCACATGAAGGTACTGGCATCGGTTTCCCCAGGAGATAGACATGCAACACCCACCGCGTCGAATTGTTCAGCTTGTGCAGATCTTGCTGCTGATGGCTTGCGCCAACGCGGCTGTGGCCCAGAGCGTCTGGCCCGCGCGACCGGTTCGCTGGATCGTGCCATACCCGGCTGGCGGCAGCACCGACATCATCGCCCGGCATGTGGCCACGCGTGTGGGCAGCTTGCTGGGGCAGAACATCGTGGTGGAAAATCGAGGCGGTGCCGGTGGCACCATCGGTGCTATGGCCGTCAAACAGTCCGCAGCTGATGGCTACACTTTTCTGGTGGGGGCTCCGGCCGACCAGGTCAACGCGCCGATCCTGTCCAAGGTGAACTACGACCCGGCGCAGGACTTTGTAGCCGTGGGCTGCATGATGCGCGGGGCCAATGTGCTGGTCGCAAATCCGCAGTTGCCGGCCACCGACGTCAAGTCACTGCTGGCCCTGGCCCGTGCGCAGCCGGGCCGCCTGAACTATGGCAGCGCTGGCAATGGCAATACTTCCCACCTTTCGGGTGAACTGCTGAAGCATTTGACCGGGGTTTTCCTGGTGCACATTCCTTACCGCGGCAATGGACCGGCCATCACCGACACCATCGGAGGGCAGGTCCAGATGATGTTCTCGAACCCGATCTCGGTGCAGCAACATATCCGCAGCGGCGCTTTGCGGGCCATCGCCGTCACGGCGTCGACGCGGCTGGCGGCGCTGCCTGAAGTGCCCACTTTCAAGGAAGCCGGCCTGCCGCTGGAGGTCTACGCCTGGATGTGCTTGATGGCGCCGACGGGGACGCCGGACGCAGTCACGGCCCGCATGGCTGTAGCCCTGACTGCGGCACTGCAGGACGGCGAAGTGATTCGTGCCCTTGAGGCCTCCGGCAGCGAGGTCTTTCGGGCAACGCCCCAGGAAGCCGCAGCCTTCATCACGGCCGAGCGTACCAAGTGGGGCGAGTTGATCCGCAGCCGCAAGATCACTGCTGACTGAAAGCTGCGATCAGGCCAGGTCGATCGGCAAGCAGAGCTGGTAGCCAAAGCCCCAGATTGACTTGATCGCGGCCTCGGAATCCTCATCCTGGATGGCCTTGATCTTCCGGCGCAGTCTGGCGATCAGCTCTTCCAGCGCATGCTTGCTCATCAGTGCGTCGGATTCGTCGCTGCTGAAAAGGTCGCACAAGGCGCCTGATTCCATTTTGTGGTCATGGGCTTGAATCAAGGCCACCAGCAGGGTTGTTTCCTTGCTGGTCAGCCTGATTTTTTGCTTTGGCTGCGGGCCCGTCAGGGTCCGGTCGCGCCGGTTCAGCGTCCAGCTTGGCTGGCTGACGGCCGGCCTGACACGGCGGCCCAGATTGAGCAGCACCGCCACCAATTCAGCCGGGGACACCGGTTTGCTGAGATAGACATCCGCACCGCCTTGCCGGTAGCCAGTCACCCGGTCATGTAGCGCCGTCCTCGCCGTCATCAAGACAATTCCCGCATCGGGCACAGACGCGCGCAAGCGACGCGACAGGCTCAGGCCGCTCTCGCCCGGCAGATTCCAGTCGAGCACGAACAGATCGATTGCGACCCGTGCGGCCAAGTCGTCGAAAGCCGAAACGCTGTTGACTGCATGGACGACGAAGTCATGGGCGATCAGATGATCGGCAGTTGCTTCCCGCAGCAGCCGATCGTCTTCGACCAGCGCGACGACCAGAGGCGCCATCACGGGCTTTTTGTTCAGCATGGAATCCTCAATTCGAAAGTCACGACGCCGTCGATGGTCCGGTAAGTCAGCGTGGCGCCGATCTTGCCAGCGGCACTGTGGGCGATGTGCAAGCCCATGCCGCTGCCGGGGATGTCAGACGTCGCCGGATTGCGGTAGTAACGCGAAAAAAGCTGTGCTTCATCGGGCTCGGTGCCTGCGGCCACCCGGTTGGCGACCGTTAACTGCACAAACCCATCGCTGCTGGTGGTGGCCGACAGCCTGACGATCTGGTCGATCGAATATTTGCAGGCGTTGCTGATCAGGTTGTCGATGACCGTCGTCAGCATCAACGGGTCGGAATGCAGTTGCAGGCCGGCCTCCAGGTCTTGTTCGAAGCGGTGGGTCAGGGCATAGGGTCGAATCGCTGCTTCAAGCAAGGCGCGAACGTCAATCGTTTCCCTGGTCGTTGAGTCTTCCGAAAGTTCCATCCGGTGCGACTTGGCCACTTGCAGGATCATTGCGTCCATACGGTTCACTGAACTTTCGATATACGCGGCCCTGAGCCGGAAATCCTCAATCTCCGCCAGCGTTGCCGTTTGCCTGTCGAATAGCCGGCCGGCCGAGGCGATTGCGAAGCGGATGGTTCCCAGCGGAGTTTTTAGTTCGTGCGTGAGCATGTCGATCATTGCGCCGCGTTCGACAGTTTTGTCTTCGAGGGACTTGGCCTTTGCGGCAGTCAATTCGAGTTGCAGCCGCGTGGCTGCGTCGGCGGCCTGTCGGTCCCTGTATTCACGAAAAATGATGAAAAGCATGATCAAGCCGAACGGCGCACCGGTCAGGCGCCACTCCTGCGGAAAATCAAGCAGCGGCAACGAATCAAACCAACCCAAGGTGCTGGCATAGGCGGATGAGAAGAGTATGGCGACCAGCGACAAGCTGGCCAGCAATATATTGCGCAAGGCAGGTGCAATGGATCCTGCAGTCAAGATGCCATATAAATGCAGCCAAGGCATCCAGAACTGAAGCAAGAAGTGCAGTTGTATCGCCAGCTTGGACTCGCCCAGCAAGGGCAAGGGCAGGAGCAGCGCGGCCAAGGCCAAGAACCCGAACAAGCAATTCCTGTAGCCCTTGCTTGGCCGGTAAGGGGCCAGGATCAGCCATGCAGCCAGCGAAAAGAAAAAACTTCTACAGATAAAGCCCATATCGCTGGCCAGATTCAGCCATTCAGCTGGGAAAGCGGGAAATAGCTGGGCCAGAGTCGAGTTGCCCGAGGCCGACAACAACAGGACGCAAGCCTGATAGCAGCAATAGCATCGCAGCAAGGCTGAATTTTCGATCTGCAGGAAAATCAGTCCGGCCAGCAGCAAACAACCGGCAATCGTCATCGACACCAGGGTGAAACGGATTCTCTGAATGGCCTCGACCGCCAAATCCTTGGCGGCGATGAACTCGGTGTCGATCACCGGGAAGCCATGGGTTTGAATCTTCAGATAGACCGTCGTCGAATCCTGACCGTGAGGGTCGACCGCAAAGCAATGTTTGTCGTCCTGGCATAGGGGTTGCGCAGCAGGGTGCAGGCTGCCCGCCGACGAAGCAGTCCACTGACCATCGATTTGTTGGTAAAAGGTCAGCTCGTCAATGGTGTAGGGCCCGATCCGCAAGATCAAAGGCTGGCCAATCGTCTGCGCGATGGGCCGGATCGTCATTCGCAACCAGGTGACTGGCGCCTTGAAGCCAAGATACAAATTGCCCGGAAGCGGGCTGAATTCGACCTCGGCGATGGTCGCTATCGTCAAGCGGTTTTGCGCATCGGTGTGAACCTCGGTCTTGATGTCATGTCCTGTCGCCTGGAGTTCTGCCCGCGCCGGCCCATGTAGCAGGGTCAGCAAGAAAACCAGGAAAAGGCAATGCAGGCCTTGGCTGAGGCGATTCATGCTGGCATCCACCTACTGCGCCGGCCGAGATCTGCAGTCAACAGCGGTCATGCGGCAGCTCTCACTGCCTTGCGACTGTCGCCGGATTTCATTCTGCTGTGGATCTTCACCAAGCGAAAAGTATGAGAGGGATGAGAGCGAGAAAAATGACATCTTTGACATTTTCTCAGCAAAAATCCTCAAATCATTTGAATGACCCAGTACCCCGGTTCAGCTCAACAGATCGAGCAGCGCCCTGGCGATCACCTTGGTGGCGCGGCGCAGGTCTTCGAGTTCGATATGTTCATCGGCGCGCTTGGCGTTGCTCTGCAGTACCGTGCGCGGGCCGCAGCCATAGAGCACGGCCGGAATGCCTTGTTCGCAGAACAGGCGTGCGTCGGTGTAGAGCGGTGTACCCGAGGGCTCGATCGGCTCGCCAAATAAATCGCTGGCATGGCGGCAAAGCGCCTCGACCAGCGGCTGGTTGCCGGCCAGCGGCGTCAGCGCATGGGCCAGCAGAATGCGCTTGACCTCGACCGTAATGCCCGGCGACTGCGCCACGGCAGCGGCGACCACCTGACGCAGATGGGCCTCGACCTCGGCCGGGCTTTCTTCCGGGATCATGCGGCGGTCGAACTTCAGCACCACCTTGCCGGGCACCACATTGGTGTTGGTGCCGCCTTCGATCAGGCCGATGTTCAGATATGGGTGGGTGATGCCCTTGACCAGGCTGCTGACCTGCTTGTACGCCGTGTTCTGCTGGTATAGGGCGTTGAGGATCAGCGTGGCGGCCTGCAGCGCATCGACGGCGGTTTCCGGCACCGCCGCATGGCCCATCTTGCCGTGCACGCTGACTTCCATCTGCAGGCAGCCGTTGTGACCGGTGATGACCTGGTAGCTGAAGCCTGCGGCGATCAGCAAGTCGGGCTTGATCAGGCCTTGGTCCAGCAGCCAGCCCGGACCGAGTTCGCCGCCGAACTCCTCGTCGTAGGTGAAATAGAGCTCGACGCCACCTTTGAGTTGCGCTTGCAGCGACTCGATCGCCCGGGTCGCGAAGGTAAAGGTCGCGAAGTCGCATTTGCTGACGGCCGAGGCGCGGCCGTAGAGCTTGCCGCCGACCACTTCGCCGCCATAGGGGTCATGGGTCCAGCCCTCACCGGGCGGCACCACATCACCATGGGCGTTCAGCCCGATGATGCGGCCGGGCCCGTAGCGGCGTCGCAGGATCAGGTTGGTGATCGACTGCAGACCGGCGGCCTGCACCTGCGGGGCCGGCACGGCATGTTGCTCGGCCTCGAAGCCGAAGCCTTTGAGCAGTTCTGCCGTGCGCAAGGCATGGGGCGCGTTGTTGCCAGGCGGCGTATCGGTCGGCACTTGCACCAGTTGCTGCAGGAAGCGAACTTCTTCATCGAAATGGGCGTCGACCCAGGCGTCAATCGCCGGGTATTGGGCGGATGTCATGGCAGTTCCAGAGCAAGTTGTTCAAGCAGATGGAGGAAGGCACGAACGCATAGTTCGGTGTCGTCGTTGGTGATCGATTCGAGCGGGTTGTGGCTGATGCCGGCGTTCAAGCCGCGCATGAACAACATCGCTTGCGGCATCACCTCATGCAGCTTCATCGCATCATGGCCGGCGCCGCTGGGCATGGGGTAAAGCGGCAGTCCCAGCGCTTGCACCGAGCGCTCCCAGCGCTGCTGCCAGGCGGGCGCCGAAGGGGCTGCAGCCGAGCGCATCGTCTCTTCGAGGCTGTAATGCAGGCCGCGTCTTGCGCAGATCTGCTGCAGTTCATGGAGAAGCTCGGCAGCGCATTGATTGCGCACCGCGTCGGTTGTGGCACGGATGTCGAGGCTGAACTTGCAGCGGCCCGGCACGACATTGATCGAGCCATTGGGTACTTCAAGCATGCCCATCGTGGCGACGACATGAGGCTCGGCGCCAGCGCGTTTTTCGGCGAACAAGGCCAGCTCGGCCACCGCAGTGGCGGCATCGCGGCGTTGGTCCATCGGCGTCGTCCCCGCATGGCTGGCCATGCCGACGACCTCGCCGGCGTAACGCAAGCTGCCATTGATCGAGGTGACGATGCCCAGCGGCAGGTCGAGCAAATTGAGGACCGGGCCCTGCTCGATATGCACTTCGACAAAGCCGAGGTAGTCGGCAGGATTGCGCTGCAGCGTGGGGATGTCCTCGACGCACAACCCGGCATGCTGCATCGCTTCGCGCATCGGAATGCCCTGGGCGTCTTTCTGGTCCAGCCAGGCCATGTCGAAATGCCCGGTCAGCGCGCCGGATCCGAGGAAGACCGCCTTGTAGCGCTGGCCTTCCTCTTCGGCGAAAGCGACGACCTCGAAGCCGAAGGGCAAGCGCCGGCCCTGGCGGTGCAACTCGCGCACACAGACCATTGGCACCAGAATGCCGAGCCGCCCGTCGTATTTGCCGCCGTTGCGCACGGTGTCGTAATGGCTGCCAGTCAAGAGCTTTTTGGCCTGGGGATCGCTGCCATGGTAAAGGCCCACGACGTTGCCGACGGCATCGATGCTGACCTCGTCAAAACCGCAATCGACGCGCATCCAACTCGCCAGTTGCTGCGCACAAGCGCGGTGCGCCTCGGTCAGGTAAGTGACGGTGAGCTCACCGCGCTCGGCATAACCGGGGTCGCTATGGACCGCCAACAGTTCGGCCCAGTCCCAGACCTGGTTGCCCAGGTCTGGGCTATGGCCGAACTTGTCGTCGAGGCGGATTTCGGCAATGCGGTGGACATTGCGCAGGCATTCGGCCAGCTCAAAATCAGGATGATGGTCCAGTCGCCGGGCAAAGGTGGCGATGATCTCGCGCCGGTCCAGCCCCATTCCCCGCGGTCCGCGCACGGCCAGGATGAAGGGAAAACCGAACTGGGCATTGTACTCGGTGTTGAGCTGCTGGATGCGGGCGAATTCCGCCGGCGTGCAATCGGTCAGCCCGGCCTTGCTCTGTTCATCGGTCGACTCGGTGGTCAGCGTTTTGCTGACCATGGCCTTGCCGGCCAGTTCGGGGTGGGCGCGGATCAGGGTCAGCTGGGCTTCGCGGCCTGCATTCCGTACTGCCTGCGTCAGCGCCAGCTTGAGCTGCGCCAAGCTGGCGAAGGGCCGGTCGGCGGCGGCGCGCTGCGCGATCCAGGGCGAATGTTCATAAGTGCCGGCAAGCAGTGCAACAAAGTCGTCGGCCGCAGCGGCATTGATCTGATCAAGGGTCAGCAAAGGGTCACTCCCAAATGAAGGCGGTTGCGGGGTCGAAGGGATGGGTGGTCTTCCAGTGGCGCGCGATGTCGATGCGGCGGGCCACCCAGACCTGCTCATGGGCTTGCACATGGTCGAGAAAGCGCTGCAGCGCGCGCATGCGGCCCGGCCGACCCAGAATGCGGCAATGCATGCCGATGCTCA
>JBIKPD010000169.1:0-8111 GCA_044357665.1 Roseateles sp. | reverse complement strand
CAACGACATTGCCGGCAACACCGGCCCGGCCACGGTGGCCGAAATTGCCGGGAATATCTTCACGATGGCCGAACTGGCGCGTGCACATGGCATCAAGGTCATCATCGCATCGGTGCTGCCGGCCGCTCGTTATCCATGGCAGCCTGAAGCCAGGCCGGCGGCGGAAATCCTGCAGCTGAATAAATTGTTGAAGGGCTTTGCTGCAAGTCATCGCTTCACTTATCTTGATTACTATGCGGCAATGGTCGATGAGCAGATGGGATTGCCGCTGGTCTATTCGGACGATGGTGTGCATCCGAATGTTGCCGGTTACAGCATGATGCGCAAGCTGGCCATGGCCTCGATCAAGACGGTAGTCGATAAAAGTCGCTCCCGGCATTGATTCATTGCGCCGCCCGCCGAGGCGCTCATCCGCTGGGAACTGACAAGCAAGATGCCGTTCAACCGAAGCAGCGCAAGCCAAGTTTTTGGCGCCGGATATGTTCGGCGAGTGGCTGGCGCGTTCGGCTGCTTGATGCTGAGTTTCTTCATGCTCAGGCCTGCGCTTGCAGCGGTAGCTCCGCCAGCTTCCTTGCAGGTGCTGCATTGGTGGACTTCGGCGAGCGAGCGCAAGGCGGCCAACCTGCTGGCAGCTTATGCGGCGGCAGACAACATCACCTGGATGGACTCGGCGATACCCGGCGGGGCGGGTCTGGCGGCGGTCAAGGTACTCAGAAGTCTGGTGCTGGCCAACAATGCACCCGAGGTCACGCAGATCATCGGCGCATCGATCGGCGAATGGGCCGCGCTTGGCATGTTGCTCGAACTCGATGCCCCGGCGCAGGCTGGCAACTGGAACACCGTGCTGTTCCCCGCCATCTACAAGCTGGTTCAGCATCGGCAACATGTGGTCGCAGCGCCAATCGGCATTCATCGCATCAATACGCTGTTTTACAACCGGGCTTTGTTTGCGCGCTTGAAGCTGAAGCCGCCAAAAAGCTGGAGCGAGTTCGAGCAGATGGCGCAAAAGTTCAAAGACGAGGGCATCGCTCCGCTGGCCTTGAGCAGCGAGCCCTGGCAAGTCGCCACCTTGTTCGAGAACTTGTTGCTGGCCAGCGGTGGGCAGCAATTGCACCGTGAATTGTTCGTCAGGATGAATGCTCAGGCCTTGTCCGACCCACGCCTGACCGAAGCGCTGGAGCGACTGCGGGTGATGAAATCCTGGGCAAGGCAGCCAATCGTCGAGCGCAACTGGACCGAAGTGGTGCAACAACTGGCCAACGGCGAGGCGGCGATGTTGGTGATGGGCGACTGGGCCAAGGGTGAGTTGAACGTCACTGGCTTGCCGACCGATGGCTTGTTTTCATGCAGCGCGATGCCGGGCACCGAGAAATTCCATCTCTACAGCGTCGATACCCTGACGATGTTCGCCAAGGATTACGCGCATTCTCCTGCGCAGGAAAAGCTGGCGCGGCTGCTGCTCACCCCGGTGGTCCAGACCGACTACAACAACGTCAAGGGCTCGGTGTCGGTACGTCGCGATGCCGATCCGGCGCGGATGGACAGTTGCGCGCGGGCCTCCTGGACAGCCTTCGGTCTGGGCGCGCCGGCGCAGGTGCCAAGCCTGGTGCACCGGATGTCTGTTGACGAAGTGGCCCGCGACGCGGTGATCGCAGAAATCAATCATTTTTTCGCCAATGACTCGGTCACGCCCGCCCAGGCAAGACAGCGTCTAGGCGCAGTTTTCCGCGCGCTGCATCTGCGGCGCAGTGACCCTTGACATCAACTTGACCATGACCAGAAAAATATTGATCGTCGACGATGATCTCAAGACCCGGGTGCTGCTGAAGACCTATCTCGAGAAGAATCAGTACGAGGTACTGCTTTCATTCGACGGCGAAAGCTTTCTGAGTGAATTCCATCGCCATGTTGACGAGTTGTCGCTGGTGATTCTGGATGTCATGCTGCCCGATACCGATGGCTTCGCGCTGTGCCGCGCGGTGCGCCAGCGTTCCAACTTGCCGATCATCATGCTGACTGCCAGTTCGGATGAGACCGACCGGGTGGTCGGCCTCGAACTCGGTGCCGACGACTACATCGCCAAGCCTTACAGCCCGCGCGAGTTGCTGGCGCGGATCAAGGCGATCCTGCGCCGCAGCGGCCTCGACACTGCTGCATCTGCACGGTTCTACCGCTTCGATGGCTTCACGCTGGACCTGCTTGAGCGCAAGGTCATCGATGCGCAGGGGGAAGTCGTGCTGCTGACCGGGCTGGACTTCCAGTTGCTGAGATATTTCGTCGAACATCCGGGCGCCGTTCTCGACCGCAATGTGCTGGCCGAGCAGACGCGCGGCCGTGATTCAGGCCCGCTTGACCGTTCGCTGGATGTGCAGATCAGCCGCTTGCGCCTGCGTCTGAACGACGATGGCAAGCAACCCCGCTTGATCAAGACCGTGCGCGGTGCCGGTTATGTCTTCTCTGCTGATGTCAGCATCGCCCATGCCTGATTCAAAGCGCCGCTGGTACGGTCTGCCGCAGTCCCTGATGGGACGGCTGTCGCTGGTGATCCTGGCTAGCGTGCTGGTTTCGCAGTTGCTCGGCAACCTGTTCTGGTCGACCCAACTGCATGCCAAAGCCGAGCTCGATGCCAGGTCAGCGGCGCAGTACCTCGGCCACAGCGCGGCCAGTTCGATCCGTTTTTTCCGCAGCCTGCCGCCCAATTACCGCACTTTGCTGATCCAGCAGTTTCGCGAAATGGGCGGTACAAGATTCTTTGTCAACCTCAACCATGAAGCGGTCGAAATCAAGCCGATCGAAGCGCAGCCGCTGGCCGGTGCCGTCGTCGAGACCGCTTTGGCCACGCTGTCAGCCGATTTGCCGCAACTGCCCGGCTTCAGGCTCGACTTTGCCTGGCCGGATCAATTGGCCGTATCGAGCGACGGCATCAAGATCACCGAGCTGCCCGACAGCTGGGTCCGGCATATCCTGCTGATCAAGCCCGACCCGGCACCGGTGTTGGTGATACAGACCGAACTGGAGCCCGGCAACTGGCTTTATCTGGCGACCTTGATGCCCAACCCCTATTTCCTCAGCAGCACCGACTTGCTGTCGCTGGATCGGCTGGTTTTGCAGGGGCTTTCACTGGCCGCTGTGCTTCTGATGTCATTGCTGGTGGTACAGCGCTGGATCACCCGCCCGCTGGCGGCCTTGTCCGATGCTGCCGAGGCCTTTGGCAAGGATGAGCTGATGCCTGCCTTGCCCGAAACCGGCAGCAAGGAAGTGATCAACACCGCCAGAGCTTTCAGCGCGATGCGCCAGCGCATCCAGAAATATCTGGAAGACCGTGAGCGGCTCTTCATCTCGATCTCACATGATTTGCGCACGCCGATCACGCGCCTGAAGCTGCGCGCCGAACTGCTCGACGATGATGCCATCCGCAGCGAGTTCGAGGAGGACCTGGACGAACTCGACATGATGGTCAAGGGCGCGCTGCAATGCGTCAAGGACAGCGATATTCATGAAAACCTGGTCGAAGTCAGACTCGATAGCCTGATCGACCGGATGATCCGCGGCGCCAGGCTGGCCGGCCATGAAGTGAGCTATCAGCCCACTGGTTTGAGCGTGCGCGCCAAGCCGCTGGCGCTGAAGCGGGCCTTCGGCAACCTGCTCGACAACGCCTTGTTCTATGGCGAACGGGTCGAGTTGACGGTACGTCAGGAGTCGGACTGCATCGCGATCGAGGTGCGCGATCACGGCCCTGGCGTGCCTGAAGAGGCGCTGGCCAGCCTGTTCGAACCCCATATGCGGCTCAGCCAGGGGCGTGAGCTCAATGAAGGCGGTCTCGGTCTGGGGCTCGGCATTGCACGCAGCATCGTTGCCGCCCATAGCGGACAGTTGTCCTTGGAAAACCATCCCGAAGGTGGCTTCGTCGCCACCATCCGTCTGCCGACCTGATGGCCGGCCATTGAACCTGACAAGCCATGGCAAATCCCCAACCCCGTTCCCAAGCGATCGATGTGATGCGCGGCTTGACGCTGGCGCTGATGATCGTCGTGAACATGTCGATCAGCGAGACGCTTTCTTACGCCCCCTTGCTGCATGCTCCCTGGCATGGGTTGACCCTGACCGATGTGGTCTTTCCGACCTTCTTGTTTGCCGTCGGCTGCTCGATGAGTTTCAGCCTGGGCAAATATCCGCATGACGGCGCTTTGCTGGGCAAGGTCTGCAGGCGGACTGCGCTGATTTTTCTTTGCGGCTATCTGCTTTACTGGTTCCCGTTCTTCCAGTTCGACCCGGCCGGCCAGTTGACCTTGTTGCCGCTGGCCAAGACCCGCATCCTCGGCGTGCTGCAGCGGATTGCCTTGTGCTACGGCCTGGCTGCATTGATCCTGCATTACTGGCGGGAACGCGGAGCCTTGATTTTTTGCGGCCTGGCCCTGCTCGGCTACTGGGGGCTGATGACGGCTTTGGGTGATTTCACGCTGGCCGGCAATGCTGCCTTGAAGCTCGACTTATGGCTGTTCGGCGAAGCCCATCTTTATCACGGCGAGGGCATGGCCTTCGATCCCGAGGGCCTGCTCGGCACCCTGCCGGCCACGGTCAATCTGCTGGCCGGTTATTTCGCCGGCCGTTTCATCCAGGCCAAGGGTCCGGGCTACGAGGCCATCGCCAAGCTGATGCTGGCCGGTGCGCTCTGCCTGCTTGTGGCGCTTTGCTGGAGCAGCGTTTTCCCGATCAACAAGAAACTCTGGACCAGTTCCTACACGCTCTGCACAGCCGGGATCGACCTGTTCCTGCTGGCGGCGCTGGTCTATGTGGTGGACCTGCTGCGCCTGCGCCGCTGGGCTTGGCCTTTCGAAATCTTCGGCAAGAACACCTTGTTCATCTACCTGCTGGCCGAAGTTGCAATGACGATTCTCTGGACCGTGAAAGTCGGCCAGCAAGCCGCTTTCGAATGGATTTACCAAGGCGCTTTTCAGGGTTGGGCCGGCGACAAACCCGGCTCGCTGATCTTCGCGCTGCTCTTCACGCTCGCCTGCTGGCTGGTCGCTTTCGCCATGGACAGCAAGAAGATCTATATCAAGCTTTGAAGGCCAGGCCGGCCAAGCCTGTTCGGGTCTCCAGCTGATTTATATTCTCCCTGGCAGATGGTAGCTTGCACCGGCTTGACCTTTGCTTTGCCGATTCGAGCCGGTGCTGGACGCCTTGGTGACTTTGGCCAACATGCACCGATGCGAAGGCGACCACCAGCCACATGCCGGTGCGGCCCAGGCGGCGGAGCAGTTGGACCAGTCGGTTGCAAGTTTCGGATTGGAGCTGGGACAGCGCGGCACAGAATGTATGCTGGCGGCCTCGTCATCGACAAGCCAGCCATGAACCCCAACGCCCGCGTCAACCTGGCCATCATCCAACCTTCGGGCTATGTTCATTCGCTCGGGTTTCTGGATCAGGCACGGTTTTTTCGCCATCAGTTTCGACGTCTCGGTGCAGAAGTCACTTTGTCGAAGAATCGCTTGCGCGAGGACGCAATCAATCTGGTTTTTGGCGCTCATCTCGGCTTCCCAGACGAATGGCAGCAGCGTAATCCCTGCGTCTTTGTGAACCTGGAGCAACTCGGCGTAGGCGGCGCTAGGGTGGAGCCTGAATACCTGGCGCTGCTCAGGCGTTCTGCCGTGGTTGACTATGACCAGTCGCATCTGGCGGCTTTCCGTGAGCAGGCAGGCAAGGCGCCGATCGTTTCTTTCGCTTATGCGTCCTATCTCGAACCGCAGGTGTCGATCCCGCTGGCGCAGCGGCCGATTGATCTGCTTTTCATCGGCAGCATGAGCCCGCGCCGGCAGCAAATGATTGACCGGGTGGAGGCTGCCGGGGTCAAGGTGTCATGTTTTGACAAGGCGCTTTACGGGCCGGAGCGGGATCAGTTTGTGATGCAGGCCAAGGCGGTGCTGAATTGCCATTTCGACCCCAGCAATTGCTTCGAACAAGCGCGTGCTTTTCAATGCCTTTCGCTGGGTACGCCGGTGATTTCGGAACGCCTGGCTTCGACCCGCCCCAGCGCGGCCTTTGAGGATTCGGTCATCTGGCTGCCTGATGACCAGATCGATGCCTACTTTGCCCAGACCTTCGGACGGGCCGAATTTTTCGATCAGGCGCAGCGAAGCCTTGCGGCTTTCCGGCTTGCCGACGAAGCCCATGATCCGCTGCCCAGCTATGCGGCGCTGCTGGAATATGCCGATGATGTCTTCAGGCAGCATCGTGATGCGAAACCGCAGCGTCCCTGGGCGCCGCATTCGGTTCATCTCGGGGCGGGCAAGGATTACAAGCCGAATTGGCTGAATGTCGATCTTCTTGAGCTGAATCAGCCCGACCTGCTGTTTGACCTGGCCAAGCCGCTGGAGTTGCCGCTTGAGATGGCAAGCTTGATGGGCGGCTCGGTGCGGCTCGAGGCGTCGAGCGTTGATGTCATTTGCGCCAACGAGATACTCGCCAAGACGCCCGATCTGACCAGGCTGATGACGAACGCCTTGGCCTTGCTGAAGGAGGAGGGCGAGTTGCAGATCGAGGTGCCTTATGCCAAATCGGCGACAGCGCTGCATGACCCGCAACAGCTGCGCGAGATGACCGAAGCCTCATGGACCTATTTCACCGATTGGTTCTGGAAAATCGGCTGGTTTGCCTACCGCTTCGAGATTGCATCCTTCTCCTGGCTCGACCTTGCTCACAAGCCCTGTGAACAAGAGCGGGCGGTGTTGATGCGGTTGGTTCTACGCAAGGTCGCCACGACCCCGCATGAGCGCAACCATGCCCGCGCGATGGCGGTCGATTTTGGTGGTTTCGAGGATGATCTGGCCATGAAGGTGGCCGATTGAACTCGACCCTCATGGCGGCAAGCTGCAGAGCAGAAATACTCGAACCAGTCTGGCGAAGCTGATCGGCTACCATCTCGATCCACAGCGGTCAATGGCCATGAGGCCGGTGGTTTGAATCCCCTCAGTTCTTGTGCTCGATGAAGCTGTACAGGCAATGCCCAGTGACTTGGCTTGCGGGACCTCGGAAATAATCGCAGAGCCTTGTCTTGTGGTAAACGAATCCCCAAGTTGATTAATATACAAAATACCTCCGAAATATAATGGAATCTTTGCCCCCATCTAATATTTACATGCTATGTCCATGTGCCGTGGAGCCTGACGCTCGGGTCAGCCAGTTATATCGGTATGTGGATATTCTCAATAGAAATGGTTTCCAGGCCTATATTCTGCATCCCGAGCGGGGATTCAAGTTGGCTTGGCTTGATCATCGCACGCCGGTGGCTTATGTGCCGGATATACAGTTGCTCGACGATGATTTTCTGGTATGTCAAGGCGATGCGGGTCCGGCTTTGACCCAGATTGCACGTGGCCACAAGAAGGTGATCATCAACCAGGACTGCTTCAACACCTTTCAGGCCTTCCCCGTCAGCCAGGCTGATCCGGAAATCCCCTATATGGAGCGTGATTTCATTGCGAGCCTGGTTTTTTCCGCGCAAAGCAAGTCCTACCTCGAGCATGCTTTCCCGCAGCACAAGGTTTACCGGATTCACCAGGCGATCGAAACAGGAGCGGTTGATTTCGCAGCGAAGAAAAAAATCATCTGCTACTCGAGTGAAGCGGGTATCCAGGATTCCGAGCAGGTTTTCAATATCCTGAGATGCCGTGATGCGCTCGGAGACTTTGAATTCAAATCGATTGCGGGCATGGAACCCGAGGCAGCACGAGTCTTGCTGCGCGAGGCGGTGTTTTTCATGAGTTTCGCCAGGCAGGAAGAATTCAATCTGACCATCGCCGAGGCGATGGGCTGTGGTTGCGTGGTGATTGGCTATCACGGCTATGGCAGCAAAGAGCTGTTCAGTCCGGAATTTTCATGCCCGATCGAAAGCGCAGACGTGGTCGAGTTCGCCCGCATGACGGGAAAAATGATCGAACGCTATGTCAAAGCTCCTGCTGAGGTCCTGGCGCTTGGGCAGGCTTCGGCGCAATTTATTGCTGGTTCATATACCGAAAAGGAGGAGGAAATTGACCTGACGACCGCCTGGACTGAGTTGCAGCGCTATCGGGGCAAGTCTTATTACTTGCATGAGAGTGATACTGTCATCA
>JBIKPD010000168.1:0-8133 GCA_044357665.1 Roseateles sp. | reverse complement strand
TCGACCAGACGGCGCAGGCCTTCCAGGACGAGGGTCAAGGCAGCGCCTTCGAAGGCCTTGGCGGCGCGCTCTATGAGGGCTTGGACTTCGGGGTGCGGGGATCGAGGCAGCGCCATCGCTGCGCTCACCGTAGCGCTCGCCGCCGGCGCAAGGTGCGACGCATGTTCAAAGGCCGCACCGAAAGCCTTCAGACTGGGTTTGACGCCGACACCTCCACGGCCGATCGTGGCTTCGAACTGGGCGCGCGTGAATGGGAGCAAGCCGGTGCCCGCCAGGGTGCCGAAGATCACTGCGCTGATCACGCTGCCGCTCTGCTCGGCAGCCTGCGCCATGTCGTAACCGACGAAGCGTCGAGCCGCAGCTTGTGCCAAGGCCAGCAGCGTCGCGTCGTCGGCGCGGCCATCGCCCATGGCGATTTTTTCGGCGATGGCATAGACGCGATGGGTAGATGCGATCAAGGTCGTGCGGTCCGGCGTCACCAGGCCGCGTTGCACGGCGCGGCCGGCTTCCATCAGCTCGGAAGCCAGCACTATGTCAACGTCGCCGGGCAGCGGCATCAGCGCCAGTACAGGCGCAGCACCCGCCTGTTCGGCCGCGGCGGCGGGAAACAATTCGACGTAGTAGATCGTCGCGCCGGTACGCTGAGCGACGCCCGGTACCGAGGTGGTCTGCGCGATGTGGCCGTTGTGCTCGCCGAGGTCGACGACCCAGTCGGCCAGCACCCCGCCACCTTCGCCACCCATGGCCAGGATGGCGATCTTGAGGGGTTGCGCCTTGGCGTCCATGTTTAAAACGCGAAACGCGCACGGCGCGCGGCTCCGCGAGCTTGAAGCCAGCCGATGACCTTGCCACGGACCAGCTCGCCCAGTCGGTCCCAGGCGGTGGGGTTGCTGACGATCTGCGCCTTGTAGAACGAGGGGCACAACACGGCAGCGTGCGCGACCTCGCCGCACAGGCCGCAGCCGACACAGGAATCGATGACCGCAGCTACAGGGTCAGTGCGCAACGGATCAGGGTTGGGTTTGATCGTCAGCGAGGGGCAGCCGGACAGGCGGATACACGAATGGTCGCCGGTGCAGGTGTCGGCATCGATACCGAAGCGCTCACGCACGACCCGCTTGCCTGCCGCGACAGCTTGGCGCACGATGGGTTTCTCGCGCCGCTGCTTGTTGAGCATGCATTCGCTGCGCGCGATCACCACCTTCGGGCCACTTTGCTTGCTGGTCAGGGCATCTTTCAGCGCGGCCTTCATGCGCGCCAGGTCGTAGGTATGTTCCACCGTACGCACCCACTCGACGCCGACGCCGCGCACCGCTTTCTCGATCGCGTGGCCTGTGCTCCGGGTCGGGTTGGCAGCGGCGGAGGACAGGATGTCCTGGCCGCCGGTGGCCGACGTGTAGCTGTTGTCGACGACGATCGTCAGGTTGTCCGAGCGGTTGAAGACCGCATTGGCGATGCCGCTGGTCAGACCGTTGTGCCAGAAGCCGCCGTCGCCCATCACGCTGATGGCACGTTTGTCGGCCTTGACGTTGAGCGCGGCCGCACCTGCCGACCCCAGGCCGTAGCCCATCGTCGTATTACCCAGGTTGAACGGCGGCAGGATCGAGAACAGGTGGCAGCCAATGTCGGCCGAGACATGGTGTTCGCCCAGTTCGCGCTCGACCAACTTCATCGCGGTAAAGATCGGCCGCTCAGGGCAGCCCGTGCAAAAACCCGGCGGGCGCGCATGCACCGTGGTGGCGGCGATGTCGATGGACTGGCTGGGTGCCGGAACCGTTGTGGACTCTGCCAAGCGCCCATAGCGCTGGAGGAAGCTGCGCGCGCCGGCCAGTACTTCTGACGCGGTGTACTCGCCGGCCATTGGCAGCATGTCCTTGCCGTGCAGTGCGGTTGTCGAACCGCCGCTGCGCAGGATGCTGGCGATGTTCTGCTCGATGAAGTTGGGCTGACCTTCCTCGACCAGCAGCACCGCGCGCTTGCCTTCGCAAAAACGCAGCACCTCGGCATCAATCACCGGGTAGGCTACGTTCATGACGTACACCGGTATGCGGGTGCGGCCGAACACATCGGCCACGCCGAGGCGCTCGAGCACGCGCACGAGGGTGTTGTAGGTTCCACCCTGCACGATGACGCCGATGTCGTCATCGTGCTCGCTGAAGAATTCGTTCAGGCCGCGTTCCTGGATGAACTTCACCGCCGCAGGCCAGCGCTGTTGCACTTTTTCCTTCTCGTGCAAGAAGCTGGCCGGCGGCAGGACGATGCGACTGGTATCGCGACGCGGGTTCTCCATCGCCTCGCGCAATGTATAAGCCGGGCGCCGGTTGGCGCCGGTGGTGAATTGGCCATGCACATGGCAGGCGCGGATGCGCAACTGCAGCATCACTGGCGTGTGGCTGGCCTCGCTCAGATCGAAGCCGTCCTTCACGGCCTGCACGATGCTAGGCAGGTTGGGCCGCGGGTCCAGCAGCCAGATTTGCGATTTCATCGCGAAGGCGTGGCTGCGCTCCTGCATGATCGAACTGCCTTCGCCATAGTCCTCGCCGACGATGATCAGCGCGCCGCCGGTCACGCCGCCCGAGGCCAGGTTGGCCAGAGCGTCGCTGGCCACATTGGTGCCCACCGTGCTTTTGAAGGTAGCCGCACCGCGTAGCGGGTAATTGACGCTGGCGGCCAGCGTGGCGGCGGCGGTCGCTTCGCTGGCGCTGTTTTCAAAGTGGATACCGTGATCAGCCAGGATGTCCTGGGCGTCGGCCAGCACGTCCATCAAATGCGAGATGGGCGCACCCTGGTAGCCGGCGACATAGGCCACGCCAGACTCGAGAAGGGCCTTGGTGACCGCCAAGATGCCTTCACCATGGAAAACCTGGCCCGGACCAAGGCGCAGCTTCTTGACTTCTTCGACGAAGGATCGTTCGGCCATCGGTGAATTCGGATCTGATCGACGGGGTTGGCAGACCCGTAGTACACCAAAGCCAGCGCAGGGTGTCCATCTGCGCCACCCACCGCGACCTATGCGACCCCGGTTTGAGTGCGAGCGCTACTGCGGCACGTAGCCACTGGACTTGATGATCCTGGCCCAGGCGGACGCGGACCGGTCGCGGCGCGCCGCCAGTTCTTCCGGCGACTCATGCAACGGCGCCATCGACAACGTGGTCAGGCCCTCGCGCATCTTCGGTGCCTCCAGCGTGGCGCGCAGCGCCTGGTTAAGCCGGGCCACCATAGGGGCCGGCGTACCGCTGCGCGTAAACAGCGCCAGGTAGGTGCTGTGGTCGAGCCCGGCCAAGCCCAACTCGCCAAAGGTCGGCACCTCGGGCAGCAGTGGCATGCGCTTGGCGCCGGTCAGGCCGAGCATGCGCACGCGGCCGGCTTGGTGGTGCGTGAACAACTCGCCCACAGTGGCCAGGCCCGCCGGGATCTGGCCGGCGACCAGGTCCTGGATCAGCGGCGCGCCGCCACGGTAGGGGACCGGGCGCAGCGCATTGCCCAGCGGCTTGGCCAGCAGCGCGACGATGAACTCCGGCGCGCTGCCGGGCGCCGGGATGCCGGCCACGTCGTCCTTGGGATGAGTACGCAACCAGGCCGCGTAGTCGCCCAGCGTCTTGACGCCCTTGTGCGGGTGCACGGCAAAGGCGGTTTCGCCCAGCGCCACCGTGCCGACGGCCAGAAAGTCGCGCGCCGGGTCGTAGCCGGGTTTGGCGATCGTCATCGGAATCACGCTGAGCATGTGGTCACTGGCGAGGATCAGCGTGCGGCCGTCGGCGCTGGCCTGCAGGAAGACGCTGGCAGCCACGACACCACCGGCGCCGGGCCGGTTGTCGACGATCACCGGCACGCCGAGTTGATCCTTGAGATGCTCAGCGAGCAGTCTGGCCACGTAGTCGGCGCCGCCGCCGGGCGGAAACCCGACGATGATGCGCACGGCATCACCCTGCGCGCGTGCCGACGGCACGGCCAGCAGCGATAAAGCCGCCAAGCAGCGGCGACGGCTCCACGAAGCCCCGTCGATCAATCTTGTCATGGCATCGAATCTCCTACTTGCCCAGCAAGCTCAGCGGCATCCCGAAGGGCTCGAGCAGAGGCGATCTCCTGATGGCCTCGGGCCTGGAAGAGGTGCTGTCGATCTGCATGCCCTAGCCGAGCTGCGCTTTCAAGAAGGCATCGTCATGATTGATCCAGCGCTCGGCGACCCGGCAGTTCTCATCCAGGCGGAATATCGTTTGCTCGCGCAGCATCAATTTTTTGCCGCTTGCAGCACGGCCGCCCAGCGATCCACCACGGTGGTGTCCCCAAGCGAAATTCTGTTCGATGGCGTATGGGCCGCAAACAATCAGCTCATCGGTGGCATAGGTGAGATCAGGCATCGCGCTGCGCAACTGTGCTTGCCGTGTCTGCAGTGCTGCCAAAGATTGCACCTCGAGCGGCTGTCCTGGCACCAGCCCGTGAATCCTGGCGTCCGGGCGATACAACTGCCCATAGGCCTTGGGCATGTTCGCCTGTGACGCTATTGCCGTTAGCTTGGCCACCGCTCGCCGCACGGCGTATTCCGCCAGTTCGTTGGGGTCACCGATGGCTTTCGAGTCGTAGTCCGACTGATGCAGGAATGCATCGGGCTCGTAGCTACGAATTGAGGCATCCGAAGACCGGTCTCGCGAGTAAGCGATCTGAGCCTCGCGAAATGCATGGTCATGGTTGGAAAAGCGGAACACCACGCGGCCGGTCGGGCTGATCCGATACACCGTCTGTCCGCGAAACATGACTTTTTGGCCGGTCGCTTCTGGCCCGCCCACGTAAGTGCCCATCGCGTGATACCGATGCGCACCCATGTCTCCCGCGACGATGAGTGAATCGCTGACCAGCGTGAAATCGGGGAAGCCGGCAAAAACGCCCGAATAGAACTGCATCAACACTTGCTTGCCAACGGGGGCCGGGGCCATGCCGTAGGCGATGATTTCTTCATCCCAACCCAGGAATAAGTTCGACTTGATCGTCTTGGCCGAACCGAAATGCAAGCGGAGGGCGTCAAGAATGAACGCTGGATGCGGATACTCACCGATGGGTTTGGCATAGGGATAGGCGCCCGGAACAGCTTGCGGGCCCGCCTCAGCGGATGCTCCGATCGCAAAGATTGAGGCAGCGATCGCTGCCTTGTGAAAGTTCCGGCGGTCTTGCAGCTTGATCTTCATGGCGACTCCAAAGGAGGCTTATGCGGAGTTCCACATCAGCGGCAGTGACAGACTCTCAGCTGCACGCTGACAAGTGCGTTCCGCTGCGTTACAGCAGGTCATTGCCATTCAATCGAGAGCAAAACCCTCTCACGGCAGCGTCTCGTCGGCCGCCGCGCGCCATAGCCCGGCATGCTTCAGCAGGGCGAGTACGCGCGCGAGCACGTCGTGACGGTAGGCTGGCAGGTCGCGCCCGGCGTAGTCGTAGAAGCCGCTGGCCGTCTTCAGGCCGAGCCTCCCCTCCTCGAACATCCGGCCGACGACGGGCGGTGCGGTGTAGCGCGCTGCGTCGATACTTTGCGCCATTTCGCGACTGGCGTGGTGCAGGATGTCGGCACCGCCGAAGTCGATGAACTCGACCACGCCGATGGCGGCAAAGCGCAGACCCATGCCGAAGCGGGTGGCCTTGTCGATCTCCTCGGCGGTGGCCACGCCCTCGTCGACCATGCGTGCGGCCTCGTTCATGATCAAGGCCTGCAGGCGCGGCACGATGTAGCCGGGCGTGGGACCGCAAACCACGGGCAGCTTGCCGATGCTCTCCATCAAAGCCTTGGTGCGTGCCAGCACCTCGGGCGCCAGCGCCGGGTGAGTGGACAACTCGACCACCGGAATGATGTAGGCCGGATTGAGCCAATGCATGTTCAGGAAACGCTCGGGGCGCTTCACCAAGCCAGCGAGTTGCGTGACCAGGATGCTGCTGGTGGTGGATGTGAGGATCGCGTTGTCGTCGCAATACTGGTTCATCCAGTCGAAGGCCTCGCGCTTGGCCTGCATGGTCTCGGGCACGCCTTCGAACAGCAACTCAGCCGCGGCCAATGCGGCGGGTGCCCCGGCGGCGTCCACCAGTTGCACGCGCGCAGCCACCGCATCGATCTGGTCGGGCTGCAGAGTACCGAGTTGCGCCAGGCCTTGCAGGCTGGCGCGAATTTCGGTTTCGACCTCGCCACGTAATGCTGCCCACGCCTCGGGCGTGCGCTGACGCAAATCTATCAAGGCGATGCGGTGCCCGGCATAGGCGAAGGCGATGGCGATTCCGCGGCCCATGCGGCCTGCGCCGACAGCGGCAAAGCGGGGCAGCGCGGCGTTGGCGGCCGACCCGGTCATGCCGACTCACCCTCGTGAAGCAGACGCTGCAGTTCGGCCCGCGATAGACCAGCCAGACCCATCCCTTCGAGCGTGCGCGCACCTGTGCGCAGGTCGCGCCCGAGCAAGCCGCCGACGATGGCCAGGATGCCCTGTGCGATTGGCGCGTCGACGCTCGCCCAGCGCGCTACGCTGGCCAGGAAGGCAAGGCCCATCTCGGTGTCCTCGGTGATGTAGCGGTGCGTGTACAGATCGATGTGCTCACGCCAGTCGCCACTCTTTTGCAACTTCTTGTGCGCGTCACCGTACATCCATTTGTCGTTGTTGTAATGATCGGCCAGCGGATAGTGCGGTGCGCTGTAGCCCAGGGCTTCGCGCACGGCGATGCGCTCGAGGTCGAGGCGGTCAGTGACTGCACGCACCGCGGGCTGCGTGCCTTCGCTGTGGATGTCCCACTTATCGAAGTGCTGCAAGGGCGCGGCGTTCATCACCATCAGGGGCGGATGAATGATCGGGCCGGCATTCATCAGAGCACCCGAAAGCGCGTCGCCGCAGGCATGCACGCTCGGGTAGGCCGCGCGAATGACCTCGATCGCACGCGCGCTGTGCCGCCCCGGGTAGACCCCGGTGGGAAGGTGGATGGCGCGGATCGTGACGTTGACTTCGCGCGCGCCATGCTTGCGTGCCAAATAGGGCAGGGTCCCCGTCTCGGCCCAAGCCACATCGGCCGGATTGCCAGCGCCACGCACCATACGTGCCATCAGCAGCGAGCCGAAAGTGCCTGGTGGCAGAAACACCACTTGACCGTCGACGAGGTACGGCGCCATGGCGCGAGCAATATCCACCTGTGCAATGGCCGGCGACGGGATCACGATCAGCGCCGCACCATGCAGCGCCTTACCGATGTCAGCCGTGGCCAGTGAGACCGGCACGTCGCGGCTGCCGCTGCTGTCCTTGAGCGTTATGCAGCCAGCATCGATCACCGGCTGCAGGGCCGCTGCGTCGCGACGCCAAAGGCGTACCTCATGCCCGGCTTCGGAGAGGTCAGCGGCGGCGGCATAGCAGCCGTGGCCGCCGCCGAGGATGGCGATCTTCATAAGACTCTCCTTACAGGCCGTAGAAGCCGTGGAAAAGGCCGTCGGGATCGTGCCGGCGGCGCACTTCGGTCAGCCGGCGCCAGGCCTGCGGCGCGAAACATTGTTCGGCCTTTTGGGGCGTGGCTTCGACATCGATCTCATTGATGTAATGGCCGCTGGCAAAGGGCTGCAACGCGCGCGATGCCTCGCGCAGCCAGGCAATGTTCGCGGCATTACCCTCGGTGCCAAGCCAGGCCGAATAAAGGCCCACGAAGACGCGATCCGTACGTGAGCATGCCGCGTCGGCAGGTAATGGCCGCCCCGACTTGAAAGCGATCACTGCATGCGTCATCGGCGAGGCCGCGCGGGCGATGTGATGCGCCGCCGCGGCCACCGCTTCGCTGCCCCGCGCAGTCCAGATCACATCCACCGCCTGCGCCCCGAAGCCAGAGCCAGTCATCGGATTCACGCTGACCTCGAGCAACTTCTCCATCGACGAGGGCTGGCCTTCCAGCTTGAACAAGGCAGTTTTGGCCAACTCGCTGCTGGCGAACGGGGCCAGGCTGGCATGTGCTTCATCGGCACTGGCCGCAAAGGCGTTCACGATCACGATGGCTACCGCTTGTCCGCTCGGGCCGTGAGCCAGCAGCATCAGCACCTCGATCGACGGGGGGTCCGCACCGATCGCTTGCTCGATCCAGGTCACGGCCTCGGACGCACGCTGCAGCGGCAACACATACATACTCGCCAGC
>JBIKPD010000452.1:0-3140 GCA_044357665.1 Roseateles sp. | reverse complement strand
CGATCACCGCCGCCTGCGGCGTGAACACATAGATGCGTTCGTCGAAGAGCTTTTGTTCACCGTCGGGCTGGGCGTCAGAAAAATCGCGCTCCCAGGCCAGCAACTGGCGCAGCACGGCTTTGCGCGCCTGGGCAATCTGCGCATCGGCGTCTCCCGCCGCGCTGGTGCCGGCGTACCCGCGCGCGCCGGCCTCCTTGTAAGCCCAATGCGCGGCCACGCCATGCTCGGCATGCTGGTGCATCGCCGCAGTGCGGATCTGCACTTCCATCGCCCGGCCGTCGGCGCCCTGCACCACCGTGTGCAGCGACTGATAGCCGTTCGGTTTGGGCCGCGCGATGTAATCGTCGAACTCGCCCGCCACCGGCCGGTATTGCTCATGCAGCAGGCTCAGCACCGCATAGCAATCGGTCACGGTCGGCACGATCACGCGCAGCGCACGCAAGTCGAAGATTTTGGCCAGCGCCAGTTGCTTGCCCTGCATCTTCTTGTAGATGCTGTAGAGATGCTTGGGCCGCCCCTGCACCTGCGCGGCCAAGCCCTGCTGGGCCAGAACGGCCAGCAGCGCGGCGCGCGCCGCCTCAATGCCCTGCTCGCGCTCGACCCTTGTTTCAAGCAGCGCGGCGGCGATCTCGCGATAAGCCGCCGGCTCCAAAAAGCAGAAGGACAGATCCTCCAGCTCCCATTTGATCTGCCACAGGCCCAGCCGGTTGGCCAGCGGCGCAAACACCTGCTGCGATTCGGTCGCCAGCCCCGCCGGGCAAGCCGACTTGCCGGCCGCATAAAAACGCAGCGTCTGCAGCCGCGAAGCCAGGCGCAGCAAGACCACCCGCAGGTCGCGCGAAAACGCCAGCAGCATCTTGCGCACGCGCTCGGTCTGCTCGGCCCGCTGTTCGGGGCCAACCATGGCCTCGCGCGCCGCGCGCTGGATCTGCACCAAGCGGCGCGTGTGCATCACCAGCCCGGCGTAACTGGCGCCAAAAGCCTTGGTGACGACTTCCTCGGGCTTGTTCAGATAATCGCCGGCATAGACCAGATAAGACGCCGCCTGCATCGCCGGCGGCGCACCGATCTCAGCCAGAATCGCCGCCACGCCGTCAGCATGGGCAAGCGCAGGCTCGCCGGTATCGAGTTGCTGGCCGGTCAGCAGCGGCTCGGCAAAAGCGCGCGCTCGCAGCACCGCGTCGACCGTTGGCAACAGGTCAGCCTCGAGCAGCGCGACGATGTTTGACGGCGCTGCAGCGGCTTGCGAAGCGGTTTTCACGGCTGGAAAAATGCCTTCACGACCGCGATCTGATCGACCTGCACCAGCGTCGGCGCATGGCCCACTGCAGCGAATTGTTCCAGCCTGGCTTTCGGGCCGCGCTGCGTCATCAGCTCAGCGGTCTCGGCGCTGAGCAGGTCGGAATCGGCGCCGCGCAACAACAGCGTCGGGCAGCGCAAGGCGTCATAGGCATACCAGAGCGCCGCCTCGCCGGCCGCCGCCTGTTCGGGGGTGATGGCGGCAAAGCCCAGCGCGATCTTCGGGTCGTAATGCAATTCGAAGCGGCTGCCGAGCGGCTTCAACATCGGCGCCGACAACGCCGCCCATTGCGCCGGCGTATGTGGGCCGAAGCCCTGTGAAATGCCGGCCAGATAGGCTGTGCCCTCGGCCAGCGAATCGAACTGCAGAGGCAGGCCCAGATAGCTGCCGATGCGCTGCAGCGCCTGCACGCGCAGGGCCGGGCCGACATCATTGAGCAACAGCCGCCGCACCGGGCTGAGCCCGCCGGGCAAGGCCGCCAGGCCCAGGCCGATCAGGCCGCCCATCGAGGTGCCGACCCAGTCGACCTGCTCGACATCAAGCCGCGCCAGCAGCGTCACCATGTCGGCCACATAAGTCGGGATCTGGTAGCCGGCCGGGTTGGCCAGCCAGTCCGAACGGCCGCGCCCGACCACATCGGGGCAGATCACCCGGTGCGTCTGGCTCATCACGCGCGCCAGGCTATCGAAGTCGCGCCCCTGGCGCGACAGGCCATGGACACAAACCAGCGTCGGCGCGGCGCTGTCCTGGCAAGCCCATTCCCAATAAGCCATCCGGTGCAGACCCGCGGCACCCAGGCATTGGACGAATTTAAGTTTCGGTTCAGTCATGATTGCTATCCTCTGGGCATCAATCGTAGCAACCCCGAAAGGATTCGAGATGTTGAAAGGAAAAACAGCGCTGGTCACAGGTTCCACCAGCGGCATCGGGTTGGGCATTGCGCTCAGCCTGGCACAACGTGGCGTGAATATCGTCTTGAACGGTTTTGGCGATGTCGCCGGGCCGCGCGCCCAGGTCGAAGCGGCGGGGCCGGCCGGTTTGAAGGTCGGCTATCACGGCGCCGACATGAGCCAGCCGGCTGAAATCGCCGCGATGATGGCCTATGTCGAGGCTGAATTCGGCGGCTGCGACATCCTCGTCAACAACGCCGGCATCCAGTTCGTGGCCGCGGTTGAAGACTTCCCGCCCGAGCGCTGGGACGCGATCATCGCCATCAACCTCAGCTCGGCCTTCCACACCACAAGGCTGGCCCTGCCCGGCATGAAGACGCGCGGTTGGGGACGCATCCTCAACATCGCCTCGGTCCATGGCCTGGTCGCCTCGGCGCAAAAATCGGCCTATGTGACGGCCAAACACGGCCTGGTCGGCTTCACCAAGGCGGTGGCGCTTGAGACTGCCACCACCGGCGTGACGGTCAACGCGATCTGCCCGGGCTGGGTGCTGACGCCGCTGGTGCAAAAACAAGTCGATGCACGCGCTGCCGATCTCGGCCTCAGCAACGACGAGGCCAAACGCCAGCTGCTGGCCGAAAAACAGCCCTCGCTGCAATTCACCACGCCCGAGCAACTCGGCGAGCTGGCGATTTTCCTCTGCTCTGAAGCGGCCAGCAATGTGCGCGGCCAGGCCTGGAGCCTCGACGGCGGCTGGACCGCGCAATAGGCCGATGCGGAAATGCGCTTATCGCTTCTCCATAACCGATGCCTTATGGATCCGACGATTGACGCATTTCCAGCAAAAAGCAAATAAACAACATACTTAAAATTTCTTATTCAATATGTAAGTTGACTATTATATATTCCGGCCTCAAGCTACCGGAGAGCAAGATCGCTACCCCCCCCCC
>JBIKPD010000302.1:0-5010 GCA_044357665.1 Roseateles sp. | reverse complement strand
AGGCCATGGGCGCTTCACCCCGAGCCTTGCTGTCGGTGCGCGCCATGCTGCTGTGGTTGGTGCTGGCCTGCCTGCTGCCGGAGTTGCTTGGCACAGGTTTCATGCTGCAAAGGGATTATCAAAAAGGGCGGGCACAGCAGGATGCTGAAATGCTGTTGGTGGCGCAAGCGCTGCTCACCGCGGTTGATACCCAGTTGGATGTCAACCGGAAAGTCGCACAGGCATTGGCCTTGGCACCCGAGTTGCTGCGGGGCGATCTGGAGAGCTTTCACAGAAAGGCCAGCGCCTTGCTGCCCAAGCTCGACTTCGGCAGCAATATCGTCGTCAGCGACAGATCCGGGCAGATGCTGATCAACACCGGCAAGCCTTGGGGCGCGGCTTTGCCGATCAATAGCGATGTCGCAAAGATCAAAACCGTGTTCGAAACTGCCGAGCCCTGGATCGGCGGGATGTTACTCGGCGCGATCGACGGTAAATACAAATTCCAGACCCTTGCGCCGGTGATCACGAACGATCGGGTCAGTCTGGTGGTGTCGGTCAGCAACCAGTCCGAGCAGATGAGCCGGATTTTGCAAAATCAGCATCTGCCGCCTGCATGGCTTGGCGTGATCATCGACAGCCAGGGCCATATTGCCGGCCGCAGCCAGGAGGCTGAAGCCTATGTCGGCCGAAAGGCTGCGGATCATTGGATACGAGCGGGCACATCGAACCAGGGTTCATTCGACGCCAACACTTTGGCCGGCATTGAAAGCCGCATCGCCTTCAGCCGCTCGCCGGCCACAAAATGGACGGTAGGACTTGCAATTCCGCTGGAAAACTTGGAGGCGCCGCTTTGGCGCAGCTTGACCGAACTGAGCCTGAGCGCATTGGCAATGCTCGGCCTGGCATTGGGGATGGCCTGGCTGGTTGCCGGCAGGATTTCGCACTCGGTCAATAGCCTGCTGGCATCGGCCCAGGCGCTGGCCGAGGGCAAGGCGGTGGCAGTCAGTGAAGTCCATTTCAATGAGGCTGAATTCGTCGCCATGGCGATGGCACACACCGCCAGTTTGCTGCTGCAGAAAAAGAACCAGATCACCCAGACCGGCCAGCTGCTGCAATTGAGCGAGTCGCGCTACCGCGAGCTGGTCGAAGCCTCGCCCGACGCAATCGTTGTAAGCCGTAAAGGCCGATTCGTCTATGTCAACGCGGCGGCGGCCACGACGATCGGCGCCACCGCCGTGGAACTGATCGGCCGGCGCGCCGCTGACTTCATCCAACCTGAGTTCCTGCCCGCTTTGCGCGAGCTGAGGCCGGCGCTGGCCGATCAAGCCGGCTTTTCATCGCGGCTTGAGATCAGATGCCTGAAGGCGAACGGCGCGGGCTTGGAGGCTGAAGTCCGCAGCCGGGCCATGTTGCTCGATGGCCAGCCGGCTATCCAGAGCCTGATCCGCGATGTCACCGAGCACAAGCAGCTGCTGCAATCGCAGCGTTGGGCGGCGCTGCTGTTCGAGCAGATCCAGACCGGCGCTTTCATCACCGATGCGGCCGGAGTGATCCTCTCGATCAACCCGGCGATGACTGAAATTTCAGGCTATACCGAAGACGATTTGCTCGGCCAAAATCTGCGCGAGTTGCACCCGGGCATCGAAGACAAGGCCTTCTACCAGCGCATCTGGCATAGCGTCGACAGCACCGGCCACTGGCAGGGAGAAATCCGCACCAGGCGCAAGAACGGTGAAATCTACTCCGAGCGCTTCACGATCCGCTCGGTCTACGGGCCGCGGGGCGAGTTGCTCAACCATGTCTGCACCACGGAGGATCTGACCAACCTCCGTCTGAGCGAGGAAATGACCCAACTGGCGCAGCATGATGCCTTGACCGGCCTGCCGAACCGGCGCCAGTTGCAGACCCGCATCGAACATGCACTGGCGGTCAGCAAACGCCAGCAGAGCCAGGGCGCTTTGCTCTTTTTCGACCTCGACCGCTTCAAGGCGGTCAACGATGCCTGGGGCCATGCCGCTGGCGACGATTTGCTGCAGCGGGTCGCGCTGCGCATTTCGGAGCGGATGCGCGACACCGATCTGCTCGCCAGAATGGGCGGCGACGAGTTCGTGCTGCTGCTGGAAACCCTTGACGGACCCGCGGGCGCAGCCGTGGTCGCCAGCGATGTGCTGCGCTTGCTGAGCCAACCTTTCATGCTGGCCGGCGGGCAGCAAGCCAGCATCGGTTGCAGCATCGGCATCGCGATGTTTCCGGCCGATGGCGGCAATTTCACCGCGCTGCTGGCCCAGGCAGATGCGGCGCAATACCGGGCCAAGGCCGAGGGTCGCAACCGCTTTTGCTTCCACGCGAAAACACAGACGTAAACACAGACGCAGGCGCAGACTGCCTGATGCCGCGCTGGGCGACAATCTTCGCCCATGGACCTGTCTTCACTTGAAATCCTGATCGCCGCGATCGAAGAAAAAAGCCTCTCGCGCGGCGCTGAGCGGGTGCATCTGGTGACTTCGGCCGTCAGCAAAAGGATTTCCGAACTTGAACGCAGGCTAGGCACCACGCTGCTGCGGCGCCATGGCCGCGGCGTCGAGGCGACGCCAGCCGGCGCGATGCTCTATCAACAGGCCAAGGCGATTCTGCGCAATGTGGCCCAGGCGCGTGAGTTGCTTGGGGCTTTTTCAGACAGCGGTGCGCCCAAGCTCCGGCTGGTCGCCAATGCCTCGACGATGTTGCAGTTCCTGCCGGCCGACATCAGCAGCTTTGCCCGCAAACAGCCGGGCTCGCGGGTTGATCTGGTCGAGGCCTTCAGCTTCGACGTGCCGCGCATGGTGGCCGATGGGCAGGCCGACATCGGCATCTACCATGCCGAGCATCCGGCCTCGGGCGTCAGCTCGATGCCTTATCGGACCGACCGCGAAGCGCTGGTCGTGCCGATCGGCCATCCGCTGTCGCAACGCGGTAGCCTGAGGCTCGACGAGGCGCTCGATTACGATTTTCTCGGCAACTTTCCCCGCCACAGCCTGGATGAATTCCTGCTGCTGGCCGGGCCTTCGATCTCGCGGCCGCTGCGGGTGCGGGCCCAGGTGGCGAACCCGGAAGCGCGCTGCGCGATGGTGCGCGAAGGCATGGGCCTGGCAATCATCCCCGAAGGCATCGCCCGCAACTATCAGCAACGGATGGGGCTGGCGGTGCTGGCGCTGACCGACGCCTGGGCGCAGCGCCAGCTCTATGTCTGCGTGCGCGATGTCAATGCCCTGTCGCTGCAAGCGCGGGCGCTGCTCGATCATCTGCTGATGGTCTAAGGCCGGCAAAGGAGCTTTGCCGATTTCTCAAAGCTGGCCAGGATAATTCCGACAGACTTGTCCGCTAGCCGGGTGGATGCCCGGAGATGCAGACCGGAGCTTAGCCATGAACTGTTTTCACATCACCCGACACCAGCTGGCAATGCTCGCAGCGCTGCTGTTGCCATTCAGCGCCGGCGCCGAGACCTTTCCGAGCCATGCATTACGCATCGTCGCGCCGTTCACGGCTGGCGGCGGCACCGACCTGGTGGCGCGCACGCTGGCTGAAGGCATGTCAAAGGATCTGAGCCAGCCGATCATCGTCGAGAATCGCCCTGGCGGCGGCACTGTCATCGGCTCCGATGCGGTGGCCAAAGCACCAGGCGACGGCTACACCTTGCTGCTGACGACCTCGGCCCATGCGATCAACACCAGCCTGGTGAAGACCTTGCCCTACAGCACCGAGAAATCATTCGCCGATGTCGCGCTGATTGGCCGCGGGCCGAACATGCTGGTGACCCGCGCCGACAGCAAGTACAAGACGGTCCAGGATGTGATCAACGCGGCGCGCGCCGAGCCCGGCAAGCTCAGCTATGGCTCATCGGGCAATGGCACGGCAGTGCATCTGGCCGGTGAGCTGTTCAAGATGATGACCAAGGTGAACATCATCCATGTGCCCTACCGCGGCGCCGGGCCGGCTTATACCGATCTGCTCGGTGGGCATATCGACTTCGTCTTCGCCACCGCAGCCGGTGTCGGCAAGTTTGTCGAAAGCGGCAAGATGCGCGCGCTGGCCGTGACCTCGGCAGCCCGCTCGCCCTCCTGGCCGCAGGTGCCGACGATGGCCGAAGCGGGCCTGGCCGGCTACGAGGCCGATGTCTGGTACGCCGTGTTCGCCAGCGGCGGCACCCCGCCCGAGGTGGTCGCAAGGCTGAACCTGGCCGTCAAGCGTGCCACCGAAGCGCCGATTTTCCGCAGCCGGGTCGAAAGCGAGGGCCTGGTCACCGCCGTGGGCACGCCCGAGGAGCTGACCCGCTATGTGCGCAGCGAGGAAGCCCGCTGGCGCAAGGTCATCACCGAAGGCCGGATCACGATCGATTGAACTTCTGAAAGATGGACATGGACAAGCAACAGGGCCGGCTCGCCGGCAAGATCGCGATCATCGTCGGCGCGGGCCAGCAGCCCGGCGGCACGGTCGGCAATGGCCGCGCAACGGCTGAGCGCTTTGCCCAGGAAGGTGCGACGCTGCTGCTGGTTGACATCAACCCAGCCTGGGCCGAAGACACCCTGCAGGCGGTGCGGCAATATGGCGGCCAGGCCTCGGTACTGCAGGCCGACATCACGCGCGAGGCCGACTGCCAGGCGATCGCGCAGACCTGCATCGAACGCTATGGCCGCATCGACATCCTGCACAACAATGTCGGCAGCTCGACCGGCGACCGCAAGACGGTCGATATGGACACCGAGGTCTGGGACGCGCTGATGAACATGAACCTGAAAGGCATGTTCATGACCTGCAAGCATGTGCTGCCGCATTTCATCCGCCAAAAGTCGGGCTGCATCATCAACATCTCGTCAACCTCGTCGCTGGCTGCCAGGCCGAACCTGACCTACAAGACCAGCAAAGGTGCGATCAACACCATGACCCAGCATATTGCGATGGAAAACGCCGCCCATGGCGTGCGTGCCAATGCGATCCTGCCGGGCCTGATCGACACGCCGATGGCGATCGAGCGCCGCGCCCGCGAGCGCG
>JBIKPD010000049.1:0-16358 GCA_044357665.1 Roseateles sp. | reverse complement strand
TGTTGCCGCCTTGCAGGCTCAGTGACAGCTCTGCGCATTCACTGTCGCGACTCTGTACGCTGCCACTCAGCGGGACAGCGCGAACGATGAAACCGGTACTGAAACTGGCAGGATCTCCCAGACCCGACAAGCTCAAGCTGTAAAGCTTGGCCGGAGAATTCGGTGCCAGTTGCAGGTCCGAGAGCGCCGCCGCGTAGCTGTTGCGGTTGCTACGCCACCGCTCCTGGGCCTGCAGGACAGCGCTCAAGGCATTGATGGCGTCAACCCTCCTGCCCTTGATCAGCTGATTTTGATAAGCGGGCAGGGCGATCGCGGCAAGCAGACCCGAGATCAGCATCACCAGCATCACCTCGATCAGCGTGAAACCTGTGCCTGCAAATCGGTCAATTGAATGGCCTCGGGGCGGCTGTCTGTTGGCTTGCATCGGTGGTTCCCGGCTTGTGGAAAATTGCCACAAAGGGCCGGATCGGGGCGCCGGCCATCGGCAATAAGCATGCCGCGAGCCAGGAAATAAAAATTGCGGTCAACACAAGGGCAATAATGGCGTCCAGCTTTGCTGGGAGCACAAAATCCAATCCAGCCGACCCAACGGAGCCAGTCATGACAACCAAAAACCTCGTTTCTTCCGCCTTTGCCGCCGCCATGTCCATCGGTCTGATAGGCCAGGCTGCAGGCCATGATGCTGCACAGGAAAAGGATGGCCGCGAAAAATGCTATGGCATCGTCAAGGCGGGCCAGAACGATTGCTCGAACCTGAGTGGCAGTCATTCTTGCGCTGGACAGGCCAAGACCGACAAGGCGCCGACGGAATGGAAATATGTGGCCAAGGGCAGTTGCAAGTCCCTGGGCGGCCTGAGCAGTGTCGAGGCTCAAGCCAAGCTGAAGCGCTGAGCCAGGCCGAATCCACTAGACTCTTCAGCGGTGCTGTCAGGGGGCAGCTGATCGGGACATGCAGCGATGAGCAGGATTTTGTTGACCGGTTTCGAACCCTTTGGCGGCGACCAGATCAATCCGTCCTGGGAGATCGCCAAGGCCATGAATGGCCAGAAGATCGCCGGCGTCAGTATCGTCGCCAGGATGCTGCCCTGTGCCTTTGGTGAGGCTTTGAAGGTCTTGCAGCAATCAATTGCTCAAGTCAACCCAGACCTGGTTCTGGCGCTCGGTCAAGCGGGCGGACGCAGCGACTTTTCAATCGAACGGATCGCCATCAATATCGACGACGCCAGGATCGCCGACAACGCCGGTGCCAGGCCGATCGATCTGCCGGTTGTCGACGGTGCACCGGCAGCCTATTTCTCGACCTTGCCAATCAAGACGATGGTGGCCGGGCTGCGGGCCGCAGGCCATCCTGCCAGCGTGTCGCAGACTGCCGGTACCTTTGTCTGCAACCATGTTTTCTTCGGTCTGCAGCATGCCTTGCACGGTAGCGGTGTGCGCAGCGGCTTCATGCATCTGCCCTTGCTGCCCGCGCAGGCGGCCAAGCTGGCAGGTCAGCCCAGCATGGCGCTGGACCAAATGCTGGCGGGGGTGCGCCTGGCGCTCGAACTGGCCTGGCCGATGGTGGCCGATCGGCGCGAAAGCGCCGGCACGATCTCTTGACGATGGTCGGCATTGGCTGGCGCCAGCCGCATTATCAGCAGCTACTCGAACTGCTGCCGGCGCTGGATTTTGTCGAAGTCCATTCAGAGAATTTCTTTGCGCCCGGCGGTGCATCGCTGGTGCTGTTGACCGCCTGCCGCGAGCAATATCCGGTCAGTCTGCATGGCGTCGGGTTGTCGCTCGGTTCGGCCTGCGGTCTCGATCACTGGCATCTGGATCGGCTGGCCGGATTGGTCGAGCTTGTGCAGCCTTTGTGCGTCTCGGACCATGCGAGCTTTTCCCGTATTTATGCGGGGGATGGCGCGATCCATGGCAATGATTTGCTGCCGATTCCATTCAGTTCGGCCTGCCTTGATCTGATGGTGACCCATGTTCAGCAGGTGCAGGAGCGGCTCGGCCGCCAGATCCTGGTCGAGAACATCAGCGCCTATCTGGCCTGGGATGACGGCGAACAAATGTCCGAGCCCGAGTTCTTCAATCAGTTGACGAGGCGCAGCGGTTGCGGCCTGCTGCTCGATGTCAACAACCTGGTCGTCAATGCCCGCAACCAGGGCGCTGACCGCGATGCGGCGATCCGGCAGGCCTGTGGATGGATTGATCAGTTGCGCAGCGACTGTGTCGGCGAGATCCATCTGGCGGGCCATGCCGAACTGCCGGGCATCGTCATCGACGACCATGGCAGCAGCGTGCCGGAGCAGGTCTGGCAGGTCTACGCCCATGCTTTGAAGACCTGTGGTGCTGTACCAAGCCTGATCGAATGGGATACAGCCATTCCGGCGCTGGACGTTCTGCTGGCTGAGGCCAACAAGGCCAGGCAACTGCAGGGGGCTGCATGAGCGGGCATCTGGCGGCGCGTCAGCAGGCGCTGCTGGCAGCGCTGAGCGGCGCGTCCAGGCCCATCGGTATCGTGCCGTTGACTTCAGTCGAGTTGCAGCGGGGGCTGCAGGCTTACCAGGTCAACGCGCAGGTCTTGTCTGAACGGGCTTTGGCTGCGGTCTACCCGAAGGTCCGGCAGATCATCGGTGAAGCATCGTTCCGGGCCATGGCCTGGGCATTCTGGCGCCGTCATCCGCCGCAGCAAGCCGATCTGGGCGGCTGGGGCGAATTGCTGGCAGGTTTTCTGGCTGCGCAGGACGAAATGGATGACTGGCTCTGCGATCTGGCAAGACTTGAATGGGCGGCGCATCTGGCCTTGCGGGCTGCTGACCTGGCGTTTGACTCTGCGTCGCTCGACTTGCTGGCAAGTCAGGATCCGGCACAACTGCGCTTGCAGTTGCCCGCGGGCTTGAGCCTGCTGCAGGTACAGGCCGAGGCCTGGTCGATTTGGTCGAGCGAAGCCACAGACGAATCGTCAGAAGCGGTCATGGCGGTCCTGCTTTGGCGCCAGAGCTGGGCTGCCAAAGGGCGGCGGCTGAGTCAAGGCGATTCGCAACTGCTGCAAGCGCTGATCGATGGCCAGACGCTTGAGGCGGCGCTGCAGCAGACATTCGCTGTCGATGCTGGATTTGATTTTTCGGCCTGGCTGCAAGCCGCGCTGCGTGAAGGCTGGCTGCGGGGCGCTGCCCGGATCATTCCTGGGGCTTGAAGCTGATCACCAGCAGCGCTGGCACGCGGCCATCGACATCGCGCGGCAGTAATTCGGTCTTGTCGATCGCACGCAGTACGGCTTTGTCCCATTCGGCATCACCGCTGGGCTTGAGCAGCTTGCGCGAGATGATGGTGCCGTCGGGTGCTGTGCGCACTTCGACTTCGGCCACCGGGTTGCCGCTGCCACTCTCGGTGTAGATGATGTTGGGGCGGATGCGTGCCTTGATGCGCCCGCCATAGCTGGCGCTAGGTCCTGCGCTCTGCAGCGCATTGCCGGTGGCATTGGCGCCGCCGCTCGCACCAGCCATGCCCTGGATGCGGCGCAAATTGTCCTGGCGCTGCGCGGCTATCTTGGCGTCGGCTTTGGCTTGCAGCTTGGCCTCGGCTTCCTTGGCCAGTTTGTCCTGCTTTTCTTGTTTGAGCTTGGCATCAAGCTTGTCCTGCTTGATCTTGGCCTGCTTTTCGCGCTCGGCGGCCTGTTCCTTCAGGGCGGCTTTCTTGCGCGCAGCTTCAAGTTCTGCCAGACGCAGGGCATCGCGCTTTTTTTCATCGCGTGCTTTGGCGATCGCGATGTCGGCATCGCGCAAGGCCTGCAGGTCTTCAACCGGAACCGGCTTGGGCAAGGGCGATGGTTCGGCTTCAGGCGGTGCGGGTGGCGGCAGCTCTTCGCGCGGTGCGGCGGCTTGCGGCACAGCGGACCATAACTCAGCCTCGAAGGCGGGCAATGGATCGGTGCGCCAACTGACCCCGGCGCTCAATGCTGCCAGCAGCAAGCCGTGGGCCGCAATCGCAAACAGCAGGCCGCGGGCCATTCCCGGCGCATTTGGCGGCAGCAAGGGCCCGGCATCACGGAGGGAGTTCGCAGTCATCGCTGTTCGGAATTCGCCTGGTCGTCAGTTGCCGGCAGCCGCGCCATTGCGTACCGCCAGGCCGACCCGCTGTATCCCTGCCGACTGTAAAGAATCCATCACCTTGACCACCGCCTCGTATTTGACGTTGCGGTCGGCCGAGATGATGACGGGTGTCGTCGCTTCGCCAGCCTGCGCTTGCCTGACCTGCTCGGCCAGACGGCTCAGCGGCAGCGGCACCGGCTCTTCCTTGTCGAATTTCAGTTTGATTTTTTCATCCGCACCGACGATCACGTTGATGACATGCTCGGGCTGGGCGCGGCTCTTGCCGACGCTGGGCAGGTCGACGACGCCGGTGGTGATCAGGGGCGCACTGATCATGAAGATGATCAACAGCACCAACATCACGTCGATGAAGGGCACCATATTGATCTCGTTGATCGTGCGCCGGCGGCGCGCGCCGCGGTTGCTGATGGCCGCCATGACTCAGACCGTTGCGCTGCGTTGCAGGATGTTGGAGAACTCCTCGATGAAGGACTCCAAGGTGATCGCGCTGCGGTCGATCTGTCGTGCGAAGCGGTTGTAGGCCAGCACTGCTGGGATAGCGGCAAACAGGCCGATGGCGGTGGCGACCAGGGCCTCGGCGATGCCGGGGGCGACGGTGGCCAGCGTGACCTGCTGCAAATTGGACAAGCCGACAAAGGCATGCATGATGCCCCAGATGGTGCCGAACAGCCCGACATAGGGCGAGACCGAGCCGACCGAGGCGAGGAAGGACAACTGGCTTTCCATCACGTCCATTTCGCGCTGGAAACTGGCCCGCATGGCCCGGCGCGCGCCGTCGAGCAGGGCACCCGATTCTGTGACCCGGCGTTCTCGCAGCTTCAGGAATTCGCGCATGCCGGAAACGAAAATGCGCTCCAGCGGTGCCCCGTTTTCGCGCCTTGACACGATGCCATACAGATCGTTGAGGTTCTTGCCCGACCAGAACTCCTGCTCGAAAGCTTCATTGCCGCTTTTGATGCGCGAGATCGAAATCAGCTTGCTGAAAATCACGCTCCAGCTCGCCAGCGAGACCGCCAGCAGGCAGGCAATCACCATTTGTACAGGCAGGCTGGCATGCAGGATCAGCGCGACGATGGAAAGGTCTTGGTTCATGGCTGTTTCGCTTGTAGGGCTGCCATCAAGGCAGCCGGAATACGGCTGGGTTTGAAATCGAGTTGGCTGCTACTTTGCACGCAGCCGATGCGGATTTGTCCTTCAGCCAGCAGGCGTTCACCGCAGCGCGCCTGCTGGAACAAGTTCATGCTGGCCCGGCCGATGTCGCGCGACTCGACGCTGATCTGCAGCAAGTCGTCAAGCCTTGCCGGCTTGAGGTAGCGTACATCGGTGTGGCTGACGATGAACATCACGCCGTCCTGCCTACGCATTGACTGCTGTTCGAAACCCAGGCTGCGCAGCCATTCGGTGCGTGCGCGCTCGAAGAACTTCAGATAGTTGGCATAAAACACGACGCCGCCGGCATCGGTGTCTTCCCAGTAGACGCGCAACTGATGGGTGAAGGCAGCCATCATTGATGCAGGGCGACAGCCAAGCGACGCACGGCTTCCTGCAGATCGCCCATGCTGCTGGCGAAGGAAAGCCGCAGCCAGCGTTCGCTGCCTGCGCGGCCGAAATCGCGGCCTGGCGTCAGCGCCAACTGGCTGCTTTGCATCAGATCGAAGGCGAACTGCCAACTGTCAGAGCAGAAGTCCGAGCAGTCGATCCAGACATAGAAAGCCCCGTCCGGCATGACCGGAACTTTCAATCCCAATGCCTGCAAGGCCGGCACGATGTAATCGCGGCGCTCGCGGAAGGCCTGTCGGCGCCGTTCATATTCGGCAATCGAAGCGGGCTCAAAGCAGGCCAGCGCCGCATATTGGGCGATGCTGGAGGCGCAGATGAACAGGTTCTGGGTCAGTTTCTCGACTGGGGCCACCAGTTCCGGAGGCAGCACCAGCCAGCCGAGGCGCCAGCCGGTCATGCCGAAATATTTGGAAAAACTGTTCACTGAAATCACATCGTCGCCAAACTCCAGCGCGCTGCGCTCAAAACGGACGTCGTAGCTGAGACCGAGATAAATTTCATCAACGATGGTGACGCCGCCGCGCGCGCGAACTGCTTCAACGATGGCGTGCATTTCCTGGGGCGCGATCGAAGTGCCGGTCGGGTTGCTGGGCGAAGCCAGCAGCACGCCGCGGGTGGCCGGATTCCAGGCCCCACAGACCTGGGCGCTGCCAGGCTGGAAGCGCTGTTCAGGCCCGGCCGGCAGCAGCACGGCCTTGGCATCGGTGGCTGCGACAAAATGCCGGTTGCAGGGGTAGCAGGGGTCAGGCATCAGCACCTCGTCGCCGCGCTCGAACAAGGCCAGGCAGGCGAGTTGCAGCGCCGCCGATGCGCCGGCGGTGATGACGATGCGTTCAGCCGCGATGTCGAGGTCGAAACGTTGCCGGTACCAGCCCGAGACTGCACGGCGCAGCGCCGGCAAGCCGGTGGCCGGCAGATACTGGGTGCGGCCGGCATCGATGCATTCGCGCGCTGCTTGCTGAACTGCAGTGGGTGCGACAAAGTCAGGCTCACCGATGTTCAGGTAGAGCATGCGCCTGCCACCAAGGGCCGGGTCGCAGACCGGACTGCGCGCCATTTCAGCCGCAGCCTTGGCGCATTCCATGACGTAGAAGGGTTCGATCTGGTCGAGCCGCCCGGCCAGTTTCATCGCGCTGATTTTTTTGCCGAATTGCGCGCAGCCACTTCCAGCGGCCGCAGATCGCTGGCTGTGCGGTCAAGCACGCCGTTGACATATTTATGCCCGTCGGTGCCGCCAAATGACTTGGCCAACTCGACGGCCTCGTTGATCACCACTCTGTAGGGGATGTCGACGCAATGCTTCAGCTCGTAGGCGCCGATCATCAGCACACCATGTTCGATCGGCGACAGCTCAGTGGTCTTGCGGTCGACATGACGCGACAACATGCTGTCGAGGTCGGCAGCTTCCATGATGCAGCCGTTCAGCAAGGCGTCGTAATGGGCTCGGTCGACCTTGTTGAAGCCTTCTTGTTCATGCATATGGGCGTCGATGGTGGCGACATCGTCACCGGTGATCAGCCATTGATAGAGCCCTTGCAAGGCGCTTTCGCGTGAGCGACGGCGCGCCGATTTAGGCTGCGCCCGCGGCGCTTTCGCGTTTATGGGAGAGGTGACGCTGTCGTTGGTGATCACTGCAGTGCTTCCATTAAATTTGCCATTTCGACCGCCACACGGGCTGCGTCGCGACCTTTGTCCTCAGCGCGTGCCCAGGCTTGCGCTTCGTTTTCCACCGTCAGGATGGCGTTGGCGATCGGTATCTGATGGTCCAGCGCCAGGCGCGTGACGGCCGCGCCGCTTTCGTTGGCGACCAACTCGAAGTGATAGGTTTCGCCGCGGATGATGCAGCCCAGCGCCACCAGAGCGTCATAGTCTTCGCTCTCGGCCAAGGCATTCAATGCCAGCGCAACTTCCAATGCGCCGGGCACGGTCACCAGGCGGATATGTTTTTCAGCCACGCCTAGCCTCTGCAACTCGGCTTGGCAGGCATCGGCCAGGCGGCAGGTGATGTCATGGTTGAAGCGCGCTTGCACGATGCCGATGCGCAGGTCTTGGCCATTCAATGAGGCTTGCGGAGCTTGCCCCTGCTCGGATCCTTGCATCGCAGTCCTCAGTTCTTGTGGTCGGGTGATTTGAAGCCGGTGACGTCGAGTCCATAGCCGGTCATGCTTGGCATGCGGCGCGGACTGCCCAGAAGCCGCATCCGGTGCACGCCGAGTTCGCGCAGGATCTGCGCGCCGACGCCGTAAGTACGCAGGTCCATCATGCGCGGCTGGATTTCAGGTGGCGACTGCACTGGAACGGTTTGCAAACGGCTCAGCAATGAGCCGGCTTCATCGCTGCAATTGAGCAGCACTGCCACGCCTTGCGGCGCTTTCTTGATTTCGGCCAAGGCGGCGGGCAGGGGCCAGGAATGTCCGCTGGATCCGCTGTCGAGCAGGTCCAGCACCGACAAGGGCTCGTGCACCCTCACCAGCACCTCATCGCTGTCAGCCCAATGACCATGGGTCAAAGCCATGTGAATGGCGCCGGTACGATCGCTGAAAACCGTGCAATCAAACTCGCCTTGGGCGGTCTGCAGCTTGCGCTGAGACTCGCGCTTGATCAGCGATTCATTGCGGCTGCGATGCTCGATCAGATCGGCAATCGTGCCGATCTTCAGACCATGCTCCTTGGCGAACAGCACCAAGTCAGGCAGCCTGGCCATTGTGCCGTCGTCATTCATGATTTCGCAGATCACCGCAGCTGGCTCGAGCCCGGCCATGCGGGCGAAATCGCAGCCCGCTTCGGTATGGCCAGCGCGCATCAGCACCCCGCCTTCCTGCGCCTGTAACGGAAAGATATGCCCCGGCTGTACCAGGTCGCGCGCGACTGCGTGACGAGCCACCGCAGCCTGCACGGTGCGGGCCCGGTCGGCGGCTGAAATTCCGGTGGTCACGCCGGTAGCGGCTTCGATCGAGACGGTGAAAGCGGTGCCATGTTTGGTGCCATTACGGCTCGCCATCGGTGGCAATTGCAGCCGCTCGCAGCGTTCGCGCGTCAAGGTCAGACAAATCAGACCGCGGCCGAATCGGGCCATGAAATTGATTGCTTCAGGCGTCACATGGTCGGCCGCCATGACAAGGTCGCCTTCGTTTTCGCGGTCTTCTTCGTCGACCAGAATAACCATGCGACCGGCTGCCAGTTCGGCAACCAGCTCGGATACAGGGGATATGGGCATAGCTTCGATTGTAAGTGGGCGCCGCAGCAGCCCTTTGAATGCAAACTCAGCGAGGACGCAAACGCAAACGCAGGTCCTCGCCGATCAACTGGCTGTCGATCCATTGCCATTGCAGCGCGTTCTGCAAGGATTCCAGCGGGCCGAATGCTGCCATCTCGCGGCCCAGGCCGAGCAGTTTCGGGGCCAGATAGACCAGCAACTCGTCGACCAGACCTTCTCGCAGCAGCGAACCATTGAGCTTGTGGCCGGCCTCGACATGCAACTCATTGATGCCGCGCCGGCCCAGATCAGCCACCACCGCAGCCAGATCGACCTTGCCCTGCGCGCCGGGCAGGCAACAAAGTTCTGCGCCAACGTCCCGCAAAGCCGCGGCTTTGGCGCCCTCGGGCTCGACCGCGCAATAAATCAGCGTCCGGCCCGGAGGCGCCAGCAGGCGCGCGCCACTGGAGGTTTCAAGTTTCGAATCAATCACGACACGCAGCGGTTGCAATGCTGTCTCGACCATGCGCACGTCGAGCCTTGGGTTGTCGTCGCGCAAGGTACCGATGCCGGTCATGATGGCGCCGGCGCGTTTGCGCCAGCCATGTCCATCGCGCCTGGCAGCTTCGCCGGTGATCCATTGGCTGGCGCCGTTGGGCAGGGCGGTTTTTCCGTCCAGCGAAGCGGCAATCTTCAGACGCAAAAATGGCCGGCCACGCTGCATGCGCGAGAAAAATCCGATATTCAATTGTTCGGCTTCTTCAGCCAGCAGACCGGTCTCGATGATGATGCCGGCGGCTTGAATTCTGGCCATGCCGGCGCCACTGACCAGGGGGTTGGGGTCGGCGATCGCGGCGACAACGCGCAGCAGGCCGGCCGCAATCAGGGCGTCGCAGCAAGGCGGCGTGCGGCCATGATGGGAACAAGGCTCCAGCGTCACGTAGGCGGTGGCGCCTTGCAGCGATGCGCCGCGCCTTCGAGCGTCCTGCAAGGCCATCACCTCGGCATGGGCCTGGCCGCTGGCCTGGGTATGGCCGGTGCCGATGACTGCGCCGTCTGCTGCCACGATGACGCAGCCGACCCTCGGGTTGGGGTCGGACAAGCCGATCGCAAGACCGGCCAGAGCCAGGGCATGCTGCATCGCGCTGAGATCGCTGGCGTGATGTGTCGGCGGGGTTGCGGTCACTGCTTGCATGGCGATCAGGCGGTCAAACCCTTGTAAAGCATATAGCCTGCGATCAAGAACAGCAGGCAGGCAAAAGCCCGTTTTAGTTGGGAAACGTCCATCGCATGGGCGATACGTGCACCGATCGGTGCCATCAGCACGCTGGTCGAAGAGATGACCAGCAAGGCCGGCAGATAGAGAAAACCGTAGGCATAGGGCACGGTCTCAGGCAATGACCAACCGCCGATGACATAGCCTACGGTGTTTGCCAGCGCGACCGGAAAACCGATTGCCGCGCTGGTCGCAACCGCACTGTGCATCTTGACATTGCCCCGGGTCATGAAGGGCACCGCCATGAAAGCGCCGCCGGCACCGACCAACCCCGACAACATGCCGATGCCGACGCCGGCGCTGATCTGTCCTGCCGCGCCAGGCATTTCCCGCCCCGGCTTGGGCTTCTTGCTGCGTAGCATCTGAACGGCAGAAAAGCCGACGAAACCGGCAAAAATGAAGGCCAGCGAATTGCCTTTCACAATGGAAAAAATACCTGCGCCCGAAAGCAGACCACCGACGATCAAACCCGGCGCCATGCCCCGCACCAGATCCCAGCGCACCGCGCCGCGCTTGTGGTGGGCGCGCAAACTCGACAGGGAGGTGAACATCACGCTGGCCATCGCCGTGGCAATGGCCATCTTCACCGCCATTCCGGCGTCGACGCCGCGGTGCGACATGATCAGCGTCAGAAAAGGCACCATCATCATGCCGCCACCGATCCCCAGCAAACCTGCCAGGAAGCCCGCGACCACGCCCAAGGTCAGTAATTCAACAATCAGGAAAGGATCAAAGCTCAAGGCGGCTCCAGCATTGGTAAGCGGCCAATCAGATTTGCTGACTGACAAGGTCGACAGGCGCTCGAGTGGATCGAGAAGGGTGTCCACCGCAGACCGTGAGTCGCATTCCTGAACCGGGGGTTCAGGTGGGCGAGGTCAGCACAGGCTTCGGGTTCATCTGACGCGAGATGCTCACACCAGCCTGGCGATATTCCAAGCCCTTGCTCATAGAGCATTGGTTCAAGGAAATATAAAACTCACGCGACTGCAGTGGACCGGGTTGATTCTAAGCTTGCTCAGGCTCAATCGGGTTGATCAGAGCAATTGGCCGTCGTGGCCAAGGGCTTCGTCGAGCCGGCGTATCAGTCCGTCCAGTTCCGGCAACTCGCTGCTCTGCAAGTTCAGGTCGGCGGCTGGTTTTTGCGCAGGTGCTGCCAGCTGATAGGCCAGGTTCAAGGCCGCCAGGACGGCGATTCTCTCGCGCGCCTTGATCTTTCCGGCATCGCGGATCGCGCTCATTTCACGATCGACCTGGCCGACTGCCTGAGTCAACGCGGCTTCGCCGCCATCAGGACAACCGAGCAGATAGCTTTGACCCAGGATGGTCACTTCCATTTGTTTCATGGCGGAGTCTTTCCGGGTTCGCCCGCAGCCGGCAGGCGCAGCAGCAAGGCGTCGATGCGGGCACGAGCAGCATTCAGGCGTGAACGCAGATTGTCCCGTTCATGCCCGAGGCTTTGCACCTGCTCCTGCAGCAGCGCGTTGGTTCGTTTCAGTTCATCATGGCGCAGCAGCAGACGCTCTACACGGTCGATCAAGTCGGCTAGGCTAGGCATGGCGGGCTCTTTAAGCAATCTTTGATTGTAGGCGGCGCCCGTGATCACAGAATTCGGCCACTTTGCATTGGGAGCAGAGCGGCTGCCGCGCCTTGCAGACATAGCGCCCATGCAGGATCAGCCAGTGATGGGCGTCGACGAGAAATTCTGTCGGTATGCGCTTGAGCAGTGCCTTTTCAACAACCAGGGGAGTTTTTCCCGAGGCCAATCCGGTGCGGTTGCCTACTCTGAAGAGATGGGTGTCGACGGCCATCGTCGGCTCGCCGAAAGCGCAGTTGAGCACCACATTGGCAGTCTTGCGGCCCACGCCGGGCAAGGCCTCGAGTGCCTCGCGTGAGCGCGGCACCTGCCCGCCATGCCTTTCGATCAGCATGCCGCAGGTGGCGATCAAATGCCGCGCTTTGCTGCGGAACAGGCCGATCGTGCGGATCTGCTCACTCAGGCCTGCTTCACCGAGGGCCAGCATCTGCTGCGGCGTAGGGGCCAGCAAGAACAAGCGCCGGGTCGCCTTGTTGACGCTGACGTCGGTGGCCTGAGCCGACAGCAATACCGCCACCAGCAGCTCGAAGACGCTGGCATATTCGAGCTCGGTCTGTGGCGCCGGGTTGGCCGCGCGCAGGGTTTGAAAGAAGCCAAGAATTTGTTGCTTGTTCATGAATGCCGATTGTCGCCGGTCTGACCGGGGCCTTTGGCAATCCCGCCGATACTTCAGCCCATGAGCGAATTGAATCAATCGGCCAAGTCAGCCGCCAGGCCATGGATCTATGTGCTGGCACTGGCCTTGCTGCTGCGCCTTCTGAGTCTGGCTGCAACGCCGCTGACCGACCATACCGAGGCCCGCTATGCCGAGATCGCCCGCCTGATGCTGCAGTTGGGCGACTGGATCAGCCCGCATATCACGCCGACCGAGTTGTTCTGGGCCAAGCCGCCGCTGTCGACCTGGAGTCAGGCGCTGTCGATGCAGATTTTCGGCGTCAGCGAATGGGCTGCGCGGCTGCCTGCGGTCGGCTGGAGTACGGCAGCCTTGGCCGCTCTTGCCTGGATGCTCTGGGGCACGCTGCCGCGACTGCAGGTCTGGGCAGTGCTTTCCGTCCTGGCCTTGAGTCCGCTGTTTTTCATCAGTGCTGGCGCGGTGATGACCGACGCGACCTTGATCGCTTGCGTCATGCTGGTGCAGGCGGCTTGGTGGCGGATCCTGAGCTCGGCCGGTGCCGAGCGCCGCCGACTTGCCCGCTGGCTGGCCTTCGGCATGGGCTTGGCGCTGCTGACCAAAGGGCCGGCGGCCGCGGTGCTGGCTCTGCTGCCTATCCTGCTGCATGCCGGTTGGCGTCACCATTGGCCGGTTGTCATGGCGCTGCTGCGCGACCGCTGGGTCTGGCTGATCTGCCTAGCTGTGGCCCTACCCTGGTATTGGGTGGCCGAAATGAAGACGCCGGGTTTCCTCAGTTATTTCGTGCTCGGCGAGCATGTGATGCGCTTTTTGCAGCCAGGTTGGCAGGGCGATCGTTACGGTTTTGCCCATGCCCAACCGTTCGGCATCATCTGGCCCTACACCATGCTGGCGGGATTGCCGGCGATGCTTTTGCTGCTGCGCGCGCCCTGGTTGCGCTTCAAGCTGGGCGCAGGAGCGCTGAGCGCCCAGTACCGCGAGGTGGGCGGCAATGAACTGGCCTGCTATGCGCTGTGCATCACCCTGGCACCCTTGCTGCTGTTCACCGCAGCGAAAAATATCATCTGGACCTATGCGCTGACCGCCTTGCCGGGGCTGGCCATCCTGGCGGTTTGCATCTTGCCTGCCGCCAGCCTGACGCGGGTCAGGTCCTGGGGCCTGGCGATGGTCTTGCTGCTGGTTTATGGCTGGGTGTTCTTTTTCAAAGCGCCGCAGGTCGGGGCCGGACATTCAGACCTGCCGCTGATCCAGGCCTATCAGCAAGCCTGCGGCGGCCAGGACTGTCGTCTGGTCTATCCGGCCAAGCCGGCTTATTCGGCTTACTTCTACACGGGCGGCCGGCTCTATGCCGGCATGCCGGGCAGTCCTGGCGCACCGGCTTTCAAAGTCGTTGCCCGCTTGGATAAATCATCGCTGCCGCCTGCGGCGCTGGCCTGCAACCGTGAACAATGCTTGCTGCGCGACGAAGTTGTCGCCAAACCGGGGCAATGAATATGTCATCCACCAGTCTTCTCGCCACGGATCAACTGCGTCCGCTGCCGGCCCTGATCACGGTGGTGCTGCCGGCGTTCAACGAGGCACGCAATCTGGCCGATTTGCTGCCTGAATTGGCTCGCCGCCTCACAGCAGGCGGCCAAAGCATCGAATTGCTGGTCGTCGATGACGGCAGCCAGGACGACACGGCCTTGCTCTGCCACGGGCTGATTCAGCAGGGCTTGCCGCTGCGCTTGCTGCGCTTGTCACGCAATTTTGGCAAGGAAGCAGCGCTCAGTGCCGGGCTCGATATTGCCGCAGGCGATGTGGTGATCACGATGGACTCGGATGGCCAGCATCCGATTGACACGGTGCTGGCCATGTTGCCGGCGTGGCGCGAAGGCTTTGATGTGGTCTATGCGGTGCAGACCGGGCGGCGCCAATCACAGTCGATGGCCAGGCGCAGTTACACGAGCTTCTTCTACTGGTTGATGCAACGCGGCTCGCGCTTCGAACTTCCAACGGATGCCGGTGACTTCAGGTTGCTTGATCGATGCGTGGTGCTGGCCCTGCGCAGTCTGCCGGAGAGGGCGCGTTATATGAAAGGGCTTTTTGCCTGGGTCGGGTTTCGTTCCAAGGCGATCGAATTCGTGCCAGAGGCAAGAGCCCATGGCGAAACAAATTTTACATTTACCCATCTGCTCGCCCTGGCATTCACCGGACTGACGGCGTTCAGCAAGGTGCCACTGAGGCTGGTGTCGGTGCTCGGCCTGCTGGTCTCTCTGGGATCAATAGCCTTTGGCCTGTGGATCGTCTCGGAGAAGGTTTTTCTGGGTAATCCGATCTCGGGTTTTGCGACTTTGGCAGCTTCGATCACCTTTCTGGCTGGCGTGCAACTGCTCTGTCTGGGCATCATTGCTGAATACCTCGGTCGGGTCTTCGATGAGGTCAAGCAGCGCCCGCTCTATCTGGTGCAGGACCTGACGGCGCCGGTTCAAGGGTTGAAGTGAAATCCCTGTTTTATTTCGGTCTGGTTGGCGCCAGCGCAGCCTTGCTGCATTTCTGCGTCGTCTGGTTGCTGGTGTCGCAATGGCAAATGGCAGCGCTGGCGGCCAATGTGGCGGGATTTGTCCTGGCGTTTGGCGTCAGTTTCCTTGGCCATCACCGCTTCAGTTTTGCTTCCAGCCAGGCAAAAGCAGGCGCGGCCCTGCCCAGGTTCGCCATCGTTGCCTTGCTCGGCTTTGCCTGCAACGAGCTGCTCTACGGCTTGCTGCTGGCTGCCGGCCTTGAATATCGGCTGGCGCTGTTGCTGGTGTTGATAACTGTCGCCGCGATGACCTGGATCCTGAGTCGCCATTGGGCTTTTCGATCGAGCCCGCCATGAAACGCATCCAGATCTGCGCTGATGATTACGCTTTCGACGCTGGAGTCAGCCGCGCCATCATCGAATGCATCGACGCCGGTCGCATCAGTGCGACCAGCTGCATGGTGCTGGCTCCGGGCTGGCCGGCAGCTGCGGCGGCGCTGCGCGAGCGCGGCAAGATTACCGACGTCGGCCTGCACCTCGATGTCAACGAATTTGCCGATTATTCAAGCGGCCGCAGCCTTCAAGGCTGGATCGTCGCGGCCTACCTGGGGCAGCTTGATCAGGCGCAGGCCGACCGCTGGGTCGCCGAGCAGCTTGATGCTTTCGAAGCGGGGATGCAGCGTGCACCTGACTATCTGGACGGACATCAGCATGTGCATCAACTGCCGGTGTTGCGCACCGCGGTGCTGGGCGAATTGAGCCGCCGCTATGGCAGCGCTTGTGCCTTGCGATCGACCCGGAGTCAGCATTGGCGCGGACCCAAAGCGGCGCTGATCGCCGGGCTTGGCGGCGCCGCGCTGCGGCGGGCTGCAGCGCGGCAGCAGTTGCGCATGAACGCGGACTTTGCCGGTGTCTATGACTTCGAGCCTGGCGCTGTGATGGCCAAGTTGGTCAAGGGCTGGTTGCATTCGTTGCCTGACGGCGGCTTGTTGATGGCGCATCCGGGAGCGGGGGATGCCACCCATCGCCCCGATGGCATCCGGGCGGCGCGCTTGCAGGAGCGGGCTTTCTGGCTCGGCAGCGAAGCTGGCGAGTTGCTGGCGGAATGCGCTGTCGAAGCGGGGCGCTGTGCGGACTGGCCGGCGGCCTGAGTGACCCTAGATTCAGCAGTTGATCGCTCTCCATCGCCTCGGAGGCTGCATGCCTTGTGAGATTTCTCTGCCCGCCTGCGTTCATCCAATGGGTGAGAACGCTACGCAGCCGATTGAACCGCGCTACGGCACGCTGGCTGCGTTGCTTCTCCTGGTGGGCATCAGCCCACTGCGTCGGCACGCCTTGCCCTCGCACCGCATCGCAGCCCACTCGTCCGCGTCCAACTACCGAATCTAGGGTTACTGCTTGGCGGCGCGAGCCCTGGCGATCGCCGCCTCGATCATGCTGCGCTTGCGATCCAGTTCAGCGGGCTCGGTGATTTTCGAGGCTGCGACCAGATTGCCCAGTT
>JBIKPD010000149.1:0-9170 GCA_044357665.1 Roseateles sp. | reverse complement strand
CAGTTTGGCCTGCGCGAGTGCGAGCAAGCGGGCATCGTTGTCCTGCTTGTCGCGTAGTTGGCGTTGCTGATGGAATTGATAGCGGTCAGCCGCTACGGCGGCATCGGCATCACTCCAGGCTGACCAGCCACTGGCCTTGCCGCTGACATTGACCAGCGATATGCAGTCGACCGGGCAGGCTGGCAGACAAAGTTCGCAGCCGGTACATTGCCCGGCGACAACCAGATGCATTTGCTTGGGTGCGCCGACGATGCAGTCGACCGGGCAGACCGCGATGCAAAGCGTGCAACCGATGCACCAGGCTTCGTCGATCACAGCCAGCAGTCGCGGGCCTTCTTTGCCATGGGCCGGATCCAGGGGCAGGGCGGGCCGGCCGGTGATGGCGGCCAACCTGTCAATGCCTTGGGCACCACCGGGCGGGCATTGGTTGATGCCTGCCGCCCCGATGGCCACTGCTTCGGCATAGGCCCGGCAATCGGGATAGCCGCAGCGCGTGCATTGCGTTTGCGGCAGCGCCGCTTCGATGCGCGAGACCAGCGCAGCGAGCGTCGGAGCGGGCCTTTCCTGGGTCAAGCGCGTTTCTTGGCGCTGGCTGGTGCCGCAGCGCTTGGCCGGTCGTACTTGGCGATGAAGCCTTGCACTTCCGGGTAAACATGGTCGCGCCAACGTCGGCCGGCAAAGATGCCGTAATGGCCGGCGCCGATGGCGTCGTAATGGTAGCGATGCTCGGCCTCGATGCCCGAACACAGGGCATGGGCTGCGCGCGTCTGGCCGGCGCCAGAAATGTCATCGAGTTCGCCTTCAACCGTCAGCAGCGCCGTGCCGCGGATGTCCTGCGGCCGCACCAGTTGACCCTGCACTTCCCAGGTGCCGTTGACCAGGGCGAAATCCTGGAACACGGTCTTGATCGTGTCGAGGTAATACTCAGCCGGCATGTCGAGCACGGCGTTGTATTCGTCATAGAACTGGCGATGGGCTTCTGCGCCATCGTCATCACCGCGCATCAGGTCGAGAAAATAATCGTAATGCGAGGTCGCGTGGCGATCCGGATTCATCGCCACAAAACCGGTGTGCTGCAAGAAGCCCGGGTAGACCGCCCGACCCGCGCCAGCGAAGTTGGTCGGCACACGGTAGATCACGTTGTTTTCGAACCAGCTGTACGGCTTGGTCGTGGCCAGATTGTTCACCGAGGTCGGTGTCAGGCGTGCGTCGATCGGCCCGCCCATCATCGTCATGCTGCGCGGCGTCTGTTCACCGTTGCTGGCCATCAGCGATATGGCCGCCAGCACCGGCACGGTCGGCTGGCAAACCGAAATCACATGGCATTCAGGTCCCAGCAGGCGGATGAATTCCTGCACATAGGCGATGTAATCGTCGAGGCTGAATGCGCCGGCTGCAAGCGGCACCATGCGGGCATCGGTCCAGTCGGTAATGAAGACCTTGTGATCCTTCAACAACTGACGAACCGTGTCGCGCAACAAGGTGCTGTGGTGGCCCGACAAGGGTGCGACGACCAGCACGGTCGGCTGATCCTTCATCTTGGCAAGTACGGTCAGGTCATCTGTGTAACGCTTGAAACGAAGCAGGCGGCAAAAGGGCTTGGTCAATGGCACCAATTCCTGGATCGCGACCTCCACCCCATCAACCTCGACGCCGCGGATACCAAACTCCGGCTTTTCATAGTCCTTGGCCAGGCGATGCATCAAGTCCAGTCCGGCCGAGACACGCTGCGACAGCGGGGTCTGCGAGAACGGCGACAAGGGATGGCTGTAAAGCCTGCCAGAAGCACTCGCAAACTCCGCGAACGGGCTCATCAGGGCGCGCTGGGTTTCAAAAAGTTGATACAGCATGGATTGGCCTCGGGATCTGGACTTGTCGAAGCTGGCAAGAGCGCCAGGGATCAACCATTTATTGTGCAGTGCACCATTTTAGCTTGAAGCGGCGCCAAAGATGTAAACAATTGTGACTTGTTCTGCAACTGGCTTGCCGGTTTCGCTCCCGGGACAATCAGCCACGCATCACTTCGGCCATCGCCTTCGCCACTGCAGGCAGGTTCTTTTCGTTCAACGCCGCCACACAAATTCGACCCGAATCGAGGCCGTAAATGCCGAATTCGCTGCGCAGACGCAGCATCTGAGCGGTCGAAAGCCCCGAATAGCTGAACATGCCCTTCTGACGGGTGACGAAACTCAAGTCCTGGGTCACCCCGGCAGCCTGCAAGGCCGTGACCAGGGCCTTGCGCATGGCCCGGATGCGCAAACGCATGCTGCCCAGTTCCTCCTCCCAGAGCGCACGCAGGGCTGGCGTCGACAGAACGGTAGCGACAACCTGGGCGCCATGGATCGGCGGATTCGAGTAATTGGTGCGGATGACGATCTTCAACTGGCTCAGCACCCGGCTGGCTTCTTCCGCAGAAGCGCAGACCACGCTCAAGGCTCCGACGCGTTCGCCGTAGAGCGAAAAGCTCTTGGAAAAACTGGTGGCGACGAAGAAATCAAGCCCGGCGTCCAGAAACTGCTGCACGACCGCACCATCCTCGGCCAGACCGATGCCGAAACCCTGGTAAGCCATGTCGAGGAAGGCCACCAGACCGCGCGCTTTGACCGCAGCGACGACCTGATCCCACTCTGGCGGAGTCAAGTCGTAACCGGTCGGATTGTGGCAACAGGCATGCAGAACGACCACCGTGCCTGCTGTGGCAGCGTTCAAACAGGCCAGCATGGCTTCGAAATCGATGCCGAGTTTGGCCGCGTCGTAATAGGGATAGCTGTTGACCTTGAAGCCGGCGTTGCTGAACAGCGCGCGGTGGTTTTCCCAACTCGGGTCAGAGATCAGCACTTCGGCCGCCGGGTTCAGACGCTGCAGGAAATCGGCGCCGACCTTCAATCCGCCGGTGCCCCCGATGGCCTGGACCGTGGCGACGCGGCGGGCCTGCAGGATTGCACTGTCGGCGCCGAAGACCAGGCCCTGTACCGCGCTGTCATAGGCCGCGATGCCGTCGATCGGCAGATAGCCACGCGGTTTCGGTGGCGTCAGCATGGTGGCTTCGGCTTCTTCCACGCAGCGCAGCAAGGGCAATTTGCCGTTGGCGTCCTGATAAACGCCAACACCGAGGTTGACCTTGGCAGGATTCGGGTCGGCATTGAATTGTTCGATCAGACCCAGGATCGGGTCGCGGGGGGCCATTTCGACAGCGGCAAACAAGGACATGAATGGATTCCTGAGTGAAAAAAGGAGCTGCGGTGGCGCAACCAATTGCCCCCATCGCAGCGCGTTCCAGCGACACGCTTGAGCGTCTGCGCTACCCTGTCGGATTGCGCAAGCCTGGATTCTAGGCGGCTTGCGGCCAAGTTTCAGGGAATACCCGATGCAAGCAACCGTCAGCCTTACCGATAACAACCCGATTGAACCCGAAGTATTGCCGGGGCGGTTTGTCTCGTTCGAGGGCTCGCCATTCCAGCTTTTTCAGCCTTTCGAGCCCGCCGGAGATCAACCCGCAGCGATTGAAAAACTGATTGAAGGCATCAATGATGGCCTGAGTTTCCAGACCCTGTTGGGCGTGACCGGCTCCGGCAAGACCTTCACGATGGCCAATGTGATTGCCCGTCAGGGCCGTCCGGCGATCATCTTTGCGCCCAACAAAACCTTGGCCGCCCAGCTCTACAGCGAGTTCCGCGACTTCTTCCCGAACAATGCGGTCGAGTATTTCGTCAGCTATTACGACTATTACCAACCCGAGGCTTATGTCCCGCAGCGCGATCTGTTCATCGAAAAGGACAGCGCCATCAATGAACATATCGAACAGTTGCGCCTGTCTGCGACGAAAAGCTTGATGGAGCGCCGCGATGTCATCATCGTCGCCTCGGTCTCGGCGATCTACGGCATCGGCAATCCGAGCGATTACCACCAGATGGTGATGACGCTGCGCAGCGGCGACAAGATGGGCCAGCGCGACGTGATCGCACAGTTGATCCGCATGCAGTACCAACGCAATGAAGTCGATTTCAGCCGCGGCGCTTTCCGGGTTCGCGGCGACACGATCGACGTCTTTCCGGCCGAGCATTCCGAACTGGCCTTGCGCATCGAGCTTTTTGACGACGAAGTCGAGACCCTGCAGTTGTTTGACCCCTTGACCGGCAAGATCCGCCAGAAGATCCCGCGCTTCACCGTATACCCGAGCAGCCATTACGTTACGCCGCGGGAAAGGGTGCTGGCCGCGATGGATGGCATCAAGCAAGAGTTGCGCGAGCGGGTTGCGCAATTTGTTTCTGACGGCAAACTGGTCGAGGCGCAGCGGATCGAGCAGCGTACAAGGTTCGACCTGGAAATGCTGCAGGAAGTCGGACATTGCAAAGGCATCGAGAACTACACCCGGCATTTGTCAGGCGCGGCACCCGGCGAGCCGCCGCCGACCTTGGTCGACTATCTCGCCTCGGATGCCCTGATGTTCCTGGATGAAAGCCATGTGCTGATCGGGCAGTTCGGTGGCATGTACAACGGTGACCGGGCACGCAAGACGACGCTGGTCGAATATGGCTTTCGCCTGCCTTCGGCGCTTGACAACCGGCCTTTGAAGTTTGCTGAATTCGAACGCAAGATGCGCCAAGCCGTGTTTGTCTCGGCCACGCCCGCCGCCTATGAGCAGGAAAATGCCGGCCAGGTGGTCGAGCAGGTCGTGCGACCGACCGGCCTGGTCGATCCGATGGTCGAGGTGCGGCCAGCGACCCATCAGGTCGACGATGTGTTGCAGGAAATCCGTGACCGCGCGGAGCTGAGTGAACGGGTCCTGATCACCACGCTGACCAAGCGCATGGCCGAACAATTGACCGACTACCTCAGCGACAACGGCGTCAGGGTGCGTTATCTGCATTCCGACGTCGACACTGTCGAGCGGGTTGAAATCCTGCGCGATCTGCGCCTGGGCGTCTTCGACGTGCTCGTCGGCATCAATTTGCTCCGCGAAGGCATCGACATTCCCGAGGTTTCGCTGGTGGCGATCCTTGACGCTGACAAGGAGGGCTTCCTGCGTTCTGAGCGCAGCCTGATCCAGACCATCGGCCGTGCGGCGCGCAACGTCAAGGGCAAGGCAATTCTCTATGCCGACCGGATCACCGAATCGATGCGCAAGGCGATCGGCGAAACCGAGCGCCGCCGCGACAAGCAGATCGCCTTCAACCTGGCCAACGGGATCACGCCGCGCAGTGTCACCAAACGCATCAAGGACATGATCGACGGGGTCTACTCGGAAAAATCGGGCCGCGACGACCAAAAGCTGCTGCAGGCCGCTGCAGTCGAACAACTGTCCGAGAAGGACCTCAGCAAGCGCATGGCTTTGCTGGAGAAACAGATGCTCGAACATGCGCGCAATCTCGACTTCGAGAAAGCCGCCAGGGTCAGGGACCAGTTGGCCCAGTTGCGGGAGCAGGTTTTTGGTGCAGTGGTACACGATACGATCACGATTCCTGCCAGTACCGACATGCCAAAAGCCCCTTGGGCAGCAGTGCCGAATCGAGCCGGCGACATGATCCGGAATAATTGAGTAAAATAGTCGGAATTAGCCAAGGGTTAACCCGTTGCGGCAATTTCCCCACGGGAAATGGTTCGGTGGATAGCCCGCGGTGCGGTCAGCTTGGCTGATCAATGGTTTCCCGGACTGAAGGAGTTTGCATGCGTCTCACCACCAAAGGCCGTTTTGCCGTTACGGCGATGATCGACCTGGCATTGCGCGAAAACGGCGGGCCGGTCGCATTGGCCGCGATCAGCCAGCGGCAGCAAATCTCGCTGTCCTATCTGGAACAGTTGTTCGGCAAGTTGCGGCGCCATGAACTGGTTGAAAGCACCCGCGGGCCCGGCGGTGGTTATTCGCTCGGGCGCAAGTCGAGCGAGATCACTGTGGCCGACATCATCCTGGCAGTGGACGAACCGCTCGACGCGACCGGTTGCGGTGGCCGTGAAAACTGCATGGGTGAGGACACAGGTCGCTGCATCACGCATGAACTCTGGACCAGTCTGAACGCCAAGATGATCGAGTATCTGAGTTCGGTGTCGCTGCGCAAACTGGTCGAGGATCAACTGGCCAAGGGCGTGACCATCGAAGCCTCACCGATACGGCGTGCGATCTCGATGGAGCCGGTCGTCAAGCCCATCCGTATCACCGCACCGAATTCAGTCTTCGCCTTCGGCAATGCGTTTGCCAAGTAATTTTTTTCATTTTCAACATTAGCAACGGATGGACATGACGCCCCACTTTCCAATTTATCTTGATTACGGCGCGACAACGCCGGTCGACCCGCGCGTGGTTGATGCCATGGTGCCCTGGTTGCGCGAGCATTTCGGCAATCCGGCATCGCGCAGCCATGCCTGGGGTTGGGAGGCCGAAGCGATCGTCGAGAAGTCGCGCGAGGAAGTCGCCGCACTGATCAACGCCGATCCGCGCGAGATCGTCTGGACCTCCGGTGCCACCGAGTCGATCAATCTGGCGATCAAGGGCGCTGCGCAGTTTTACAAGACGCGCGGCAAACATATCGTCACCGTCAGGACCGAGCACAAGGCCGTGCTTGACACCTGCCGTGAGTTGGAGCGCCAGGGCTTTGAGGTCACTTACCTTGAGGTGCAGGAGAACGGTTTGCTCGACCTCGAGGCTTTCAAGGCTGCCTTGCGGCCCGACACCATCCTGGCTTCGGTCATGTTCGTCAACAACGAGATTGGCGTGATCCAGGACATCCCAACCCTCGGTGCGCTATGCCGTACGCGCGGCGTCATCTTTCATGTCGACGCGGCCCAGGCCACCGGCAAGATCGCGATCGACATGGCTGCCTTGCCGATCGATCTGATGAGCATGTCCTCGCACAAGACTTATGGGCCGAAGGGCATTGGCGCGCTCTATGTGCGTCGCAAGCCGCGCATCCGCCTGGAAGCGCAGATGCATGGCGGCGGTCATGAGCGCGGCATGCGCTCGGGCACTTTGCCGACGCACCAGATCGTCGGCATGGGCACGGCTTTCCGCATTGCTGGGGAAGAAATGGCCGTCGAGGGCGAGCGCATCCGGATGTTGCAGCAGCGTCTGCTGTCCGGCTTGGCCGGCATCGAACAGGTATTCGTCAACGGTGATCAGGAACAGCGCGTGCCGCATAACCTGAATATCTCGTTCAACTATGTTGAAGGCGAGTCGCTGATCATGGGCGTCAAGGGGCTGGCGGTTTCTTCCGGTTCGGCCTGTACTTCGGCCAGCCTTGAGCCCAGCTATGTCTTGCGTGCGCTGGGCCGCAGCGACGAGTTGGCGCATTCTTCGCTGCGCATGACGATCGGTCGCTTCACCACCGTCGAAGAGATCGATTACGCGATCGCGACGCTGCAGGACCGGGTTGCCAAGCTGCGTGATCTTTCGCCGCTCTGGGACATGTACAAGGACGGCATCGACATCAGCACGATCCAATGGGCAGCCCATTGAAGAATGAAATTCCCGGCGCCCAGGCCGGGCGCAATGTTTACGCATGAAGATCGGAGAACAACATGGCATACAGTGAAAAAGTCGTTGACCATTACGAAAACCCACGCAACGTCGGTGCCTTCGAGAAGGGTGACGATACGGTCGGCACCGGCATGGTCGGCGCACCGGCTTGCGGCGATGTGATGAAGTTGCAGATCAAGGTCAACCCATTGACCGGTTTGATCGAGGACGCCAAGTTCAAGACCTATGGCTGCGGTTCGGCGATTGCATCGAGCTCGCTGGTGACCGAATGGGTCAAGGGCAAGTCGCTCGACCAGGCCTTGGACATCAAGAACACGCACATTGCCGAAGAACTGGCTTTGCCGCCGGTGAAGATCCATTGTTCAATCCTGGCCGAAGATGCGATCAAGGCTGCGGTTGATGATTACCGCGCCAAGCATTCGGCACCGCTTGCGCAGTAAGCAGGGAAGCAACGATGGCAGTGACATTGACCGAGGCAGCAGCGCGCCATGTGACGCGCTACATTGCCAAACGCGGGCATGGCGTGGGCGTGCGGCTTGGCGTCAGGACGACCGGTTGTTCGGGCCTGGCTTACAAGCTTGAATATGCTGACGAGGTGGCGCCGGAAGATCTGGTGTTCGAAGGCCATGGCATCAAGATCCTGATCGATCCGAAAAGCTTGCCTTATCTCGAAGGCACCGAGCTCGACTATGAGCGCGAAGGCTTGAACGAAGGCTTCAAGTTTCGCAACCCGCGCGAGAAGGACCGCTGCGGCTGCGGCGAATCGTTCCGCGTGTAAAGTTCATGTCCTTTGCGGCAGGGCGCGGTTTTTAAGCCGCGCTTTTTTCTTGGACCTTCACTGATCTGTTTCGCCACCCCAACCATGCGACTCGACGACGACGACTTCAGCCTGTTCGGCTTGCCACAGCGGCAGGCACAGTCGCGCGTCGACATCGATGCCAGTTGGAAGGCATTGCAGGCCTTGGTCCACCCCGATCGGTTTGCGGCCGAAGGTGCCAGCGCCCAGCGTCTGGCGATGCAATGGGCAGTGCGGGTCAACGAGGCCCATCAACGCCTTCGCGATCCGCTCAAGCGCGCGGCTTATCTGTGCGAATTGCGCGGCGCGCCGCTGCAGGCGAATGAAAATACCAGCATGCCAGCGAGTTTTCTGCTCGAGCAGATGACCTGGCGCGAAGACCTCGACGAGGCGCAGACCTTGGCCGAGGTGCGTGACATCGACGCTGCAGTCGCGACCCGCGAGGCGCAGTTGCTCGACGCGGTACAAGATTTGCTCGATCAGCAGGGTAAGGCCAAGGCAGCCGCCGGACAGGTGAGGGCGCTGATGTTCATTGCGCGGTTTCGCGCCGATCTGCGCGCCAACATCGACCGGCGCCTCGAAGCGCTAGGACAATAGAAATGGCTTTGTTGCAGATTTCAGAACCCGGGCAATCGCCCAACCCGCACCAACGGCGGATAGCAGTCGGCATCGACCTCGGGACGACCCATTCGCTGGTTGCCGCGATGCGCAGTGGCGTGGCTGAATGCCTGGTCGACGCGCAGGGAAATGCGATCCTGCCATCGGCGGTGCGCTACCTTGAAGGCGGCAGGCGCCAGATCGGCGCTTTGGCGCTGGCAGCCCAGGCCGAGGATCCCGAGAACACCATTGTCTCGGTCAAGCGGTTCATGGGTCGCGCGATGGCCGATATTGCCCGGCTGGACA
>JBIKPD010000539.1:0-2502 GCA_044357665.1 Roseateles sp. | reverse complement strand
GGTCTGGGTCGAAGATGTCGCCAGCGCGATCGTCCGCTGCGTGGTTGACAAGGCAACTGCCGGCAAGACTTACGAGCTGGCAGGCCCGCAGCGCCTGGCCCTGCGTGACTTGGTGCAATTAGCGGGCAGCATTTCAGGCCATCCAAGGCCTGTCCTGCCGCTGCCTGCGCCGCTGGCCTGGGTACAGGCCGTGATGATGGAGCTGGCGCCCGGCCAACCGCTGATGTCACGCGACAATCTTGCCTCGATGCTGGTACCCAATGTAGCCAGCGGCAATCTGCCCGGCTTGGCAGAACTGGGCATCACGGCGCATTCAATCGGCGCCGTCGTGCCCGGCTATCTGGCCGCAGGGCCGGACCGACTCGATGCCTTGCGCACCAAGGCCGGCCGCTGAGTCTTCAGCCAAGAGACCCGCATGAAACTCTATATCGGTAACAAGAACTACTCGTCCTGGTCGATGCGACCCTGGGTATTGCTGAAGGCTTTCGACATCCCCTTCGACGAGGTCAAGCTGCGCTTCGATTTCACCCCGGGTTCGAGCTTTTACCAGGCGCTGGCAGAAATCGCGCCGGTCAGCAGCGTGCCCTTGCTGGTGGAGGCCGATGGTCTGGTGGTCTGGGACAGCTTGGCGATCGTCGAATATCTGGCCGAGCAATATCCGCGGTATGCCATCTGGCCGCCGGAGCGGCGTGCCAGAGCCTGGGCGCGCAGCTTGTGCGCCGAGATGCATGCCGGCTTCAACCGCCTGCGCCAAGCCTGCCCGATGAATATCGACGCAGATCTGAGCGCTGTCGGACGGGAACTGTTCGCCAGCAACGAGGGCCTGCAGCGGGACCTGGCGCGAATCGAACAGTTATGGAACGACGTCTTGCGGCAAAGTGGTGGCCCATTCTTGTTCGGCCAATTCGGTGCGGTCGACGCCTATTTCGCACCGATGGTGATGCGCCTCAGCCGCTATGGCCTGCCGCTGGAAGGCCAGGCCAAGGCCTATCTTGAAAGCGTGCAAAGCCATGCCAGCGTGGCGGCCTGGGTAGCAGACGCTGTGGCCGAAAAGGATTTCCTCGACTTCGAAGAGCCTTACCGCAAGGCCCCGGCAGACCGGACTATCTGATGGAGCGATATTTGGTCGGCGGTGCGGTGCGCGATGCGCTGCTCGGTCTGGTGGTGAAGGATCGCGACTGGGTCATCGTCGGCGCCGACCCGCAAGCGCTGCTGGCCGAGGGCTATCTGCCGGTCGGGCGTGACTTTCCGGTCTTCCTGCATCCGCTCAGCCATGAGGAATATGCGCTGGCAAGGACCGAGCGCAAGCTCGCGCCGGGCTATCACGGCTTTGCTTTCCATGCAGCCAGCGATGTGACGCTGGAACAGGATCTGGCCAGGCGCGACCTGACGATCAATGCGATGGCGCAGCCGGAAGCAGGCGGCCCCTTGATCGACCCCTATGGCGGCCAGCAGGATCTGGCGGCCAAGGTCTTGCGCCATGTCTCGCCGGCTTTTGCCGAAGACCCGGTGCGAATCCTGCGCTTGGCACGTTTTGGCGCGCGCTTTGCCGACTTCAGCCTGGCCCCGTCAACCCTGCTGCTGATGCAGCAGATGGTCGCTGATGGTGAGGTCGATGCCTTGGTGGCAGAGCGGGTCTGGCAGGAGATCGCCAAGGGACTGATGGAGGCCAAGCCTTCGCGAATGATCGAATTGCTGCGCGAATGCGGCGCGCTGGCGCGCTTGGCGCCTGAACTCGAGCGCCTGTTCGGCGTGCCGCAGCCCGCCTTGCATCACCCCGAAATCGACACCGGCACCCATCTGCTGATGGTGCTGGATCAATGCGCAGCGCAGGGCGCGCCGCTGACGGTGCGCTATGCCTGCCTCGGCCATGATCTGGGCAAGGGTTTGACGCCGGCCGAGCATTGGCCGCGCCATATCGGCCATGAGGGTCGCGGCCTGCCGCTGGTCAGGCGCTTGAGTGAACGCTGGCGCGTGCCGACCGAATGCCGGGAACTGGCCTTGCTGATGGCGCGTGAGCACAGCAATATCCATCAAAGCGGCAAGTTCGACGCCGCCGCCAGGTTGCGCCTGCTGGAACGCTGTGACGCCTGGCGGCGTCCGGCCCGTTTCGAGCAACTGCTCTGGGCTTGCGAATGCGACGCTCGCGGGCGCTTGGGGCTGGAGCAATCGCCCTATCCGCAGCGGACACAGCTGCAGCGCGATCTCGATGCCACCTTGAGGCTCGACCTCGGCGCCGTCAGCGCTGCGGCGATTGCCGCCGGGCTGAGCGGGCCCGCCATCGGGCAGGAAGTCCACAGGGCAAGGCTGGCGGCGCTGCAAGCCTCACAAGGTATGTGAGCGATCGCCGGCCGAGAAGCCGATCGCATCGAAACCTTCTCCGCTGGCAAATCCGATGACCTTGAAGAGTTCGCCCATTTCATGTTCGGCGATCAGCTTGTGCGCCATCGCCCGCCCGGCCAGGTCCGCATCGGCCAGCAATTGGACCAGTCCGCCGTTGAT
>JBIKPD010000025.1:0-23030 GCA_044357665.1 Roseateles sp. | reverse complement strand
AGTTGATCAGGAAATTGGCCTGGCTGGTGTAACCGAGCACGGTCAGGCCGGCGTCCTGGCCGGCCAACGCGATGTCGGTGAAGTTGATATGGGCGGTGATGTCCTTCTGCCCGACCAGCAGCAAGGGGTTGGTGTCGGCCAGATGCTGGTGGTGGCACATCAAGGTGCCGCCGATCCGCTGCGGATGGTAATACTCGGCTGCGGGAAAACCGTAGTCGATAAAGAACATCGCACCGCGCCGCAAGCCCTGCGCCATGGTGCGGACAAAGGCTTCGGCCTGGGTATGGATCTCGGTGACCATGCCCGGCGGCAGCTGCTCTGCGTCATTTGCGGCTGCATGGTCCAGCGGCGGGCGCAAGTTGCTCGGCCGATCCGCGTAGGCAAAGCCGCCGTCATGCCAGACCACGCCGCGCTCGAACCATTGTTGCCCGTCGAAGGCGAGCAGTTGCACCGGCATCGCGTCGAGCAATTCATTGCCGACCACGACGCCTTCAAACGCTTCGGGCAATCGGCTCAGCCATTCGACCTTGTCGCCCCATGGTGCCAAGCGCTCAGCCTGGCGCCGCCTCAAACTACCGGACAAATCGACGATGCGATAGCGCTCGATACGCTCGTCCAGCGCTTCAAGCAGTTGCGCTGCCAGCGCACCGGTGCCGGCGCCGAATTCCCAGACCTCGCTCGTGCCGGTTTGCGCCAAAGCCTGCCCGACCTGCGCTGCCAGCGCGCGGCCGAACAGGGGCGACAGCTCGGGCGCGGTGACGAAATCCGAGCCCGACTGCGGCATCAGCCCGAATTTCTGCCGCTCGTTGCTGTAATAGCCCAACCCCGGCGCATATAGCGCCAGTGCCATGAAACGGTCGAAAGGCAGCCAGCCTCCCGCCTCGTCAATGGTCTGGCGGATGAGTACAGCCAGATCCTGGTTCATTGCGCTGACTGCAGCGTCTGCAAGGCCAGGCACAGATCTTCCCAGGCGCCCGCTTTTTCGCTCGGATGCTTGAGCAGATAAACCGGGTGGTAAGTGACAATCAATGGCCGGCCCTGGTATTGATGAACAAGGCCGCGCAGACGGCCGATCGGCTCGTTGCTGCGCAATAGCGACTGCACCGCAAACCGGCCCATGGCCAGGATGATGCGCGGCTGGACCAGCTCGACCTGACGCGCCAGATAAGGCTCGCATTGCGCCAGCTCGGCCACCTGCGGATTGCGCTGCGACCGGCATTTCAGGATGCTGGTGACAAAGGCCTGCTTGGCTGCTGTTTCTCCGCTGCGGCTCACCCCAGCAGCTCGCAGCATATTGTCGAGCAACTGCCCTGGCTGGCCGACAAAGGGCAGGCCTTGCAGGTCCTCCTGCTCATCGGGTGCTTCACCGACCACCAGCCAATGTGCACCGGGGCTACCAACGCCAAAGACCGGGTTCTTGCGCGTGGCACCGAGCGGACAGGCCTGGCAGGAAGCAACGCTTTGTTGCAGGCCAGCCCAGTCCAGCGGACGCGGATGCAGGTCTTGCAGTACCGGCTCGATCTTCACCGGCGACTTCAAAGCCACTGTCGCCACAGCAGGTTCCGGTCTTGCTGTTACAGCGGCGCTGGGTGAATCCCAGACGCGCAAGCCCATCTCGGCGAGCATCGCACGCTGGCGCTGGTCCCAGCTCATGCCGGGTCTCCGTCCAGCGTCAGATTCATCAGCACCGCATCCTCGCGCTGGCCCTGCAGCATCGGGTAATAGGCCGGCCGCATGCCGACTTCTTCAAAGCCATAACGCTGATAAAAACGGCGTGCGCGTGAATTGCTTTGCCTGACTTCCAGCCAGAGGCTGTCGCAGTCCTGCTGGCGGGAAAGGCGGCAAAGCTCGTCGAGCATCAGCCGCGCCAGACCCCGGCCCTGCTGCCCGGGCAGCAAGGCAAGATTGAGCAGATGCATCTCATCAGGGCCTTTCAACGCGAGCATGTAGCCAAGCATAAGACCTTGCTGATCGCGCAGGACCAAGGCTGGATAGCCGGCGGCCAGCGAATCGATGAAATTCCCCTTGGACCAGGGCACAGGGTAAGCGGCTTGCTCGATCGCCAGCACCTCGGCCAGGTCGCTGACCTGCATTGCCCGAAAACCCGTCTGCGGATCGGTCATGCCGCTGCCGCGATGCGCTCGCTGTCGAGCCGCACAGCCAGACGCTCGGCGGTGGTCTGAGCAACCTTGTCGCGGACATAAATCGGCAGCGCATCGGCAGCATCCATTGTTTCGCCGCGCACCCAGGCCTGCCCGGCCAAGATGGCCAGCGCAGCGGCACGGGAGGCCTGATGTGGCCAACTGCGCCGCGGCTTGCCGAGCTGCTCGGCAAATACCAGTAACGCCGATCCGGCGACTGCCTCCGGCAACTGCCATTTTTCACAAAGTTCGGCCGGGCGATAGAGCGCTGGCATGACTCGCGTCTGCCAGAACCCCTGGTCGAATTCATAGGCCGCCGCGTAGATTTCACCGATGCGGGCGTCCATCGCTACCCAGATCATTCCGCTCAACGGTTCACCGCTTGCTGCGGCTTGCTGTCTCGCGTCCTCGGCCACCAGCATCAAGCTGTCAATTGCCAGGACCGGTTTTTCGGCGCCGAAAGCCAGTCCTTGCACCACCGCGCAGGCGGTGCGCAGACCGGTGAATGCGCCGGGGCCGCGACCAAAGGCGATGGCGTCGACATCGGCCAGCTTGATGCCGGCGCGGGCCAGCAAAGCCAGCGTCTCGGGCACCATCAGGGCTGAAGCCTGCGGTCCGCCTTCGGTCTCGAAATACAGGCTCGCACCCGGGCTGCTGAGCGACAGCGCCATGATTTCGGTCGAACTGTCGAGGGCCAGCAGAATCGTCATGGCGAGCTCATCAGCAGCAGCTTCAGAACGGGTTGTTCTTGGCCCGGGTCTGCGCCAACAAACCGAGTCGCTCCTGACCAGCAATGCCGAGCAAGCGATCATTCGCCCACAACCAGGTGCTGCCGGAGGCATCCTTGGTGGTGTCACCGCCGCTGTCCTTGAACAGCGTCAAGCTTGTGCAGTCAGGCAGGGCAACGGTCTTCAGGCATGCCGGACTGGTCACGTCGGCGAAGCCAAAGGCTGCCGGATATTTGACGATGGCCTGCACCGATTCGTCGGCAAGAACCAAGCCGATCAAGCGCCCATCATTGATGATTTCGAGGCGCATCGCGATATTGAATGTTGCGGCCAACTGCGTCAGAAAAGCTGCCCGATCGGTATCGACAAACAAGGCCTTTTCAGCGATCGCAAACGGCGTCAAGCCCAGATCGATCAGAGTCGATACGACCACGCGACCATTGGCATTGGCGATCCGGTTGACCTGCTGGCCCAGCAATTTGCCGCGTGCTTGCGCCGCCGAAAGCAGGTTGCTCTGGCTTTGCGCCGGGTATTGCCCGTAGAGCTCGAAGACATCGTTGGCTCCGACCATGATGGTCACCAGATCCTTCGGACCGAAGGTACTGCTGGAAAAATGAGCTGTGATCTTGGCCTGCAAATCAGCCACCTTGGCGCCGGCTGAGGCATACATGAGGCCCTGCGGCGTCGCATAGTTGCTCGGGTTGCACTGAGGAAAAACCAGGCCAAAAACCGTTGCCACCGATTGCACCCAGATCGGTCCGACCGCGCAATCGAGATTCCCAGTGGTGGTATCCAGCGAATTAACCGTGTACTTCTTGCCGGTGGCCGTGATCAAGCTCGACTCATCGCCAAAAGCGATGATTCTTGTCGGGGCGAACGGCTCGATCTGCGACGTGCTGCCGCCGCAGGCAGAAATAACGGCCAAGGCAGCCAAGGCCGCCAGCAAGGTCAGACCATGGCGGCCAATTCGGCTCACGCCATGCTTGAAACTCTTCATGAACACTCCATCCATATCAAACTGTCAGGCGAACGCTGCGGCGGCTCGGGACAAACGATCCCTGACCCCGTCCCATTCGGAATTCTGCGGCGGCGATTCGATCCAGATCTCGCTTGCGCCCGCCGCATCGAACCATCGCAATGCGGCAAACAGATCATGCGCCGCCGCCAGCGCATCATCAGGCATCTGCAGATAAAGAAATTTTCCTGACACCTGCACCGACCGTGAATATACCGCTAGGCCCGCAGGCAGGGGTCGGACCAGGCATTCAGCGAGTTCCTGGCAGCTCACCAGGCGCACCCTTGCCTTCGGTGCGTAATGAGCGGCCAAGGTGCCCGAAGCGCGTGGCGCCTGTGCATCCGAGGCCTGCAAGTTCTGTCCCAGGGCCGCCTCGATCCGGGCTCGGGTCAGCACGCCGGGCCGCAACAGCACCGGGCTGGCGCGGCTGCAATCGACAATGCACGACTCGATACCCAGCTCGCAGGCACCGCCTTCCAGAACCAGCAGATCGGGCCCGAACTCCTCGATCACATGGCCGGCCTGAGTCGGGCTGACATGGCCGAAGCGGTTCGCGCTGGGTGCTGCCACGCCGCTAACGCCGATGGCGCGTGCGGCTGACAGCAAAGCCCGCGCCACCGGATGCGAGGGGCAACGCAGTCCGATGCTGTCCTGCCCGCCGGCTGCGGCTGTAGCGACGTCTGGCCTGCGCGGCACGATCACAGTCAACGGTCCAGGCCAGAAAGCCGCCATCAAGGCCTGTGCCGCTGGCGTTATTGCGCTGGCAAACTGCGCCGCATCGGCTGCGTCGAGCACATGAACGATCAAGGGATGCTGCTGTGGCCTGCCCTTGGCAGCGAAGATCCTCGCTACCGCCGCATCGTCATCGGCGCGGGCACCCAGTCCGTAGACTGTTTCGGTCGGAAAGGCCACCAACTGCCCCGCCGCCAGCAGGGCTGCAGCCTGCTGGATCATGTCGGGGTCATTTCCGTCGAGAAGCATCGGGAATCAGGCGGACAGGCCGAGAATCATGGCCGCCTTGAGCGCAATCTGGCCAGCCTGGCCTGCGGTCGCCGCGGTGATCGTCAGATGCCCCATCTTGCGTCCCGACCTCGGGCTGGTCTTGCCATAAAGATGCAGATGTGTGCCGGGCAATGCCAGCAAGGCATCCCATGCCGGTGTGCGCAGGGTTCCTGCCGTGTCAAACCACAGATCGCCGAGCAGGTTGAGCATCAAGGTCGGCGAATGCAGGCGCGGCGGCTGCAGCGGCAGCCCGGCCAGCGTGCGCACCTGCAGCTCGAACTGCGAGACATCGCAGGCATCGATCGTGTAATGACCTGAATTGTGCGGGCGCGGTGCCATTTCGTTGACGATCAGGCTGCCGTCCTGCAGCAGGAAGAATTCAACACAAAGAACGCCCACATAGTCCATCGACTCAGTGACGCGTGCCGCCGCGCTCAAGGCCTGAGCTTGCAGCGCTTCGCTGACATCGGCCGCCGGCACCTGGGTGACGGCCAGAATGCCGTCGATATGCAGGTTCTGCTGCACCGGAAACTGCACGATCGACCCGTCCGAACCGCGCGCCGAGATCACCGACAACTCGAGCGCCAAGGGCAGCATCTGCTCCAGCACGCAGGTCACATTGTTCAATTCGCCCCAGGCCATGGCCAGTTCGGCGCGGTTGCTGACCCTCATCTGGCCCTTGCCGTCATAGCCGAAACGGGCGGTTTTCAAGATGCCTGGCAGCAAGCGGTCGGGCACTGCCTGCAGATCGGCAGCGCTGTCGATCACCGCATAGGGCGCGCAGGCTACGCCACTGGCGGCGAAATGCGCTTTCTCAGCGACCCGATCCTGGCAGATCGCCACCGCAGCGGCTGATGGTGCGACCCGGCGCGAACGTGCCAGTTGTTCAAGGGCTTGCGCCGGGACGTTTTCAAATTCGGTCGTGATCGCGGCACAGCGACTGGCCATCTGCTCGAGCCCGGCAGGATCCAGATAGCCGGCGCAGATCTGCTCATGTGCAACCGCACCAGCCGGACTGGCTTCATCGGGGTCGAGCACCAGGGTGCGAAAGCCCAGGCCTTGCGCTGCGTGGACGAACATGCGGCCGAGTTGGCCGCCGCCGATCACGCCCAGCGTCGCTTCGCCCGGCATCAGGATCTCGCTCATTCGAGCAGTTCCTGGCTCATTGCGCGCGCCGCCTCGGTCTGGCGCAGACGGAAGGCCAGCAGTTGCTCGCGCAGGCCTTCATCATGGTTGGCCAGCATCGCCACCGCGAACAATGCCGCGTTAGCCGCGCCGGCGTTGCCGATGGCAAAGGTGGCGACCGGTATGCCTTTGGGCATCTGCACGATCGAGTGCAAGGAATCGACGCCGGACAGATGGCGACTCGCCACAGGCACGCCGAGCACCGGCACGACCGTCTTGGCTGCCAGCATGCCTGGCAAATGGGCAGCGCCACCCGCGCCGGCAATGATGGCCTGAAGTCCGCGGCCGACCGCATTTTCGGCATAAGCGAACATATCGTCAGGCATGCGATGCGCCGAGACCACCCTGGCTTCGTAGGCAATACCGAACTGGGCGAGAATATCGGCTGCGTGCTTCATGGTCTCCCAGTCACTGCTGGATCCCATCAGCACGCCGACCAGGGGTGAGACGTTCGTTGGCAGGTCCTGCACGGCTCGCTCCAAAGGCTGAAAAACCTTGAATTGTAGGCGGTCGCCAGCATCTAGCGACTGCCTTGCCCATTTGCCGAAAGCCTTGACCCGCCATGATAGACATCACCTTACAGAATTTTGAATCCGAACTGATCCAGGGTTCGTCGCAGCTACCCGTGCTGCTCGACATCTGGGCGCCGTGGTGCGGGCCCTGCCGGACGCTCGGCCCCATGCTTGAGCGGCTCGAAGTCGCCTATGCCGGTCGCTTCCGCTTGGCCAAGCTCGACAGCGATGCCGTGCCCGAGATTGCAGCCCAGTTGAGCCAGATGTTCGGCGTTCGCAGCATTCCGTTTTGCGTGATGTTCGTCGGCGGCCAACCGGTCGACGGTTTTGTTGGCGCGGTACCGGAAGCGCAAATCCGCGAATTCCTCGACAAGCATGTGCCTAGCGGCGAGGCGCTGGAAGCCGCTGAGGAAGTCGCTGAAGCCGAAGACCTGCTCGCCGAAGGTGATGTGGAAACCGCGCTTGAACGCTTGCAGCAGGCGGTCGAGACCGACCCCGCCAACGAGGTGGCGCGCTTCGATCTGGTGCGCACGCTGCTCGAAGCGGGTCTGCTGGCTCAAGCGCAAGCGGCTTTTGCCCCTGTCGCAGCCCAGGCCGTCGACAAGATCACACCGCATGCCCGTTTTGCGGCCCTGGGTCATTGGCTGACGGCCTGCGAACGCGCCGCGGCTGGGTTGGACGAAGCCCAACTGCGATCGGCCATCAATGCCAACAAACGCGACTTCGATTCCCGCTTCGCCTTGGCGCAAAGCCATCTGGCGAGCCTGGCTTTCACTGCGGCAATGGACGAGTTGCTCGACATCATCATGCGCGACAAGGCCTGGAACGGCGAACTGGCGCGCAAGACCTATGTGGCGATCCTCGAATTGATGACCAAACCGGCACCCAAAGCCCAGGCCGCCGAGGCCAAGGGCACGCTCGAGATCGCCGGCCGCGCCATCGTCACGCCGAACGACCCGCTGCTCGACCAATACCGGCGCAAGCTGAGCATGGCCTTGTTCTGATCGGTCAGCGCGGCTTGAGCCTGGCTTGCTGCAAAGCCTGCGCCCAGTCCGCCTGTATCACGGCTACCTTTTGCCATTCAGCCTCGGCTGCCGCTTGATGCCGCGCCGCGGTTGATTTATCTCCCAGCCTGGCGTGAATCTGCGCCAACCGGCTGTAAGTGACGGCGCGATCGTCGGCATCGCCCTGCGGATCAAGCTCGGCTTCAGCCTCCAGCGCCTGCAGCAGCGCCAGTTCAGGCTGCCCCTGGTTGACCCGGCACCAGGCCAGGTCCGCCAGCAGACTGCAGCCATAACGCGCCAGACCGGCTACCAGTTCGGCCGGCAGGTGGCTTTCGAACAGGGTCGTTGCCGCGGCAAAATCGCCTTCGACCGTCAGGATCTGCGCCCTCAGGATGGCCGTCAGTCCGGGCATCACCGAACCGCCCACCGCAGCGTCGTAATGGGCAATCGAATCAGCGCCGAGCAGCAGCCCCTTGCTGCCGGAGGTCCGCCTGGCCAGCTCATCATGCCTGGCCTGCACCATGCGCAGCTGCGCCATGTTGAACATCAGCGCTGACAGCGCCGCGTCGTCACCATCAGCCAGCGCATGGCTGCGTGCAGCGGCGTACCAGGCCTGCGCCGAACCGCTCTGACCCGCCAGATGATGGGCCAAGCCCAAGGTGGTGCAAAGCCGATAGCGGGTGCCATGGTCATCAGGGGCCGCAAGGCGGTCGCAATAGCTGGCATGGCCGACCGCACCGGCAATGTCGTTGTCGAGGTAGGCGAGCATCGCCAGCCAAGCCGCACAGATTGCATCCAGGGCGGGCAGCTTCGCCTGCCGGGCGATCGCCTGAGCCCGCGCTATCCTGGGCTGCGCCGCGCTGCTGAAGTCGGTGTAATAGCTGAACAAGCCCGCAGCGAAATGCAGCCAGGCACCGAGTTCGGGCTTCGGATAGCGCAAGGCCAGGCCTTGCGCTTCGAGCAGTTGCTCGCTGGCCCGCGCCATCTCGCCATGGCGTGCCAGCAGCAACGCGCGCTGCACCGTCAAAGTACCCAGCCTGCCGGACGGCGGCGAAGCAGCGATTGCCGCATCGAGCCGTTGCAGCAGGCGGCTGCTCATGGCAGGGTGAGTCTTTGCAAGGCTTCCCGGTATTTGGCCGCGGTCTTCTCGATCACCTCGCCCGGCAATGCCGGCGCTGGCGTAGTCTTGCCCCAGGGCTTGCCGTCGACTTCGGCCTGCTCGAGCCAGTCGCGCACGAACTGCTTGTCATAGCTCGGCGGGTTGCTTCCTGGCGCGTAACTTTCCACCGGCCAGTAGCGCGATGAATCGGGCGTCAGCACCTCGTCCATCAAGGTCAAGTTGCCGGCCGCATCGAGGCCGAATTCGAACTTGGTGTCGGCGATGATGATGCCCTTGCTCAAGGCGAAATCAGCGGCGCGTTGATAGAGCTGGATCGAGATGTCGCGCACGCGCGTCGCCAGGTCCTGGCCGATGATCTCGACCATGCGCTCGAACGAGATGTTCTCGTCATGCTCGCCCATCTCGGCCTTGGTCGCCGGGGTGAAGATCGGCGCGGCCAGCTTGGCTGCGTTGACCAACCCGGCAGGCAGCTTGACGCCGCAGACCTCACCATGACGCTGGTATTCGGCCCAGCCGCTGCCGGCCAGATAACCGCGCACAACTGCCTCGACCGGCAGCGGCGTCAGCCGTTTCACCAGCATCGAACGGTCTTGCACCTGCGCCCGATCGGCTGGGCTGACCACGCTCAGCGGGTCTTCGCCGGTCAGATGATTCGGCACGATGTCGTGCAGCTTATCGAACCAGAACAAGGCCATCTGCGTCAGCAGCGCGCCCTTGCCGGGAATCGGCTCGCCAAGAATGACGTCGAAAGCCGACAAGCGATCGCTCGCGACCATCAACAAACGATCGGCGCCGACTGCGTAGTTCTCGCGTACCTTGCCCCGGGCAATCAAGGGCAACGAGGTCAGCGACGATTGCAGCAATGCAGCGTTAGTTGAATTTATTTTCATCGCTGAATTTTAGGCGCTTGACTCGACCTGTTACGAAATCAAGTTGGCGACAAAGCTCCGCCGGACTTGCGCCCGGCAGGCCTTGCCTGGCGCCGCTTTACTTGATCAGCTGATTCAGTTCGCCGCGCGCATAGGACGCGGCAACGTCGACCAGGCTGCGCGCCTTGATTTTGCCGGCCTGGCCTTCGCAGCCGAACTGCTGATAGCGCTGCTTGCAGATCAGCGTGGCGGCTTCACGGGCCGGCTTCAGGAAGTCTCGCGGGTCGAACTTCGAAGGGTTCTCGACGAAGTAGCGCCTCACGGCGGCCGTCATCGCCAGGCGGATGTCGGTATCGATGTTGATCTTGCGCACGCCATGCTTGATCGCTTCCTGGATCTCCTCGACCGGCACGCCATAGGTTTCCTTCATGTCGCCGCCGTATTGGCGGATTTCGGCCAGCAGGTCCTGCGGCACGCTCGACGAACCATGCATCACCAGATGGGTGTTGGGGATGCGCGCGTGGATGTCCTTGACGCGCTGGATCGCCAGGATGTCGCCAGTGGGCTTGCGGGTGAATTTGTAAGCGCCATGGCTGGTGCCGATGGCAATCGCCAAGGCGTCCAACTGGGTCCGCATGACAAAGTCTGCGGCCTGCTCGGGGTCGGTCAGCAACTGGTCATGGGTCATCACCGATTCGGTGCCATGGCCGTCTTCCTTGTCGCCCTGCATGGTTTCGAGTGAACCGAGGCAACCAAGTTCGCCCTCGACCGTCACGCCCTTTTCATGCGCCATATCGACGACCTTGCGGGTCACCTCGACGTTGTATTCGTAGCTCGCGATGGTCTTGCCATCGGCTTCGAGCGATCCGTCCATCATCACCGAAGAAAAGCCCAAACCCATCGCACCACGGCAGATATCAGGGCTTTGACCATGGTCCTGGTGCATCACAACCGGCAGGTGCGGGTAAGCCTCGACTGCCGCCTGGATCAGATGTTTCAAGAACGCCTCGCCGGCATATTTACGCGCCCCTGCGCTGGCTTGCATGATGACCGGTGCGCCCATCGCATCGGCGGCAGCCATGATGGCCTGCACCTGTTCCAGATTATTGACATTGAAGGCCGGGATGCCGTAGCCATTTTCGGCGGCATGGTCGAGCAGTTGGCGCATTGAAACGAGTGCCATGGGGGAATCTCCGTACAAGTTGAAATTTCTGCAGGCATGGCAACCGCTTCATCGCCGGTGTAACCATGCCGTAACTCGTTTGATTCTAGCGGCGGCGCAAGTATTCAAAGGCCTGCAGACAGGCGGTAGTGATTCAGCGCCGCTTCATCAACCCGGCGCGGCAAGCTCAATCGACCCGGCAGACTTTCAACATATTGGTTCCGCCTGGATAACCCATCGGCTCGCCACAGGTGATCGCGTAGGTATCGCCTGGCATCAAGACACCCATGTCGACCAGGATCTTCTCGGCGGCCTTCAAGGCCTGATCGCGATCCTTGAATTCGGGCATCAGCAAGGGCCGCACATTGCGGTAGAGCGCCATCTTGTGCTGGCTCAGGGGCTGGGAAGTCATCGCATAAATCGGCACCTGGATCCGGTGCCGGCTCATCCACAGCGCGGTCGAACCCGATTCAGTCAATGCCAGGATGGCTTTGCAGCCGAGGTGATAGGCGGTAAAAAGCGCGCCCATCGCAATCGTTTGATCGATGCGCCCGAACTGGCGGCCGGCGAAATCGGTGTCGAGCGAGATGAATTCAGCACGCTCTGCCTCCAGCGCGATCGCCGCCATCTGTTCGATGGTCTCGACCGGAAATTTGCCTGCAGCAGTCTCGGCTGACAACATCACCGCATCGGTGCCGTCGAGCACCGCATTGGCCACGTCCGAAACTTCGGCGCGGGTCGGCACCGGGTTGACGATCATCGACTCCATCATCTGCGTCGCGGTGATGGTGATTTTGTCGAGCGCCAGCGCCATCTTGATCATGCGTTTTTGCAGCGCCGGCACGGTCGCATTGCCAACCTCGATCGCCAGGTCGCCACGCGCCACCATGATGCCGTCACTGGCTTTCAGGATCGCTTCCAGATTCGGAATCGCTTCGCTGCGTTCGATCTTGGCAATCAGGCTGGGCTTGTGGCGCCAGGGCTCGCCGGCCACATTGGCCAGTTGACGCGCCATCTCCATGTCGGTCGCGTTCTTGGGAAAACTCACCGCCAGATATTCGGCCTGGAAGCTCATCGCGGTCTTGATGTCTTCCATGTCCTTGCCGGTAAGCGCCGGAGCGGTCAAGCCGCCGCCCTGCTTGTTGATGCCCTTGTTGTTCGACAACTCGCCACCGACCTTGACTACCGTATGCACCGCCTCCCCGCGCACCGCTTCAACCGTCAACACCAGCAAGCCATCATTGAGCAGCAAGGTGTCGCCGGGCTTTACATCGCGCGGCAACTCCTTGTAGTCAAGGCCCACTGCCGTCTCGTCGCCCAGTTCGACCCGGTTCGCATCCAGAATGAACACTGCGCCGTTGACCAACTGGATCTTGCCGTTTTCGAATTTGCCGACGCGAATCTTCGGTCCCTGCAGATCGGCCATGATTGCCACCGCCCGACCCGCCGCCTTGGCCGCTTCACGCACCATGCGGGCTCGGTCGATATGGTCCTGCGCCGTGCCATGCGAAAAATTCAAACGGACGACATCCACGCCCGCTTGAATCATCTGCTGCAGAATCTCCGGCGTCGACGAAGCGGGACCCAGAGTGGCGACGATTTTTGTAGAACGGGACATGGCAGGCTCTCGCTGAAATAAAATTACAGAAACCGATTATGGGCCGCAATGGCCGACAAATTGATGCCTGATGCGGACTTCAGCATGGTTACAGCGAGTTACATGAGCATTTTTCCGCCAGCACATCGGCAACTATCAGCACTGTCAGATTGACGCTGCGTCGCACCACTGGCGAAAGTGCCGGAATATGCATCGGCAGGGAACGAGAAACACTCGCTGATCAGCTATTTTGAACTCAATGGTCCTGATGTCTGCGCGCTGCTGCCGGCAACACGAACCGCCGGGCCATGCCTGCTGTTGTCATCTGGCCGGTTTGTTGCATCGCTGCGCTATTTCCATTTGTAGGTATAAGTCAGCATCAGAATCGTCACTGCCTGATTCGGGCTTTGCCAGACTGTCGAGCCATCCGAGTAGGCAAACGGCACACCGTTATAGCCCCAAGTCCAGTCGGCAAGATACGAGCGCTGATGAATCAGATCGACCCGCAGCGATGCCTTGCTGTCGATCGTGAACTTGCCGAACAGATTGACCGCTGTCTGACGAAACACAATGTCGGGTAGCCCGCCGGTCGAAGCCAGCAAGGCGACGCTATTCGCATCGGCAAATGCATCGAGCGTCTGCGCGTAGACATTACGGTCATCGGTATGACTGAGACTGCCGCCAATCTCCAACTTGCCGCTGGGCTTGCCGGTGAATCCAATGCCGGCGCTGGTGCTGGTATTGTTGAACGCCATGATGTACCCAGCAGGGCGCGACTGGTGCAGCGTCTGCAGTCCCTGTGACAGATAGCCATTGATTGCCCAGGTCTCCGTCAAGGCGATATTGGTGTCTAAAGTCACCGAGTTCATGCTGCTGCGGGCTAGCCCGTACTGACTTGGCGAGCTGAACTTGTCGCGCCCATCTTCAGCGCTCAACTGCAGCGCGATCGCTTCAGTCGGCTGCCAGTCGGCACTCAGCTTTAGCTTGTCGCGCTGACGATTTGCCAGCGTCGGCATGAAAATCGCCGTCTGCGCAAATGCGGTGGCAGGGTTGTTCAAGTCGGTGACCTCGGTCACGCCAGTGCCGCTGTTGTCCTTGAGCCAGTTCGAGCCGTCGCGCCGACTGCTCTCGACACCGATCGATCCACTGAGCGTTTCACCGATCGATCGGCGCAAATCGAGGCGAAAGCGCGACTCGTCGGTTTTCTGGCGCAATGCGCTGATACCCGACAGGGCGCTGGTGGCCGTGAATACCCCCCGGTCTATCGATTCGAAATCGACACCAAGCGTGCCACGCATTTCGCTGGTGAACTGGTAATCAGCCTGCGCCTTGGCGCGCACCTTGGTATTGGGGATCTGTCGGTTCGTGTAAGTCGATTTGTCTTCGATGTTGTATAGAGCGATCGGTGTCTGATCGTCCTTTTCCTCGAAGCGGATATCAGCGCGCAGAGACAGCTTGTGCACCGGACGCGAAGTGATCCCGGCAAGCGCCAGCGTCGTGCTGACCTTGCCTGCGAGATCACTGACGCCCGCTGGCGCAGCAGTGAAACCGGAAGCTGCGAAATTCTGGTGCTGCAAGGCCTGCGAGTAGCCGAGCTTGAAATTGAGCTGGGTGGTCGGCGTCAGCGAATACAGGCCGGTGAGATCGAGCTGATGCGCCTGATTGTCGGGTGCCAGGGCCAGCGGCAGATTCAGGATCGCCTGCAGGCCGGTGTTCAAGGGCAGCAGCGTGCCAACCGGATTGTTCAGGCTGGAGGGCACATTCGGCGACAACGCGGCGTTCACATTGCTGAAAAAGGAGCCGTAATAGCCGCCGCTCAGGCGCAGCTTTGTGCCGGCATAGTTCAGCCGCGCTTCGACCTGGCTGTGGTTCGAGTTGATCGGTTCGGGCAACATCAACAAAGCCCAGCCGGTGCTGATGCCGGTGGTGCCGCGGCAGCCGGGAGCCACCACCGACGGGCAATTGATGCCGGTGCCGAACAAACGCGCGCCCTCCTTGTTCTCGGTCTTCAGGCTCAGCTCAAAGTTGACGTCCGGGGAGATCGACTTCCAGAACGACAAGCCGAGCTTGGTGCGCTTGACCTTCAGATCGAGATCGGAGCTGGCACCCCCGGGTGACACCTGCGGCGTAGTCGTGCCTGCACCGATCAAAGAGGTAGTGATCGTGTTCGGGTCATAGCGAACCAACTCACCATAGGTGGCGCCGAACTTCCAGTCGCCCGGCTTCTTCCAGAGCAAGTCGAGCTCGCGGCTCTCCCCCATCAGATTACTGCCCTGGAAAAGAATCAATTGATCTGTTTCTTCCTTGCTGCGCCTGTAATTGAAATCAAGGATTCCGATGCCGGAGCTGCCCGTGCGCAAGCCGTTGTACTGCCCGAACCTGGCACGGTCAGCTCGCTCGCCCTGCAACCCGCCGACGCCAACGTTGATCGCAACTTCACTGTCATTGCTGACTGCTTGCACTTGCCCGAGCAGCGCAAGCATGGCGAGCGCCAGGACAGTCTTGCTGAATCTGGATGATGTAAGAACCATACGGGTCATCGCTTTTCTCCCGATTTCTCAACGCAGCATGAACTGCGGCGTGGGGTTGGTGGCTGACGGATTGTTCGAGCCGTGTACCTGGGTATGGCAGTTCATGCAGCTGCGCCCTTGCCAGATGTTCACAACGTTCTTGCCGTTCGACAGTGCTGTAACTTGAGTCGACTGACCAGGGCTTGCAGGCGTGCGTACGCCAGGCTGCCCACCCAATGCGCCGACGCCACCAGCCACATGCGGCGTGTGGCATTGCTGGCAAAGCATCGGCGGTCGCGCCTTCAGCAGCGCCTGCACCATGCTGCCATGGGCGGCATGACAATTCATGCAGTCGTCCGATACCGGCTCATGCTGATGCACGAAGGGCCCGCGCTTTTCGGCATGGCAGCTGTAGCAAGTCGCGTTGGTGCTGTCGCGCTTGGCCAGCTTCGGACCCGCCGAGCCATGTACGTTGTGGCAATCGGAGCAACTCATCTTGCCTTCGGGCACAGGATGGTGCGATGGCCGGCTCATCTGCGCGCGCTGAGCCTTGTGGCAGACGTAGCAGGTATCTGTCTGAGTCGCCCGGGTCAGCGTCTTGTCGCTGTTGGCATGCACCTTGTGACAGTTGTTGCAGGCGACATCAGCGCCTTGGTGCTGGCTACCCGACCACAAAAGGCGGCTCGCATCCTTGTCATGGCAACTCAGGCAGACGGCGCTGCGCTCAGCCGCGGGCAGGGCTGATTTCTTGCTGAACATCTTGTCCGGCTTGGGCCGCTCGGCAACATTGGCGGGCTTGCGCGCATGCAATTCACTCGCGCCATGGCAGGTGATGCAAGTCGGTGTACGTGCATCACCTTCGTCGCCGGTAGGCTTGCGGCTCAGCGACTGCATCGCTGCAGCCATCGGCGGCTTCTTGCTCGGCGCATGCGCCGACTGGCTCATATCGGGCAGATCTTCGTCGTCGTGGCACGACACGCAGAACGCCGACCCGGTGAGCTCGGGTGCTGCCTGTACCTGCCCGAAAATGCCGACTAATCCAATGGCGGCCAGCGCCATAAATTGCTTGATTCGCATTCGAATCCCTCCAGCACAGACTCAATATTCAACTTGCAGTCAACTCGCCGCAGCAATGAAAAATGGGAGAGCCGGCAACGGCCCCCCCATTGACATTGCCGTAGCGCGGCTTACTTCTGGCCGTGGATCACGTCCACACCCTTGAAGCCGCCAGGCGCATGGCAGTCATCGCAGGACTCGCGCGGCATCGCAGCAACCTGAGCCTGCGTCTTTTCGCCGAACGCCGAGCCGCCGAAGGTCGTCACGTGGGCCATCGCCTTGGCCGAGTCGTGGCAGACGTTGCAGGTCGCTGCCTTCGGCGAGATCACGAACCACTTGTTCGGATCTGTCTCGAAGACAACAGGCGTCACACCGGCAGCTGAAGTGATCGGCTTGTTGGCCACTGTGGCCAGCGATCCCATGTCGGACTTGTACGAGTTGTTGACGTGGCAGCTGTTGCAGTTGATGCCAACACCGGGCCATGCCACTTCGGCCGCATAGTTCTCGACGCCGGTGCTTGCCAATGGCGCGCCGCCGGTCATTGATGTGCCGTCCTTGTTGAACGCGCCAACCACCTTATTGCCATGGGTGAACGGATTGACGCGCTTCGAGTTGCCATGGATGCCGTGGATCATCCGCTTGAACTGATAGGACTCGTAGAGGGCCAGACCGTTGGTCATCATGTTGCCGCTCGATGCCCGGTTCGAGTCGTGGCAGACAACGCAGGCTTCGACCGTGTCGCGGGCACCACCGTGGAAGGCTTCGGCCAGCGTATTGGAGCCCGAAGTCGTGCCAAGCGCGCCGTGACAGGCATTGCACTTGTCATTCGAGACGATGACGCGGCGGGCTTGCAGGGCGCCGCTGATCGCGAACTCCTTGAAGGTGTTCTGCACCACGGTGTTGATCAAGACCTTCGGTGCAATTTCAGGACGCGGGTCGGTGGCCCACTTCACTTGCAGCTTGGGCTCCTTGATCTGCCCGATCGTGATCACCCGTGCAGTGCCGAACGCAACCGCAGTCGCTGTATCAGCAGGGATGGCGATGTCGACCGAGTAATGATTGTTGCCGTCGTTCGTACCCTTGTAGGCATAGGCGTTGGCGACGCTACCGCCGTTGTTGTACGACGAGAACTCGGTAACCGCAGTCGACTGACCGATCATGTTCTGGTAGGCGACATAAAAGCGCAGATTGCCGAACTTGGTCGTGTTGGCGCAGGTCAGCGTTGCAGCCGCTCCGGTGCACTCAGAAGTCACCAGGTTGTAGGCCACATTGGCATTGCTTGGATCGGACAGGAAGTACTTAATCGTGACCTTGCGGGCGGCGGCGTCGTAAGTCGTGCTCTCGATATTCATCTTGTACTTGGCGCCATTTTCTTCATTCTGGTTCCAGTGCACGCGATCCGAACCGATATTGGTGCCGGCCTTGTGGCAGTCATTGCAATGCTGATTGGTCAAATCCGCGGCTTTGGCTGTGGGGACGAGCACGCCCTTGGCATCCTTGACCACGGTAGTCGCATAGGCGTCATGGCTTGCCAGGTAGGTCGAACCGGCCTTGTTGGCATGGCAGGTCAGGCAGGCTTGTTTGCTGACCTTCGTCTTCCAGTTGTCGCCCTGCGGCGTCGCTGCGTTGGCACCGGTGTGGCACTTGGTGCAGTTGCGCAGGTCCTGCGGGAAGCCGACTTCGGCGAAACCAACCTTGGTGTCCCGGTATCCCCAGATCGTGTAGTCCTCGCCGCCGGCAGTCGCCTCCTTCGACTTCAGCAACTTGCCAGCATGGATCTTGTGAACCATCGTCGCCAGGTTGAGGTTGTTACCGCTGTTGGCATCGACGGTGCCGGGGTTGTGGCACATCACGCAATACTGCGTGTCTATACGTCCGCCGCCGTGCAATGCGAGCTTCTCGTGGCAGGAATTGCAGGATGACACGTCGGTCATCTTGCGGGTCTTGGCAGGATCAGTCACCGGCACAGCCTTGCCCTCGGCGTCCAACGTGAAGTCAAAATAGGGGTTGGCCAGAACCGTTGAGCCTGCGGCGTTCTTGTAGCTCAGTTGAATAGCGATGCGATGCGTCTTTGTGGCATCAAAAGCAACGCCATTGGTCTGAGCAAGATCCTTGATGTCGGTCTTGAATGTATAGGTGTAATAACCGTCGGAGTTATAGAGTAGTTGCGCGGCGAGCAACGCCGCATCGGTCTGCTTGCCATCTGTAGTGGCCTGCATGGCCGTAGCCAGGACCGGTGCGCCGTTAGGACCGACAGTCGCAGCGGCTGTTTCCTTGCGATAGGTATAGCTGACCCACTGATCGGGATCGCCATTGGTGCCTGGCACCAACTTGGCCATGATCAGGCTGACGTTGGCAATGGTCAGGTCGCTTTTGACCTTGCCATCGGAAAAGATCGCAAAGTTCACCTTCGGCGCACTGGCCACCGTGACCGCAGCAACACCAGCCGCATGCACTACAGCGAACGGTGCAGAGGGATTGGTCGCTGCGTCGTTGCCCGTAACTGCGCTTGCCGTCGTGATCTTGTCCTTGACCGTCTCGGCCGCCACCACCACCACTGGCGTGGGAGCCACGTCGGTGGTGCTGCTACTCCCGCCGCAGGCTGCGAGCGCTGCAATTGCCAGTGCCGCGAGGCCCCAGCGAATATTTGAGAACTTCATGTATTCCTCCGTCTTTCGTTGACAGAAACAGAAAAATGACCGTCACTCGACAGAACCTTTTTTGGGGCTTGGTCAAGTTAACTTTAAGTAATGCTTAAGGTTGTACGTCCGATCTACCGGACAAACATGTTTTAGATCAACCGCCACTAAAGAAGCCGACAGCAACCCCCGATAACAAGATCAAGCCGATCGCGATCAGCGTAAAACCCAACAGTTTCGAAGCGAAGGTCATCGGCGCCGATGGTGCATCGATCAAGTGCTTCGAAAGTTCACCGCTCTCAGCCAGACGCTGGTATTGCAACGCGTGTTCGCGCTTGAAATGCTCCAGGCTCATCGTGCCGGTGAACATCACGATATCGATCGGAAACTTGTCTGGGCGGAAATGGTTGTTGAAGAAGTGCACGGTGAACAGGAACACCACCGCGAGGAAGGCTTCTTCGCCGTGGAAGATCGCAGCGACATTGAAAACCCAGCCCGGCAGGTAGGTTGCCGTGAGGCCCGGCAACCACATCATCAAGCCGCTGACGCCGATGATCGTCACGCCCCAGAATGGCGCCCAATAGTCGAACTTTTCCCAATAGGTCCAGCGATCGAACACAGGACGCGGCCCCTTGCCGAAGAACCACTTGAACATGGCGAGCATGTCCTTGCCGTCCTGTAAATTCGGGATCATTGAATCGGGCCCGAACCAGCGCCAGGTCTTGCGCTGGCGGTAAATACCCAGCGCCATGTAAATGATGTGCCAGAAGAAGACGCCGGCAAATACCACCGCATTGATCCGGTGGATCAGCCCGGCCATTGTCGGACCACCGAGCGCCTTCATCACAACCGGCGCCCAGGCCACATCAGGATAGAACAGGGGCATCCCGGTCAGCGTGAGGATCATCAGGCTGAGCGCGAAGGTGATGTGGGCAATACGCCAGGTGCGGCTGAAGCGCTGGATATGCTTGCCCTGTTGTCCAGTCGGCAATGCCGTCAGCTTCACATGGGGACGCAGCTTCGCCTGCTTGCGGTCGGTGTATTCACGATAGAACCACAGCAGCGTGTGCAACCAGAAGAAGCCGAACGTGCCGACCAGCAACTGGACCATGATCTGCCAGCCGATCCAGACCTGTGGGTAGCGTGCAAAGTCATTGGTCGTCGCATGCGGTTGGAAAGTGGCGAAACCGGCGGTTGCAACGCCGATGTCCTTCTTGCCGTTGTGGCAGGTCTTGCAGGTTTCCAGCCGATTGTCGGGATGAACCTTGGAGTCCGGGTCCTTGACCGCCAGAATGCCGTGGCTGCCATGGCAATCAAAGCATTTGGCCGTGTTTGCATAGCCCAACGTGCTGATCTGGCCATGGTAAGTGGCCTTGTAAGACTTGTAATTGTCTTCGTGGCAGCTGCCGCAGCTCGCTGTGATCGCCAGCTTGACCGACGCGATCGAGGTGTTGCCGACCTCATGGGCTGAGTGGCAGTCAGTACAAACCGCCGCTTTCAAATTGTGCTTGCCGAGCGCCTCTTTGCCGTGGATCGATCCGCTGTATTCCTCCAACTCGTCGCTGTGGCATTTCTCGCCGCACATCGCCGCGCTCTGAAGGCGCCACTCGGCATGCGCCGGGCTGCTCTTGGTGGGGATGTTGAAACTGTGCGTGTCGTGGCAACCGCCGCAGGTCGCGTTCACCTTGGCCTTGTCAGCCTTGCTCGGCCGCGCATGGAAGGACTTGTCGTAAGCGCTGATGTTCTCGGCAACTAGGCCCAGCCGCGGCTTGGCAGCTGCGCTGTTGTCTTGCTTGGCTGCATTCCAGAGTTTGCGGTGGCAATCAGAACAGCTGGCCGACTTGCCAGCGGCTGCGCTCGCCAGTTGGTGCCCGGCACCGGCTTTTGGCTGCTCGGTGATACCAATGTGGCAGGCAACGCATTGCATTTCGGCGTGGACGCTGGCGGCGTACTTGGCAGGCACCACGGCAAGCATCGGCCGTAACTTGCCCTTTGCGTCGAGAACCTCGAGTTTTTGGGTCTGTCCGTTGTGACAACTCAGACAACCCGCGTTGTCGGGCAACTCAGCTGTGCTGGCTTTAGCGGCCGGACTCAAGACCATCAGCGCCAACGCAACACTGAGGCAAGCGGTCCACGCGGTCCTTGCAAGATGCTTCACACGCATGGATAGCTCTCTTATTTTGTTCTTCTTCTATGGCGCCGCTGCGGGCGAACGCGGCCGGCGCGGTCGCGCCGAGCCAAACCTGTTGCTAATGGGACAAGATCCACTGAGCCAGGTTCTTGATCGCGGCTTCATCCTTGGTGTTGATGATCTTGTGGTCTTCTTCAGAGCCGTCATCAAGCTTGACCTTGGGGCCGGTGGTTATGTTTTTGATGATGCTTGCTTCTCCATCGGCCTTGCCCTTGTACTTGGCCGAGATCTTCTTGTACGAAGGACCCTTCTTTTCCTTTTCGACCGAGTGGCACTTGAGACAATCATTCTTCTTGGCCAAAGCCTGCGCGGCGGCCTCGTCGGCCGCCAGCACAGACTGGGTCATGAGCACCGCGCCAAGGGCAAGCAGGCAGACCTTCATCGCTCGAGGGACATTCAGGGATTTCATAGCGCAGACCTTTCAGTCGTTGTTGTCAGTTACAAAGCGCTGCGAGAGACTCATCTCCCCTTCGCTCGCTTTCGGGATGCCGTTGAACTTTCCATCGCAGCCCAGCTCACTGAAGGGTATCCCCAAGCTATTTCAAGACATTGATCTATGACAGGTTCGGGTAATTCGTAATTTCACTTACCCCAAAAAAAGGCGGATCACTTGATAACTGGTTCAATCCAGACAAGTCACAGGCCAATGACAAAGCAAAATCCCGGCTCGACTTGGGAGCGCTTCATCCTGGAAATCAATAAAAAGTCGGCGCTGGGTTGAAGGCAGGTCGTGGTTGTAGCTGCCAGTACCTTGCCTCTGGTCAATGAGCAGTCCTTGTTCAACTGCAGCGATGCGAGCCGGGATAACAAGCTCAAGGGCCTGAAATCAAACCGGCGACCAGGCAGCGCTGCTCAGCGCATATCAAAAGCAGCCGGCAGTTGCGGGGCGAAAACCTTAGAACTCGCGCCAACTCAGCCCGGCCGCAAGCATGCGTCCAGGCCTTCGCAAGCCGCCCAAGGGTGAAAACCTTCGAACGCGCGCCGGCTCAGCCCGGCCGCAAGCATGCGTCCAGGCCTTCGCAAGCCGCCCAAGGGTGAGCAGTCACCCTTGGGCGCGCTTGCTCAGAATCTCGAAGGCGGGCAGGGTTTTGCCTTCGAGTACCTCGAGGAAGGCGCCGCCGCCGGTGGAGATATAGCCGATGTCCTGCTCAATGCCATATTTGGCGATCGCCGCCAGGGTGTCGCCGCCGCCGGCAATCGAAAAAGCATCGGAGGCTGCAATCGCCCGCGCGATCGTCTCGGTGCCCTGGGCAAATGCGGAGAATTCGAAGACGCCGACCGGACCATTCCAGACGATGGTGCCGGCAGCCTTCAACTGCTCGGCCAGCAGGGCGGCTGTGCGGGGCCCGATGTCGAGGATCAGATCATCGTCGGCGACATCGTCGGCGGCTTTGACCGTGGCTTCAGCATCGGCGGCAAAGCGCTTGGCCACCACCACATCAACAGGGATAGGTACCGCAGCACCGCGCGCCTGCATCGCAGCGATCACGGCCCGCGCTTCATCGAGCAGATCGGGCTCGGCCAAAGATTTGCCGATCTTCAAGCCGGCCGCCAGCATGAAAGTATTGGCGATGCCACCACCGACGATCAACCCGTCGACATTGGCCGACAAAGCCCGCAAAATCGTCAGCTTGCTCGACACCTTGGAGCCGGCAACGATTGCGATCAATGGCCGTTGCGGCTTGGCCAGCGCCTTGGAAATAGCGTCGATTTCGGCCGCCAGCAAGGGGCCGGCGCAGGCGATCGGAGCATATTGGGCAATGCCATAGGTCGACGCTTCGGCGCGGTGGGCAGTGCCGAAAGCATCATGGACGAAGATGTCGCAAAGCGCGGCCATCTTGCGCGCCAAGACTTCGCTGTTCTTCTTTTCACCCGGGTTCAGGCGGCAGTTTTCCAGCAGCAACAACTGCCCAGGATCGATGGCAACACCGTCAACCCAGTCAGCTTGCAAAATCACTTCGCGGCCCAGCAAATCGCCCAAGCGCTTGGCCACCGGCGCCAATGAATCAGCGGGTTTGAACTCGCCCTCGGTCGGGCGCCCCAGATGTGAAGTCACCATCACCGCTGCGCCGGCCTTCAGCGCCAACTCGATGCAGGGCAGGCTGGCGCGGATGCGCGTGTCTTCGGTGATATTGCCGGCAGCGTCCTGCGGCACATTGAGGTCGGCGCGAATGAAGACGCGCTTGCCAGCCACCTTGCCGGCAGCAATCAGATCTGAAAATCGGAGAACGTTCATGGACACCCGCTTGGAATTGACAATCCGGTGAGCTTACCAACCCAGACCGATGCGCAACAAAAG
>JBIKPD010000167.1:0-8199 GCA_044357665.1 Roseateles sp. | reverse complement strand
CCAATGATTTTTCGGCGCAGGCTAACTTGCAAAGCAAGTTAAGCGAAGCGTGCCGAAGCCAAAAGATCAACGCGTATGAGTGATTTCAGATCATTGCCCCGCATTCCGGCCTGCGGCCTGCATGGCGGGCTACCTGCTCGAATCAGCTGAGAGAAATATCCAATGTTCTACAGAGAAAACGGCCAGTTCAAGACCAGCTACAGCGCTGACCAGCAGATCTTCCCGATCCTGCAGGACCGGATCGCGATCGGCTTGCTGCTGGTGCTGGCTTTTGTCGTGGTGCCGCTGTTCGGCAGCGAGTACTACTTCCGGGCGGTGCTGATTCCGTTTTTGATCCTCGCGCTGGCGGCCTTGGGGCTGAATATCCTGGTCGGTTATTGCGGGCAGATCTCGTTGGGCACCGGCGCCTTCATGGCGGTCGGGGCTTACGCGGCCTACAACTTCCAGGTGCGCATCGAAGGCATGCCGCTGCTGGCTTCGCTGCTGATGGGGGGCGTCTGTGCAACCGTGGTCGGCGTGCTGTTCGGGATTCCCTCGCTGCGCATCAAGGGGCTCTATCTCGCGGTGGCCACGCTGGCGGCCCAGTTCTTTGTCGACTGGGCTTTTCTGCGCATTTCCTGGTTCACCAACAACAGTTCCTCAGGCTCGGTCAGCGTTGCCGGGCTCAATGTCTTCGGTCTGCCGATCGAGACGCCGGTATCCAAATATTTGTTCTGTCTGAGCTTTCTGGTCGTCTTCGCCCTGCTGGCCAAGAATCTGGTGCGCAGCCATATCGGCCGCGAGTGGATGGCGATCCGCGACATGGATGTGGCTGCAGCGGTGATCGGCATCCGACCGGTTTATGCAAAATTGACGGCGTTCGCGGTCAGCAGCTTTATCGTTGGCGTCGCCGGTGCGCTCTGGGGTTTTGTCTATCTGGGCTCCTGGGAGCCGGCCGCCTTCTCGATCGACCGGTCTTTCCAGTTGCTGTTCATGGTCATCATCGGTGGCCTGGGTTCGATCATGGGCAGCATTTTTGGCGCCGCTTTCATCGTGCTGCTGCCGATCCTGCTCGACCAGTTGCTGCCCGCCTTGGGTTCCATGGTGGGTCTTAGTCTCGACACCGCGATCGTTTCGCATGTGGTGTTCATGATTTTCGGCGCCTTGATTGTGTTTTTCCTGATCGTTGAGCCGCATGGCATCGCCCGCTTGTGGTCGACGGCCAAGGAAAAGCTCAGGCTCTGGCCTTTCCCTCATTGATTTTTAGTAGGTTGCGGGTCGACGGGCCCGCTTGAGCAAGTCGCACTGACGAGTGCAATGTTGATAGTCCAAACTCTGGAGGCAGACATGAAATTGAAGACCCTTGCGCTGACAGTTGCCGCTCTGGCCACTGCATTGAGCGCCCTTTTGACCGCCCCTTCAGCCTATGCGCAGGCCAAGGAACAGTTCTTTCCCTTGCTGGTTTACCGCACCGGCGCCTATGCACCCAACGGTACGCCCTGGGCCAACGGCAAGCAGGATTACCTCAAGCTGATCAATGCCCGCGATGGCGGCATCAATGGCGTCAAGCTCACTTATGAGGAATGCGAAACCGGCTACGCCACCGACAAGGGCGTCGAATGCTATGAGCGTCTCAAAGGCAAGACGACAACGCTGTTCGATCCGCAGTCGACCGGCATCACCTTCGCGCTGACCGACAAGGCGCCAGGCGACAAGATGCCGCTGATCACGGTCGGCTACGGCCTGGCCGCATCGCAGGACGGCGGCGTGTTCAAGTGGAATTTCCCCATCCTGGGCAGTTACTGGACCGGCGCGGATGTGCTGATCCAGCATATCGGCAAGAAGGAAGGCGGCCTCGACAAGCTCAAGGGCAAGAAGATCGCGCTCGTCTATCACGACAGCCCGTTCGGCAAAGAGCCGATCCCGCTGCTGCAGGAACGCGCCAAGATGCATGGCTTCGAGTTGCAGTTGATCCCTGTGACCGCGCCTGGCGTCGAACAGAAATCGGCCTGGTTGCAGGTGCGCCAGAGCAAGCCCGACTATGTGCTGCTGTGGGGTTGGGGCGTGATGAACTCGACGGCGCTGAAGGAAGCGCAAGCCACAGGTTATCCGCGCGACAAGATGTATGGCGTCTGGTGGGCCGGTGCCGAGCCTGATGTCAAGGACGTCGGTCTGGGCGCCAAGGGCTACAACGCGCTGGCGCTGCAGCATGGCGCCGACCGCAATGCCAAGGTGGTGCAGGACATCCTCAAACTCGTGCACGACAAGGGTCAGGGCACAGGGCCGAAGGATGAAGTCGGACAGGTGCTCTATATGCGCGGCCTGATCATCCAGATGCTCGGTGTCGAAGCGGTGCGACGGGCCCAGGAGCGCTATGGCAAGGGCAAGGTCATGAACACCGAGCAGGTGCGTTGGGGCCTGGAAAACCTGAACCTTGACCAGAAGAAGCTCGATGCGCTCGGCTTTGCCGGCGTGATGCGTCCGGTCAGCACCTCCTGCCTCGACCATATGGGTTCGAGTTGGGCTCGTGTGCATACATGGGATGGTGCGAAATGGGGCTTTTCTTCGGACTGGTACGAGGCTGACGAGCAGATCCTCAAGCCGATGATCCGCGCCGCTGCCGACAAGTATGCCGGCGAGAAGAAGGTGACAAGGCGCGCACCGGCAGATTGCCAATCCTGATCAATTTTCTCCTGGTGCCGATCTGAATGCGGCGCCGGGAGAGGGCTCCTTGCGGAGCCTTCAGCGAAACGCCGCGTGCGACGTTTCGCTGAACCTGAGGCGAACATGAGCAATATTCTTCTGGACGTGAACGGCATCGAGGTCATCTACAACCATGTGATCCTGGTGCTGAAAGGTGTGTCATTGCAGGTGCGTGAAGGCGCCGTCGTGGCCCTGCTCGGCGGCAATGGCGCCGGCAAGACGACGACGCTGCGGGCGGTCAGCAACCTGCTGGCGGGCGAGCGTGGTGAGGTCACCAAGGGGTCGATCGAGTTGCGCGGCGAGCGCATTGAAAAGCTGTCGACCTCGGAAATGGTCAACCGCGGCGTGATCCAGGTGATGGAAGGGCGGCATTGCTTCGCCCACCTGAGCATCGAGGACAACCTGATGACCGGTGCCTATACGCGTCGCGACGGCAAGGCGGCGATAGCGCATACCTTGGAAAAGGTCTACAGCTATTTCCCGCGCCTGAAAACACGCGGCAAATCGCAGGCTGCCTACACCTCGGGCGGCGAACAGCAGATGTGCGCGATCGGGCGCGCCTTGATGGCCAACCCGAAGATGGTTCTGCTGGATGAGCCTTCGATGGGTCTGGCGCCGCAAATCGTCCAGGAAGTGTTCGAGATCGTCAAGGACCTCAACACCAAGGAAGGCGTGACTTTTTTGCTGGCCGAGCAGAACACCAATATGGCGCTGCGCTATGCCGACTATGGCTACATCCTCGAGAACGGCCGCGTCGTCATGGACGGCGAAGCTCATGCCTTGCGCGAGAACGAGGATGTCAAGGAGTTCTACCTGGGCATGGGTGGCGGCGACCGGAAGAGCTTCAAGGATGCGAAGAGCTACAAGCGCAGAAAGCGCTGGCTGGCCTGAGCGGGCCTGGAGTTAAGCGACGATGAGCGATCAATTCTTTGCCATGCCGGCCTTCAAACCCGATGAGGCCTTGCTGCAACTCAAACGCAGCTTGCGCGACCTTGCCGGTCTGGCTGCCTCGCGCGATGGTTTCAGCTTGCGCGGCCGCAGCGTGATCGAGTTGAGCGTGGCTGAAGGGATGCTGCAGGCGCGCATCGTCAAACGGCCCGCCCATAGTCCGGAATGGGAAGTCCGCAATTGCAAGACCCATGCTGAAGTGCGGGCGGTTCAGGATGAAATCAAGCGCCGCCTGGCGCGCTGGATGGACGAGACGACATGAACGACTTTTACGATGGCCTCGAAGCACGCGACCCGGCCTTGCGTGAGCAGGCGTTGATGGCGGCTTTGCCTGGGCAGATCAGACATGCGAAAGCGAGCACCGCGGCCTTCGCCGAGCTGTTTGCAGGCATCGATGCGGCTTCGATCAGCAGCCGTCAGGCCTTGGCCGGACTGCCGGTGACGCGCAAGTATGAACTGCTGGCCAGGCAGCAGCAGCAGCGGGCCAGCGACAGCTTCGGCGGTTATTCGGCCATTGGCTGGTCGGGTTGTGTGCGCGCCAGCGGGGCGCGGCGGGTGTTTCAGTCGCCCGGACCGATCTACGAACCCGAGGGGCAGGCGGCCGATTACTGGCGCATGGCCAGGGCGATTTTCGCCGCTGGGGTGCGCGCAGGCGAGTTGGTCCACAACAGTTTCAGCTATCACCTGACGCCAGCTGGATCGATGATGGAAAGCGGTGCTCATGCGCTGGGCTGCGCGGTCTTTCCAGGCGGTGTGGGCAATACCGAACTGCAGTTGCAGGCGATCACCGAGTTGCGGCCACAAGCTTATGTCGGCACACCGAGCTTCCTGAAAATCCTGCTCGACAAGGCGGCTGAAACCGGGGCCGAAGTCGGTTCGCTCAGCAAGGCCTTGCTCAGCGGCGAGGCGTTCACGCCCAACTTGCGCGATTGGTTGGCAGCACGCGGCGTGGCTGGCTATCAATGCTATGCCACCGCTGACATCGGCCTGATCGCATATGAAACCGCCGCGCGTGAGGGCCTCGTGCTGGATGAAGGCGTGATCGTCGAAATCGTTCGCCCGGGTACCGGCGATCCGGTGCCGCAAGGAGAGGTTGGCGAGCTTGTGGTCACCACCTTGAATCCGGATTACCCCTTGATCCGCTTCGGCACCGGCGATTTGTCAGCCTTCATGCCGGGGCAATGTCCGAGCGGCCGCAGCAATGCGCGCATCAAGGGCTGGCTGGGCCGCGCTGATCAATCGGCCAAGGTGCGCGGCATGTTTGTCCATGCTGCCCAGGTGGCTGAAATCATGCGGCGCTTTCCGCAAGCCGGCCGGGCACGTCTGGTGGTCGAGGGTGAGATGGCGCAGGACCGGATGACGCTGAAAGTCGAAGTCGTCGAGTCGGCCGAAGGGTTGGCGGAAAGGCTGGCCGCTGCGGCCCGCGAAGTCACCAAGCTGCGCGCCGAGGTGCAGCTGCTGGCGCCTGGCAGCCTGCCCAATGACGGCAAGGTGATCGAAGACGCGCGCAGTTATGCTTGAGATGGGGATTAAGTAGTTTCCTCGATTGCAGTGGCCCACCCCGGGGCATAGCATTGAGGGTCATAATTTTAGATTTATGAGGAAAACAATGAAAAAGCTGATGGTTGGATGTTTGGTGGGTCTCGCAGCCGGTGTTGCATTGGCCGATTACCCTGAAAAAGCGGTCAATGTGGTCGTGCCTTTTGCTGCTGGCGGGCCTACCGACAAGGTGGCGCGTGACTTTGCCGACTCGCTGCGCAAGCCGCTCGGAACTACTGTGGTGGTTGAAAATGTCGGCGGCGCCGGCGGCACGATTGGTGTCACCAAGGTCGCCAGAGCTGCGCCTGATGGCTACACCTTGCTGCTGCACCATATCGGCATGGCGACCTCGCCAGCGCTGTACCGCAATCTGTCCTACAAGACGCTCGATGATTTCGAATACCTCGGGATGATCGTCGAGGTGCCAATGACCTTGATCGGCAAGCCGTCGTTGCCTGCCAGCAACTACGCCGAATTGACCAAATGGCTGGACGCCAACAAGGGCAAGATCAATCTTGCCAATGCTGGCCTGGGTTCAGCCTCGCATTTGTGCGGGTTGTTGTTTCAAAGCACGCTCAAGGTTGACATGACGACGGTGCCTTACAAAGGCACGGGGCCGGCGATGACCGACCTGCTTGGCGGTCAGGTCGACCTGATGTGCGATCAAACCACCAGCACGACTTCGCAGATCGCCGGCGGCAAGATCAAGGCCTTTGCGGTCACGACGCCGCAGCGCGTTGCGACGCCGGTGCTGAAAAATCTGCCGACGCTGGACGAACTCGGTTTGAAGGGGTTCTCGGTTGCGATCTGGCATGGTGTCTATGCACCGAAGGGCACGCCCAAGCCGATTCTCGACAAGATTCACAATGCGCTGATGGTGGCAATGAAGGATCCTGACCTGATCAAGCGCATGGAAGATCTCGGCGCCGTCATGGTCACTGATGCCCGCTTGAACGGTCCGGCCCACAAGAAGTTCGTTGAAACCGAAATCAACAAATGGGGCCCCATCATCAAAGCCGCCGGCATGTATGCCGACTAGGGACTAAAAACCCTGCCTGCGCAGGGTTTTTTGCCCTAGGAGGGGGGTGAGCTCTGCGAACCCGCGGCCTGCAAAGGTGACTAGGGACTAAAAACCCTGCCTGCGCAGGGTTTTTTGCCCTAGGAGGGGGGTGAGCTCTGCGAACCCGCGGCCTGCAAAGGTGACTAGGGACAGCAAGCCCGAATGCTCGGGCTTGCTGAAATTTTCAGCCATCCCGGCCAAGTAGGCGCTTTGGCCTTCGGCAGGCGTCGCTCAAGCCACTAGGCTTGACCTCGGCCCTGCCTCAGTTCGTCGCGGATTTCGCGCAGCAGCAGGATGTCTTCCGCGGTGGCGGCAATGGCAGCCGGTGGGTCCGAGCGCTTGAGCCGATTGATCTGCCTGACCATCAAGAAGATGATGAAAGCCAAAATGACGAAGTTCAGCAGCACGGTCAGAAAGTTGCCATAAGCGAACAGCGGCACGCCGGCCTTGTTCAAGGCTTCCAGAGTCATCGGCCCCTTGAACGCCGGCGGCGGATTCGCCAGCATGATGAAATCATTCGAAAAGTCGATGCCGCCGAGCAGGCGCCCGACCACCGGCATCACCAGGTCCTTGACCACTGAGTCGACGATCTTGCCGAAAGCGCCGCCAATGATCACGCCCACCGCCAAGTCGACTACATTGCCTTTGACGGCAAATTCCCTGAATTCAGAAAAAAATCCCATGCCAAACTCCATATGCTTTGGACCGTTGCAATTGCCTGGAGATTTTGCGAGAAACGCGACCGCATTGCTTGTGCAAGCCGCAAAATTTGCAGCTTGAAGCGGAATTGCACAACGATCCGGAGCAAAGCATGCGGCGCAGTCCGTTAGAATCCAAGGCTGCCCCGATCTGAAGTTTCGTTTGAGGATGCTCATGAGTGACAAGCAAGTTGACCAAGGCAAGCGCACGTGGATGATTGCCGCGGGTTGTGCCAGTGCCGCCGGTGGTGTGGCTACCGCCGTTCCATTCGTCAGTACATTCGCGCCGTCTGAACGCGCCAAGGCTGCTGGAGCGGCTGTAGAAGTCGACATCGGCGCTATTTTGCCGGGTCAAAAATTGACCGTCGAATGGCGCGGCAAGCCGGTCTGGATCGTGCGTCGTACACCCGAACAAGTGGCCTCGTTGAAAGACGATGAAGGACAGTTGAGCGATCCGCAGTCGGAACGCAAGGCTTATCCGACGCCTGCTTACGCCAAGAATCAGCACCGCTCGATCAAGCCCGAGTACTTTGTCGCTGTCGGCATCTGCTCGCACCTCGGTTGTTCGCCGAGTGACAAATTCCAGGCGGGTGCACAGCCCTCTCTGCCTGAAGACTGGCCGGGCGGCTTTCTCTGCCCTTGCCATGGGTCGACCTTCGACCTGGCAGGTCGTGTCTTCAAGAACAAGCCGGCACCCGACAACCTCGAGGTGCCTCCCCATATGTATCTGTCTGACACCAAGATCATCATTGGTGAAGACAAGCAGGCTTAAGCGCAGAGGTCACCATGGCTGAATTCAAACAAGCTCCCGCCGGCGCCGCAATGGGCGAAAAGCTGCTGACCTGGGTGGACAACCGTTTCCCCGCCAGCAAGCTCTACAAAGAACATTTGTCCGAGTACTACGCGCCGAAGAACTTCAACTGGTTCTATATCTTCGGCTCGCTCGCCCTGGTGGTGCTGGTGATCCAGATCGTCACCGGCATCTTCCTGGTGATGCATTACAAACCGGACGCAGCGCTCGCGTTTGCTTCGGTTGAGTACATCATGCGCGATGTGCCCTGGGGTTGGTTGATCCGCTATATGCATTCGACCGGGGCTTCGGCATTCTTCATCGTCGTCTACATGCATATGTTCCGCGGCTTGATTTACGGCTCCTACCGCAATCCGCGCGAACTGGTCTGGATCTTCGGCTGTGCCATTTTCCTGTGCCTGATGGCCGAGGCTTTCATGGGCTATTTGCTGCCTTGGGGCCAGATGTCCTACTGGGGCGCC
>JBIKPD010000019.1:0-25781 GCA_044357665.1 Roseateles sp. | reverse complement strand
TGTGGGCCAGACGCACAAGGGTGGCACGAGCTACGCGGCCGACACCACGCTGAACGTGCCGCTCTCCGACCGCAGCGCGCTGCGAATCACGGCGTACCACATCGACGACGCTGGGTGGATCAACCGGCTTGTCGACCCTAACGCTTCGATGATGGCTCAACTTACGACGGGTGCCCCGACGAGTGTGAGCGGAGACGAGTATCTACACAAGGGCGTTAACAGCGACCGAACGAACGGCTTCCAGGCCGCATTGCGCTTCGACGCCAACGACTGGCTAACCATCTCTCCGCGATTGATGTACCAGCGCACAGACTCGAATGGACCGCCTTACGTCGACGGCGATGTCAACAGTCTTGTGAAGATCCGGCAGTTCGATGTCAACGAGAAGGGGATGGACGAGTGGACCCTGGCCAACCTCGAGATTGCGGCGGCCGTGCGTGGAGGGGATTTCGTCTCGAGTACCTCTTACTTTAAACGCTCAACAATGGACGTCGAAGACGCAACTCGCTTCATAGCCAGCAGGCTTGGCGGACGCATCCGCACGGCCGTGGCCGCGCCCTCGACGACGACGGCGGCTGGCGAAGAGAAGCGGGCCACGCAGGAGTTTCGCTTCGTCTCCGAGTCCAAGGGGTCTTTTCAGTACATCGTTGGCGCGTTCTTCCAGCGTACCGAGCGCAGCGGCGGCTACCCGGCTGATTCGATTTTTCCGGTGGGCTCGCCGGCGATCGGCGTGGCGGGCATTGCCGTTGGCGACAGTTTCTTCTCGTTGGCCACGACGTTCAAGCAGACCGAGATCGCAGCGTTCGGCGAGATGAATTACAAGATCGTCCCCGCGCTCACTCTGACGCTCGGGGCTCGTGCCTACGATATCAAGACCGACCAGACCCGACTCGATGGTGGTGTTCTGTTCTCCAAGTTGTATGGTTTCACCGTCAAGCCGTACGCCGGCTCGGAAAAGGGTTCGGGCATCAACCCCCGCCTGGCACTCAGTTGGGAACAGTCAAAGGAACTGACCTGGTACGCGAACGCTGCCATGGGCTACCGCCCGGGCCGTGTGAATGACTCCAAGGGGGCCTGCACCGCGCTCGGCGTGACGGGCGTGCGCGACGCCGTTGATGCCGACTCGCTCTGGAACTATGAAGGCGGCGCGAAGGGCTCCTTCTTCGGTGGTCGTCTGCAGACTAACGTCGCAGCCTTTTACATCGATTGGAAAAATCGGCAGACATCCACGCTTGATTGCGGCATGGGCTTTGGTGCACTCGATAACGTCGGCGCCGTACGATCCAGGGGGGCTGAGTTCGACGTGAGCTACGCGCTTGGCAAAGGTTTCGGGCTGAGCGCAGCCATGGGATACACAGACGCAAGAGTCACGGATATCGGCAATGCGATCGGTGTGGCCGTCGGTAACCGACTGGCAAACGCGCCGCGCACAAACGCAGCGGTGGGGATGAATTTCAGCACCGCTCTCTCGGGTTCGACCATCGGCTACGGTCGCATCGACGCTCGCTATGTCGGCGATAGCATCAGCGCGCAGAAGGCCTACAGACCCGAATACACAATCGTCGATTTGAGGGCAGGCGCGAAGTTCGGTATGTGGGATCTGTCGGTGTTCGTCAAGAACGCGGCCGACAAGCGGGCCAACCTGTCGGACGCACCGGAACTGTCCGACTCGCTGAACCTGATCGCCATCGAGCGGCCGCGCACTATCGGCATCGACCTGCGCGCCAAGTTCTGAGCCTGCCCATGCCGACCATTGTCATAGCCGGGGCCGGCGGGGCTCAGGGCTTGGCCTGCGCGGGCTACCTGCGTGCGGGGCTGCCGCAATTTACCTTGGTCGCGGTGGACCGTGGTTACTCGGCGGAGGCGACACAGGGCCTGCAGAGCGCCGGCGTTCGCCTGCATTGCTTGGATCTGCTGGCTGATCGCGATGCATTCGTCGAACTGCTGCGCAGCGCGGACATCGTGGTCAATCTGGCCGGCCCGTTCTACCGCCTCGGCACGGCGGTGCTGGATGCGGCAATTGATGCCGGCATCTCGTATCTGGACATTTGTGACGACGTCGATGCTACCGAAGCGCTGTTGGCCCGGCATGGTGCGGCGGTGGCCGGCGGCTGCCGCGCCATCATCAATATGGGTTCGGCGCCGGGAACCACCAACCTGCTGGTGAAGCTGGCGCTGGAGTACCTGAAGGCGCGCAGCCCTGCCGGGACACCCTGTCATGCCGACATCGCCTGGTGTGCGCCTGACAGCGACCTCACGCCAGGGATTTTCGCCCACCTGGTGCATTGCTTCCGCACCGCCTTACCCGGGGGAACGCAAGTGCCTGCTTGGGGTGCCCTTCAGCCACGTGCCGTGCTGTTCCCAGACCCGATCGGCTCGGTGGAAGTGGTGCAACTCGGACACCCGGAGCCCCTGACCCTGGCCAGGTACCTGGATTGCCCAAGCACCTTGCGTGGCGGCATGACCAGCAGTGGGCTGTTGCGGCAGTCCTGGGAACTGGCGCGCCAATGTGATGCCGGTCGCAGCGTCGAAGACGCCTGGAACGAACTTCAAGGCGGATGGTTAAGGGCGACTGGCGAGCCGGGCCTGAGCGGCATGTGCATTGACGTGCGAGTGGGCGACGAGGGTCTGCGATTCGAAAGTGCGACGACCATTTCGATGGAACAGTCCACAGCCGTGCCGGCTGTGGCCGTGGCGCTGATGGTGCTGGCGGGCGCAGGTCCGGACGCTGGCGTCTGGCCTCCCGAAGTGCTGAACCCCCGCCTGTTCTTCGACTACGCCAGCCGTGTGTCACCGGGCGGCGGAGGCCTCAAGGCCTATCGACTGGACGCCCTGGGCCAACGCGGTGACCGCGTACCCCTGCGCCAGCTCTTCGAATCACCGACCGGGAAGGTCTCGGCATGACGAAATGGATGCAGTTTCACGATCTGCAGGTCAGTGACATCCTGGACCACGCCGCGCAGAACCATGGCGATACGCTGATGGCATCGTGCATGGGCGATGGCCAAATCGTGCACCACGACTATGAGGCGCTGCACACCCGGTCACGCCGCGCAGCCGCGGCGCTGAGGCGCCTGGGCCTCGGGCGTGGTCAGCGCGTGGCCACACTGGCGTGGAATCACCACCGTCACTTCGAGCTGTACTACGCCATCCCAGGCGTGGGGGCTGTGATCCACACGATCAATCCGCGCGTGCCACCGGAGCAGATCGCATACATGATCGACACCGCGAACGATCAGGCCCTGTGCTTCGACAGCGACCTCGCACCCATCGTCGAGCAGGCGTTGCGGCACGTGCAGCGTAGCCCGTTGCTGATCGAGTTGACGGCCACCGTGCCTGTGCTGTCCGGCGCGATGTCCTATGAAGAGATGGTCGGCACCGAGCCGCACGGCATCGATTGGCTGCGCCTGACTGAGACTGAGCCCTTCGGCCTGTGCTTCACCTCCGGCACCACGGGGCATCCCAAAGGCGTGATGTACACGCACCGTTCCACCGTCCTGCACGCCATGGCCTGCTGCAGCGCCGATGCGCAGGCGCTCAGCACCCACGAAACCGTGCTGCCGGTCGTGCCCCTTTTCCATGCGAACGGCTGGGGCTTGCCGCATTCCGCACCCATGGCTGGCGCTCGCCTGGTCATGCCTGGACGGCGTCTGGATGCGGTGTCCCTGATCGACCTGTGCCAGCGCGAGAGAGTGAGCTTCGTTTGCGGCGTGCCGACCATCTGGCAGATGATGCTCGACGAACTTAAGCGCAGCGGCGAAAAGTTGTCCACCGTCCGGCGGGCCGGCATGGGGGGGGCGGCGCCTTCGCAACGGATGGTGCAGGAACTCGAGGCCATGGGCATGGACGTGTTCCACGCCTGGGGCATGACCGAGACCAATCCGGGCGCCGGCACCGGCCTGTTGAAGGCCAAACATGCCGCTGAACCTCTGGCTGACCGGATCGAGCGTAAGCGCGGTCAGGGTCGTGCCATCTTCGGCTTGCAAAGAGGGCTGTTCGACGAGAGTGGCGCGCCTCTGGCCCACGATGGCACCACACCGGGTCGGCTCATGGTGCGCGGTAACTGGGTGGTGGCGCAGTACCTGAACGGTGCGGCGCCCGTGTCGCAGGACGACTGGTTCGACACCGGCGACCTTGCCACGATCGATGCCGATGGAGGCCTGCGCATCGTTGATCGCGCCAAGGACCTCATCAAGAGCGGCGGCGAGTGGATCAGTTCCGTCGAACTCGAGAACGTTGCGCTTGCGGTATCCGGCGTGGCGCAGGTTGCCGCGCTGGGTCGGCCCGACGAGAAATGGGGAGAGCGCCCGGTACTGGTTGTTCGTCGACAAGTTGACGTCGAGCTCACTGGTGAAAGCCTCCTTGCGGCAATGGCGTCGCGGCTGGCGCGCTGGCAACTGCCGGACGAAGTTATTTTCTGGTCTGAAATGCCGCTCACGGCGACGGGCAAGATCGACAAGAAGCGCATCAGGGCCGAGCTATTTGGTGCATCTACCAGCGCCGCCTCACAGAAACCCGTCTAAGCAATGCCATGCCCGCTCAAGGAAAGCGCATCAGTTCTTCCGCAGGGTTCAATACAGAATGTCATTGCCGAGGAAGCCGCTGCTTGCGTTCTTGCAGGCAGCATTCAGCTGCATGAATACCACCAGCGGCACATGCGCCACTACCTCGTACCCTTCAACTGGTTTTGCTCGGCGAGCTTGGTCTTCTAGATCTCATCGACAGTGCTAATCAAGTGAGTCGTCACAGGTCCAGCACGAGCCGGGCACTGGCTGCACGCGAACAGCAGGGCAGGATGAACTCGCCTCGCTGCCGCTCTTCGGGCGTGAGGTAACTGTCACGGTGGTCGGGCGTGCCGGCCAGCACGCGCGTCAGACACGTTCCGCAGACGCCCTGCTCGCAAGAGGTGGGCACCTGCACGCCGACGGCGCGCAGCGCTGCCACGATCGACTGCCCGGCCCGCACCTCGATGCTTCGGCCGGACCGGCCAAGCTCGACGCTGAAAGCGGTCTGCGCGGCATCGGCGGGTGTGGCCGCCTGAAAGTATTCCTGGTGCACCCGGCTCGCGTCCCAGCCTGCGCTAAGGGCCTGGGTTCGGCAAGCTTTAATGAATCCTGCCGGTCCACAGATGTACAGGCGGTCCGTTGACCCAGGTCGCGAAAAGATCGTGGCCAGGTCAGGACGGCCGGCAGGTGATTGGTCGTCGAAGTGCAGGTGTACCGCGGCTGCGTAGGCGCTACGCCGCAGCCGGTCGACGAAGGCCGCTCGTGATGCGGACCTGGCGAAGGCATGCAGTTCGAAAGCGGCGCCTGTCGCATGCAGGCGGTCGGCCATGGCCAGCAACGGCGTGATGCCGATGCCACCGGCCATCAGCAAGCTTCGCTTGGCGTCTTCGCGAAGGGCGAACCGGTTCCTTGGCAGGCCGACAACCAGTTCGCTGCCTTCCTGGATTTGCTCGTGCATATAGGCCGACCCGCCGCGGGAGGCCGGATCGCGCAGCACGGCGATCTGATATTTGTTCCGATCGCTTGGCGAATTGCACAGCGAGTACTGGCGCCGCAGGCCAGGTTTCATGTGCACGTCCAGGTGCGCACCGGCTTCGAAGGCTGGCAGCGGCGCGCCGGCTGGGTCCACCAGATCGAAACTGCACACACCTTCGGCCTCCGTCGCGCGGCGGGCGACGCGCAGGGTCAGCGTGGCCTCGTCGGCACGGCCGCGCTGCGGTAGCGCGGCGGTCGACGCATCGGCCACGCCTTCAAGGCGCAACAGTTCGTCGATGACGCGCCGCGCGCGCACCGCCGCCGCGTCGCTGGGCAACAGCACCGGGCGCAGCGACCAGAAGTTCGCGCTGCCCATGCTGCGTTGTTGCAATTCGAGGATGGGCAGGTCTTCCTCTTCGAAAGGCCGCCGCAGGTAGGCGATGTCGTGCTGTGCCCGACGTTCACCTTCCTCGCCCATCTTGCGCGGGTAGCTGGTGGCGAACCAGTAGTGCGTGGTGGTCTCTGTTTCCGGGGTGAAGAGGTGGATGAAGGGGATACGCTTGCCGACGCGCCGCGGATCGGGGGTGCCGGCCGGCGCCCAGCCGGACCACAGCTCCATCTGTGCAGGTGGGTCGAAACTCACGTCGAGCCAACGGTCCACTGGTTGATCGGCCGGTATGCCATACGTCTGCGCCAGCGATGGCGAGACGATCTCGTTGCGCGTCAGGCGTCGGGAGTGCACCGTGTCGCCTTCCTGGATAACTTCGGTCTCGGCATGCTTTACGGCGTCGCTGCCCAGCGTGCTGCCGTGCAGGAACTCGATATGGCTGAGATCCAGGATGTTGTCGACTTCCAGCTGGTAGTGCGCCCGCGCCAGCAGGTAGTCCTTGCCGACGAGGCGCTTCTCCGGGTCCATGCTCCGGGCCAGGTCGGTGATGCGGCTGGCATCAGCTAGGGCCTCGTCGCCCATCCAGATCCAGAGCACGCTGTGCCGTTCAACCACCGGATAGGCCCGCACCCGGGCAGCGTCCGGGATCGCGCCGTCACCGTGCGGGTTGCGAACGCATCGGCCACTGCCGTCGAATTCCAGCCCGTGATAGGCGCAGCGCAGCGCATTGCCGCAATGGAACCCGTGAGACAGCGGTATGAAGCGGTGCGGGCAGCGGTCCTGCAGGGCGCGCGGCTGCCCTGAGCTGTCGCGGAAGAGCACCACGGGTTCGCCAAGTAACTTGCGGGACAGCAGCCTGCCGGCAGCCACTTCATGGTCCCAGGCCGCCGTGTACCAGGTGTTGCGGATGTAGCTCATCTCAGTCGCCCACGCTTCAGTCCTGCACCGTCGGAAGCAGTAAGGTCGAACCCTGGTCGCCGCCTAGGTCCAAGGTCAGGCGCGTCGGCGGGGACTGCGGCAGCGTCAGGTTCGTGTGTGCGTCGGCGCCGGTGACCACCAGGCGAATCTTGCTGCCCGCTGGCAAGCGGGCAGCCACCGGCTGCAGGTCAAAGATCAGTTCGCTGGCACGGTCCCGCCGCAGGTGCGGCGTGCTGGCGATGACCCTGGTTCTGGAATCCGAGAACGGCAGGCCGAGGTTGCGGTAGGGCGGAACGCCCTGCACGCGGTGCGACGCGCGCAGTGCGCCATCGCTCAACAGTGCGATGTGGCCGTCCGGTTCGACGATCTCCAGGTAGGCATGCACATAGGCTTCCTGGGTACTGGAACGCACCTTTAGCCGTACGATGGGCGAGCCCGCGATCTGCAGGTCGGCCGTCAACGCCGGCGATGTGAAGCTCAGTGCGCCGCGCCGCGCGTGTTCCTCGAGGTCGGGATGCTGCGTCGGCCCCAGTCCGATGGCATCGTGGTAGCGCGTGTGCTGACCCATCGTCGATGCGGTGTCCACTGTGAATCCCACGCGACGGGCCGGGCCCGGCTCCCGATCCAGACCGCCCGCTGTCCTCAGCGACCAGGGCAAAAGCCTAATTCCTGCAGGAGGCCACTGCGGACTGCTGGTCCAGATGAAATCGTCACGCAGTCGCTGCACGGCGTAGTGAACGCGCGGCTCGCTCATGACGCCGTTACTTGAACCTTTCAACCAGTAGTCCATCCAGCGCAACTGTTCAATCGGGCGCAGTCGCTTGGACTCATCCTCGCGCTGGTCATTCGGTTCGTTGGGGCCATGTGTCCATGGCCCCATCGTCAACTTGCGCGCCGCGCCGACATTGGCGTCCCACAGCAGCGTGTCGCGGGTCGCGAAGTCGCGCCAGCCGCCCCAGTTGTAGACCGCGATGCCGCTGGCTGCGATGCGGGGCGCCAGCATGGCCAGGTTGTTCGGGCCTTCTTCCTGCGGCTGTGTCAGCATGGCCGATGCGTCGCGCGGGAACTTGATCCTCTGCAGTGCGGCCCTGAGCCCAGGCTTGCGATTCAGAAGTTGCCGCATCAATTCGGGTTCGTAGAGCGTCTCCATCAGTTCAGCGGGCTCCCGGGTTCCCAAGGCCTCGGCCAGCAGGTCCAGCAGTTGCCGGGCCTGTGGCGCCTGGCGGGTGAAGTACATCGTGGGGTCGGTGGCCTCGGGATCCGCCAGTCGTTCGGCCAGGGCGGCCTGTCTCAGTCCGCCCTCTGCGTCCTCGTCGACAGGGGGGGATCGCTCTGCGCCGGTGTCCAGCGGGTTGATCGTGGAGCCTTGCTTGCCTTTCTGTACGCCATCGCGCCGGGCTTCGCGCGCCAACCACGCCAGGCCGTACTTCCGCAGCATCCCGCTGCCGGCCCAGGATGCGTCGTACTCGTCGAAGGTGGCCACGAGCGGCATGATGGCCTTCAGTCCTGTCGGCGCAACCGAGGCCACCAAGAACTGTGACATGCCTTCGTAAGAGCCGCCGATCATGCCGACCGAACCGGTGCTCCAGGGCTGGCTGGCTATCCATTCGATAACGTCGCGCCCATCCTTGGCCTCGCGGCCGGACATGTCGCCATTGCGCACGCCAAAGGAGGCGCCCGTCCCTCGTGCCTCCGCGCGCACGAAGACGTAGCCATGCGACAGCAGCAGGCCAACGCCGTCGCGGTCCCCGCGGGACGAGCGCGCCAGTGCATCTGCAATGCTGGCAACTTGCTGTCCGCGACCGAGCACACCAACATAGGTCTGAACGGTGCCATCGCGTCGCGCCGTTGCTCGCCAGTATCGGGAGTAGTTGAAGATCACCGGCAGCGGTGTCGTCACCGGCTCGCCGTGGATCGCGGGCCGGTAGATGTCCACGGCAAGCCGAGTGCCGTCTCGTACCGGAAGGTAGATTGAGGTACGCTGAAACTCCGAATAGACCGGCCCCCCATGGCCTCGGTAGCAGCCCAGGGAGGATGCGGATGGAGCAGCGCGCTGCTCGGCCGTGCACAAGGCCGCGGTGTCACGCCAGTCCACCGCGTCCGCCGCCGCGACGGGTCGACTCCCCAGCAAGACGCCGATTCCGACGCCCACGATGAGCTGTAGCATCCGAGCACTCATAGTCGTAGTTCCAGTCGAGATTGCGAGAGTCCCCATCGCTGTAACGACGCGCCAAGCCGGGTCGGCCCTCCTAGGGAAAACATGGGGTAGGGCAAGGGACACGGCCTGCTCCAACCGGCCTTGGCAAGCCGGGTGGAGAGGGGTCTGAACTCGTTTTCGTACTTCGCCAGGTAGCTCTTGAAGGATGTACCGCCCGTGCCGACTTTGGCACCGACCTTGTGCAGTTGATTGACCGCCAGTGCCAGGTGGGCCGTACAAACCCCAGCGGCGCCCTGTCATTCAGGGCCTGACTTCCCGTGCTTCAAGATTGCCGACAACGTGCGTCTACAGGCCGCCGTGCTGGCTTCCCGAGAGGTTGCCCGGGTCGCACGTGTTCGGTGCAGCGATGGGCGGATAGCCGGCCCTGGAGTGGGCAGTGCGCCGGAAATCGTCCCCGGCTACGACCTTGCCGGTTTCCAGACTTGCTCAGCCACGCGCAGCCAGTTGCCTCCGAGGAAACCGGCTATGACCTCCTGCCCGTAGCCGAGGCGCAGCAGTTCGTCGACGACGCGAGGAATGCTCTCCGGCGCCAGCATGTGCATGCCGACTGTGTAGCCCAGTTCGGCCGGGTAGGTGTGTGCCAGCCTGACCAGGTAATCCGTGATCTCCTGGTGGTCGAATGCGTAGTCCAGGCCAAGGCCGACATGGGCCGGGCCAACGAGTTGCACCAGGTGGTCGACGTGCCGCGCCATGGCTCGTTCAGCCTCGGTATCGCCGCCGTCGGCACCCAGCAGCAGGCTCACGCCGTTGATGCCGATCACGCCGCCGCGCGCTGCACAGGCGCGGATCAAATCATCCGGCAAGTTTCTTGGATGGGCCGTCAGGGCAAACGCATTGCTGTGCGAGAAGATCACTGGCGCGCTTGAGAGGTCGATCACCTCCCGAGCCGTCCGCCATCCCGTGTGCGAGCAGCACACCACCATGCCCACTTCGTTCATCGCCGCCACCCATTGGCGCCCGAAGTCCGTGAGGCCACCATCCTGGTCCTGGCAGCCTCCGCCAGCGCGATTGTTCTGGTTGTACGCCAGCAACATCCAGCGCACACCCAACGCATGGTAAAGGTGCACTAGGTTGATCTGGTCACCGATTGCGTTCGCACCCTCGATGTTGAAACCGACCGCCAGTTGCCCCGCCGCCCGGGCAGCATGGATATCGTCGATGCCGCCGATAAGCCGGTATTGGTCACTGTGCCTGGCCAACCAGTGACGGAAGGTGGCGATCATGCGCACGTGTTCCTCTAAGCCGTGCTCGCCGAAGCCAACGTTGAGCATCACGACATCGACCCCGGCTGCGTGGTGTCGCGCCAGTTGCGGAAGGAAGGTTTCGTCCATGGCGCGCACTGGCATGCAGGCATGGTTGTCCCACACCAGCTGGCTGCGCATCAAGGCGTGAGCTTTTTCTGTGACTTCACTCATCAGTGTTTATCCTTGCGCAGGCCCCCTTTGGAGGTGGTCGAGTTTCGGCTTGCCGACAAGGCAGTTCCCTGACGGTTTTCAGTAACGTACACGCAGGTCCAGCCCGATGGTTCGGGGCCGATTGATCGCGACAAGATTGAGTGCGTCCGACAACTCGGGCGCATCGGAGAGATTGGCCCTGGTGTCACCGGCGTTCTTTACCGCCAGCGAAACATCCCAGGCCGGCCGGCGCAGGCCCAGCCGCAAGTCCAGCAGCGAATACGCAGGGCGGCGCAGCCTTTGGGCGCTGACGCTCTCGCCAACGTAGCGCAGGTCCGCTTTGGCGAAGATCATTTGGTCGCCTGTCAGAAGACCCCAATTCGCTAGGGCCGTCATCGGGGTGCTGTATTCCAGCGCGACGACCGCATTGACTCGAGGCGCGTTCGGCAGGCGGTCGCCCACCTGCACTCCAACAACGCCACCAGCGTCCGTGATTCGGGCGTTGGTGTAACCGAGCGCCAGGTTGGCACTCAGCTCGGAATTCAGCTGCCCTTGGGCTTCCAGTTCGAAGCCCTGAGAGCGAGCCGCGCCAACATTGGCGCGTGCCCCGAAACCCAGCTTGCAGTCGAAGGCCTGGGTCTGCCGGCCCCGCCAGTCGACGTCAAACAGCGCCATGTTCAGGCTAAAACTGCCGTCGGCCAGCGCCAGCTTGCTGCCCAGTTCGTGGCTCCAGAGCGAGTCCGCCGCCACGGAGTCAGGCACGTCCGGGCGACCCAGTGCAGCACACGCGCCCTTGCTGTCGTTGACGATCCCAGGCCTGAAGCCCTTTGAAGCAACTGCGTACAACGAGTGCTCGGTCGTTCTCGACCAACTCAGCGCCAAGCGCGGATTGAAACCCCTGTCGCGGTGCGCACCGCCGTAGGGGCTCAGGCTGATGCCCGCGATCTTGTTGAACAGCACGCCAGCCTCGGCGCGCGTCTGTCGGCGCTGGATCTCGAAGGCCCGGCCGCCGGCCGTGACGGTCAAGCCAGGCGACAGTCGATGACTCCACTCGCCGAACAAGCCCCACTCGGTCTGCCTTCTGGTGCTGGCCAGCGAATAGAAGCTGTCGCCGGCCTGGATGCCAAACAGGCCGATGCCCGGTGATCCCGCTTCGAAGCGTGATTCAGGCGGCATCGTGTTGCTGCTGGAGATGCGCTGCACGAACAGGCCGACAATGTAGGTATTGTTCAAGCCTTCGGGTGATAGCAGCCGGATTTCCTGGGTCAGCCTCCGATCGGTGTTCTGGCTGGTGGTCGTGGACGGAGCTGCAACCGCAGTCAGCACAGGCCCACCCAGTTGACTGGCGAAATACGGAGTGGAGTCCTCCACGTCAACCGTGTCACGGCGAAAGTACGACGTGCTGGACACTACCTGACCCACCGCCAGATCGGCCTTGACCTCCAGGCTGGCCAGGCTCCAGTTGTCGCGACCGGTCTCGGCCTGGTCGAACTGACGCAGCTTGACGAGGTTGTCGACGCGGTTATCGACATAGGGCGGGCCCTCCGATCGTGTCTGCTGCGCGATCACACGCGGCTGCAGCGACAGCGTTTCGTTCGGCGCAACGAACAGGCTCAGGTTGCCGCCCACCGTGCGGTCGCGATTGATTCGCGCATGCGACCATTCGTTGCCACTCGCGAAACCCGTAGCACCGGGACTGCGAATCAGATCTGATGCATCTGGATCCACGCGGCGCGCAATGAACCCGCCCTCATCGATCGCATAGGCGGTCAGCCGGACAGCGGCGGTCTCGGCCAGGGGCCGGTTCAGCGTCGTGTCGATGGTTCGGACCTGGCTGCCACCGGCGCCCCAGGCGAGGCCCGCATGGCCGCTCGAGGCTGTCGTGCCGATCTTGGGCTGCGAGGGGATCAACTGCACCACACCACCCATGGCGCGCGATCCGAAGAGGGCGCCCTGTGGCCCGCGCTGGACCTCAATGCGCTCGATGTCGAGAACCCGCGGGTCGACCGAGGTCGGAATGGCCGTGTCACCGAGATACAGCGCTGAGGTATCGACGCCGTAGATCCCCCGGATCTGGAAGCTGCGGGCAATTTGCCGGCCGGTGTTCGAGTAGGCGAAGCTGAGGTTGGGGACCCTCGCCGCGTAGTCGTCGAAACCCAGAATGCCCGCGCCCTGCAAGTTGCGCGCGTCCAGCACGGTAACCGCCGCTGCAACGTCCTGCAGGGGTTGGGGTCGCTTCGTGGCCGTGACTTTGACGACTTGCAGAACCGTCGGCGCCGGGGGCAGAGGAACGGCCTCGGTAGTCGCGGGAAGAGGTGCCAGCCGCAAGGTCGCCGCGTTAGTGGCCAGGTCGATGATCGCAATGTTGGTGCCCGCCAGCATCACTGCAAGCGCGGCGCGCGGCGTCATGGCACCTTGAACGGGGCGTGTCTGAATGCCCGGCAGCAGCGCAGGTGAATAGATCAACTGGAAGCGAGTCAACTCCGTGAACCGCCGCAGAGCCTCAGCGGCAGGCAGTGCCGGCATTTGCACGCTCTGGACGGAAGTGGCCGGATCGAATTCCCCATGCGCGATGCAGGCATACAAGCCGATCCACGCGGCCAGCAGTCGCCTCCCGATCGGTAGGATCTTCCAGGCGTTCATCGTCAAGCCTATCGTTGAGGGACACCCCGCGCCGAGTCGTCACGCCGGCCTGTGGCCATCAGGGCGCGACCGCTTCAGCCGGCGGTTTGCCGCGCGAGATTAGGATGGCATCGGACCGCCGCTCGCTGCGCAGTCCAAATCCCTGCTCCAGGCCACTGACAAAGATGCCGACGTCATCCGTCGAGAAAGCGCCGGAGACCCTGACTGCGGCCAAGCGGGCATCGGCCAGCCGGAGTGGCACCTGAGCATAGCGATTGATCTGTCGAACGGCTTCTGACAGCGGCGTCGCGTCGAAGACGATTCGACCCTGTTCCCAGGCCGTGCGACGCTCCAGCACCAGCGGCGACAGTGTCATCAAGGTGGTTTTCCCCGACAGGTCGATGGCCGACTGACCCGCGGCCAACCTGACCGGTTGCGATCCATCGTCCCCCAGGCGCTGCATCTCCACGACGCCCTCTACCACCGTCACATCCACGCGGCCGCTGATCGAACGTTCCACCATGAACCGGGTGCCAACGGCACGCACCAGCGTATGGCCTGCCAGCACCTCGAAAGGCCTGCCGGGATCCTTGGCGACGTCGAAGAGGCCATCGCCGCGATCTAGGACGACCCTGCGCCGCTGTGAACCGTAAGTGACCTGGAGCGCCGTCGCGGTGTTCATCGCCACCCGAGACCCGTCGTCCAGGTTCACCTGCAGCCGCTCCCCTGTGCGGGTGCTGTACTGTGAGGCCATCGCAAGAACAGGCACCGGTTCGGGACTGTGAGGCAGCAAGGTCGGGCTCCAAAGGACCACAGCCAGCAGCGCGACGCCCAAGGCACCCGCGCATGCGCCGACCCAATTCCAACGGGCATCACGCTTTGTGGCGCGCGCCCGCGTGCCGTTGCCCGCCGCGGACTTGAGTGCTAGCGAGGCCGTGCTCCAGGTCAGGGCATACTCGTCCAGCAAGCGCCGATGCTCCGGATCCTGAGTCAGCCAGGCATACAGGCGCTCGCGGTCCTCCGCCGAGAGCGGGCCGCCGTCGATGCGAACAATCCACGCACGCGCTTGATCCTCGGCGGTGGAAGCAGATTCGAAAGCACGGAAGTTGTTGTCCATAACACAGGATTGTCTACCAAAGGTGGCGCCAGGCTCGGCGGTGGGCACCCGCTGCGGAAGGCAGTCGGCTGCGAAGATTTGCAGTTGTCCCACTCTTCGACGCATGGGCCCACTCGGGCCCCCATCCGCCGATTCGCTGCGCCGGTCGGTAGCCCTGCATGATGCCCGGGCCGTCGGGCGGCGCAGCCTTGCGGCCGGGGATGGCGAGAAAGGTACACAGAGGCTGGCTTGCCACCGGCATGGCCTCGAGCATCTGCTTGATCGCATCCATCCTGGGCCGGGTGCGCTGACTTGCTGCTGGTCCAGAACGATGAATGGGGTAGCTTGAGCCGTGACGGTAGGTCGCCAAGTTACACAACTCGCCGCTGCGCCGCCGGACGTGCACCGGCGAGCAATTCTTCGCGGCACAGCTCCAAGGCGCGCGAGATGTGGCGTTCGACGGTCTTGTTGGAAATGTCCATCTGGTCTGCAATCTCGGCGTGGGATAGTTCCTGCAACTTGCGCAGCCTGAAGACCTCCAGGCACTTGGGTGCCATGCGGGCCATGGCCCGCTCGACGGCTGCGAGCTGCTCCTGCATGTCGGCCTGCTCATCGGGGCGGAGGTCTTCCGAGATAAGCTGGAGGGAACTCATGTCGCCGACCGAGTCGGTGGCCCGCGACTTCCGCTTGCGCAGCTCACTGATGGCCAGGTTGCGTGCCACGGTGTACAGCAGGGCTGCGCTGGCCGGGGTTCGGTCTCCAAGCTCTTCGGCGTAGACGCGAAGGAATGCTTCCTGGGCAACGTCGCTGGCTTCGTCCGGATTCGCCAGCAGGCGGCGCACATAGCGTTCCAGGGCCCGGCGTCGTTGCTTGTAGATGTCGACCAGACTCATGCTTGGACCTTTCTTTCGGTGTGGCCGTGTGGTGTGCGGCCGTCAGCGCTTTGGACCGAAGCAATGTTGATGATGCGCCCGCTGCCGCGGGGCACCATGCGGCGGGCCACTGCCCGGCCCACGAGAAACATGCTGTCCACATTGGTGGCTATGAGCTGGCGCCAGGCCACAAACGGGGACTCGGTCAAGGGCGCGCGGTGCTGCATGCCGGCATTGTTGATCAGGATGTCAATGGCGCCGAATGCTGCCGCCGCGTGCGCGACAGATGACTCGTCATCAGCTGCGTTGGTCACGTCGAAAGCCAAGCCTTCGGCATTCTTGCGGCTGTCGCGCAATAAACCTACGGCCTTGGCCAGGACGTCGGCGCGTCGCCCATTCAGCACCACGCGGGCCCCCGCAGCAGCCAGTCCCGCTGCCAATGCCAGACCGATGCCCTGGCTCGACCCGGTGACAAGGGCCATCCGGCCCTGCAAGGAGAACATCGCCGCGCCGCTCGTCATGGCCTGCTGAGCGCTGACGGCTCTGCGGCCTTGCCCAGTTCGATGCGTGCAATGGCATTGCGGTCAACTTCGTCCGGGCCATCGGCCGGCCGCCGGGCGCGGGCCAGCGAGAAGAAGGCGGGCAGCGGTGCGCCTTCGCTCACGCCTGCCCCGCCTTGAACCTGTATGGCCAGAACCGCCATGTTTCCGGTGTCCGGGGCCGAGCAATTGAAGACTTCGCTGCACCAGGGCACGCGCCTCATGATCTCGGCTAGCGGAGCGTCTTCAGCATTGCTCAAGCCGGCTTCGAACTCGCTGTCGGGCAGAAACAGATTCCCTAGTCCGGCGGCTCGGGCCCTTTGCTTCAAGGGTTCGAGGAACTCCAACGGTGTCCAACGCGCGCCATGCAAGGTCTTGGCGCCTATCTCGGCGACGTAGGTGGTCTCGTTGGGAATGATCTGCTCGTCCATGAAGTCCTGCAGTCTGGCGAGCAGTACCTGGGTCCTTGGGGAGTAGGCGAAATCCATGACAGAGCCTCTCATTGGAATCTGTGGTCAGTGGTCCGGCGGCCCAGTTCGGCCAGGGCAAGTGCTGTGGCGCGGTCGTTCTCGGCGGCGCGCTCGCCGGCTTGGGCGGCGCGCTGCGCCACCCCGAAGGCAATGGCCGCCAGGCGAAACAGATTGAAGGCCAGATAGAACGGCCAATCACGGGTGATGCAATCAAGGTCGGCCAGACCGCGTCGCGCGGCGTACCGTCGCAGGTAGTCGCTCTCCTGCGGTATCCCCAGCGCTGCCAGATCCAGACCTCCCATACCGCGGAAAACATGTGGTGGGATGTGCCAAGACAGCAGGTGGTAGGCGAGATCGGCCAGTGGGTCGCCCAGGGTCGACAGTTCCCAATCCAACACAGCCAGCACCCGCGACTCGGTCGGGTGCCACAGCAGGTTGTCGATGCGCAGGTCGCCATGAACCAGCGCCACCGCCTCAGGCTGATCGCCCGATTGCCGAGGCAGGTGCGCGGGCAGCCAGTCGGACAGGTAGTGCATCGACGCACCCACCGTCGGGCCGCTGCCTTCCAGTTGGCGCGTCCAGCGCGCAATCTGCCGCTGCAGATACTGCCCTGTGCGGGAGTAAGCGTACAAGCCGGTGCTCGGCAGATCCACGGCGTGGATCGCCGCCACGACCCGATTCATTTCCTCGTACAGCACTGGCCGTTCGGCCCGCGCCAAGTCCGGTAAGGCGGGATCCCAGAAGCCCCGACCTTCGATGTGCTCCATGACGTAGAACGCACGGCCGACGACCGATTCATCCTCGCAAAGCAGCAAGGCGCGTGGTACGGGAACCTCGCTGCCATGCAGCGCTGCGAGAACGAGGAATTCGCGCTCAATGGCATGGGCCGAAGGCAGCAGTAGCGAAGCAGGCCCGGGCTTGCTTCGCAGCACCCACCGGCGGCCCGCACAGCGCATCAGATAGGTTGGGTTGGATCGCCCGCCGGTCAGGGGAATCAGTTCGACCGGACCATCGATACCTTCCATCCGGGGTGCCAACCAATACTTTAGGGCCCCGACATCTAGGTCAGCCGCAAGGGATGCATCGGTCGGAAGCATGGACATGCGCTCAAACCTCCAGCCAGTCCCGCCGCACGGTGGCGTTCGCACGCAGGTCGTCGGGGGTGCCTTCGAAGACGACGCGGCCATGTCCCATGACATACAGCCTTTGCGCCAGACGCAACGCGATCGTGAGCTTCTGTTCCACGAGCAGGATGGACACACCCTGCGCAGCGATCTGCTCCAGCAACTGCGCGACGACCAGCACGATGGCCGGCGACAGGCCCTCTGTGGGCTCGTCGATCATGATCAGTTCCGGATCGCCGACCAGCGTGCGGCAGATGGACAGCAGTTGCTGTTCGCCGCCAGACAGCACCCCGGCGGGCGTGTGCTCGCGTTCCTTGAGGTGCGGAAACAGCCTGTACATGTCGTCCAGTGTCCAGCGGCCGGCACGTTGCATCGACTTCAAGCCCAGCAGCATGTTCTCGCGTACGGTCAGCGCTCCGAAGACATCGCGATTTTCGGGCACGTAGCCTAGGCCACGGTGTGCGATCTCGTGCGGCTGAAGTTTCTCGATGGGTTGGCCACGGAACACGATGCTGCCCCTGCGGTGGACATCTCCCATCAACGCGCGCAGGGTGGTGCTGCGGCCCGCACCGTTGCGGCCCAGTAAGGCGACGATCTCGCCCGCACCCACACGCAAGTTGACGCCCTGCAGCACATGGCTCTTGCCGTACCAGGCATGCAGGTCGGTGACCTCAAGCATGGCGTTGCAGTTCCTCGGCCGCGCCCAGATAGGCCTGCTGCACCTCGGTGTTGGCACGGATGGCTTCGGGCGTGCCCGTGGCAATTACTTGACCATAGACCAGCACCGAGATCCGGTCGGCCAATCCGAAGACGACACTCATATCGTGTTCCACCATCAGCAGTGTCCGGCCTTCACTGATTCGGCGGATCAGCGCCACGGCTTCTTCAGTCTCGGCTTGGCTCATGCCTGCCGTCGGTTCATCGAGCAGGATCACATCGGCGCCCGTGGCCATCGTGATGCCGATCTCCAGGGCGCGCTGTTCCGCATAGGACAGCAGGCCGGCCAGCCATTCACGGCGCCTCGCGAGCCCGACCTGCTCCAGGATGGCCTGCGCCCTTTCGTTGGCATTGTGTGCGCCCTGGACGGTGCGCCAGAAGGCGTAGCGGTAACCCAGCGTCCACAACACGCTGCAACGAAGGTTCTCGAAAACCGTCAACTTCGGAAAGATATTGGTCACCTGGAAGCTGCGCGACAGGCCGCGCCGGGCAATGAGATGCGGCGGCTTGTCCGTGATGTCCTCTCCATTCAGTCGCACCCTGCCCGCCGTCGGTGCCAGGCGGCCGCTGATGAGGTGAAATAGGGTGGACTTGCCGGCCCCGTTGGGTCCGATGACCGCATGTCGCTCGCCCCGCTCGACCGACAAGGAGAGGCCGCGGATGATTTGGCTGGGCCCGAAGTGCTTGTGGACCTCGATCAGTTCCAAGGCGCTGCCGTGCCCGGCGCAAGCGCGCCTTCCCCCGTCCATTGCCGCGCGATCGACGTTGCGTCGCCCGTTCATGCCTCGCCTTCCAAGGCCGCCTCGTTGCAGGCACTTGCGAAGGCCGCCGCGGCTCGGGGTGCGGCCCAGAGCACGGCAGCCAGCGCGAAGGCCAGCAGCGCGCCGATGGCGAGCCAGGCAGCGCATGATTCCGTGTCGATGCTCAGACCGGCGATGTCCAGCAGCGGTCCCTCTGCCATCTTGACCAGGCGATGGTGTACGGTCTCCACCAGAATCACGAGGCTCGCGATCAGCAGCAAGCCCGCCGGCAGGGCAAGGCCGTAGCTTGGTAGCAGCTTGCGTAGAAGTCGGGCACGAGCCAGCGGTTGGTGCATCAGGACCAGCCCTGCCAGGCCATTGGGAGCGAAGATGACCATGGTCGTGAACAGCAGGCCCAGGTACACCATCCACGCGCCGGTGTAGTCAGACAGGAACACCTGCAGCACGGTCATCAGAATTGCCCCGACGACAGGCCCGACGAAGAAGGCCGTGCCGCCAATGATGACCATCAGCAGGACCTGGCCGGACTGCTGGGTTCCGAGCAGGCTCGTGGTGGCGATCTCGTACTGCAGTGCTGCCAACGAACCGGCCACGCCGGCAAATAATCCGGCCAGGCAGAACATCCGGAAGCGCACCTGGTGCGTGCTGTAGCAGAGGAAGGGTACGCGCTCGGCGTTGTCGCGCACGGCGTTGGCGATTCGACCCAGCGGCGTCTGGGTGAGGAAATGCATGGCCCAGGCGCTTACCAGACACCAGACGATGATGAGGTAGGTGACCTCCACTTGGGGGCCGAAACTGAAACCCATCCAAGGGCCAAGCGCTGTGCGATTGGTGCTCACGCCACCTTCTCCGCCGAAGAAGCTCCGCAGGATCAAGGAACAGGCGCCAACCAATTCGCCCAGGCCCAGAGAGATCATGGCGAACGCGGTTCCGGAACGCCGCGTCGAGAACCAGCCGAAGACTGCCGCGGCAGCAAGCCCTGCAGCCCCGCCGGCTGCGGGCAATAGCGGCAGGGGCAGCGACGTACCGGTAGCCGCGAGATGGTTGGCCAGATGCGCGGTGGCGAATGCGCCCAAGCCGTAATACACAGCATGACCGAAGGAGAGTAACCCGGTTCCGCCCAGCAGCAGGTTGTAGGAAAGTGCCAGCACGATGGCGATGCCGGCCAGCGACATCAGCGCATGCGCGCCGCCGCCACGAAATACCTGGGGCAGGCAAAGCGCGAGCATTGCCACCGCCATCCATAGGGGTGCCGTCCGCCGACTCATGTGTCTCGCTCACCCATCAACCCGCGCGGCCGGAACATCAGCACGCCGACCAGCAGCAGATACGGAATCACAGGCGCCAGTTGGGCGACGGTGACCTCAAGAAACTCGCTGCCGGATGCGTCGCCTCGGGATCGCGCCCCGACAGCCACCAGCAGGTCAGCCACCGAAACGTTCACGGCCACGGCAAAGGTCTGCACGAATCCGATCAGCAGCGATGCCAGGAAGGCCCCGGTCAGCGAGCCGAGCCCACCGACAACGACTACCACGAAGAGGATGGGGCCGATGGTCGCGGCCATCGTCGGCTGCGTCACCAGTACCGGGCCGGCCACCGCTCCTGCCAGTGCGGCGAGCGCGCTGCCGGCACCGAAAACTCCCATGAACACGCCCGGTACGTTGTGCCCGAGCATGCCGACCATGTTCGGGTGCGTCAGGGCAGCTCGAATCACCAGACCTAGGCGAGTGCGCAGCAGCACTGTCATCAAAACCCCGAAGACGGCAATGGCCATGACCAGCATGAACAGCCGGTAGGCGGGGAACTTGGTCTGGAAAAGTGTGAACGCTGGGAAATCCAGAAGCGTGGGTACCCGGTAGTCCACAGGCAGCCGACCCCACACCATCTGCACGGCCTCTTCGATCAGGAACGCAAGACCGAAGGTGAACAAGAGTTCTGCAACATGGCCGTGAGCATGGACACGGCGAAGACACCAGCGCTCCACGGCAACTCCAAGCAGGCCAACCAAAACAGGCGCGGCAATCAAGCCAGGCCAGAACCCCAGCCAACGGCTTGTCTGATAGCCGACATAAGCCCCCAACATGTAGAACGCCGCGTGGGCGAAGTTCAGCACTCCCATCAGGCTGAAGATCAAGGTCAACCCACTGGCCACCAGGAACAGGAGCAGGCCGTAGATCAGCCCGTTCAGAGTGGAAAAGGCCAGGAGTTCGAGCATGTGCGAGCTCAGGCTGGGCGCTTCATGCGGCAAGTCGTTGGGAGTACCGTTTCTGGCGCCTTGATCACGACCGCGGTCTTCCAGCCCCAACCGGTCTTTTCTTCGTCACGCGCCACGCCGCCGCCGAAGGACGAGATGTAGATGTCCTGGAACACCGAGTGATCGTCGGGCCGGATGAACAGGTCCGCACCCAGCACGTTGCGGATTTTTAGATCGGATAGCGCCGCCGCCACAGCTTTGGGCTCGGTCGACTTCGCCTTCTCCACTGCGGCAGCGAACATTTCCAATTCATTGCGCACCCGTAGATACCACCAGCCCAGGCTGTTGGCGCCACCATGTTTCTTGGAGAACGCATCGGCAAAGGCCTGCATCTCCGGGCTGTCGACGTTTGCATGCCATTCGCTGATCTGGAACAACCGGTGCTCGAGCCCGGCCTGGCGGGCCGCCGTGGGTGAGCCGCCGCCAGCGCCGTTGTAGGTGAACCAGTTCACCTTCAGGCCCGAGTCGCCTGCGGCCTTCAACAGCAGTCGCATGTCATCGCCCCAGTTGCCGGTGATGACCGAGTCCGCACCGGACGCCTTGATCTTCGCGATATAGGGAGAGAAGTCCGTGATCTTGAGGATGGGGTGCAGTTCGTCGCCGACGATTTGGATGTCGGGTCGGGCCGCCTTGAGCATGCTGTTGGCGGCCCGGCGGACGGCGTGACCGAAGGAGTAGTCCTGCCCGATAAGGTAGACCTTCTTCACATCCGGTCGCCCTTTGATGAAGTTCGTCAGCGCCGCCATCTTGATGTCCGAGTTGGCGTCGAAGCGGAAGTGCCAGTAACTGCACTTCTCGTTGGTGAGTGCCGGGTCGATGGCCGAGTGATTGAAGTACAGAACTTCCTTTCCAGGGTTGCGTTCGTTGAATTTGGTGACGAACCCCGAAATGGCCGCGGCAACGCCTGAACCTTCACCCTGGCTGATGAAACGCACGCCGGCGTCGATAGCCTTCTGGAGCTGGGCCAGGCTGTCCTGGGGGTTGCCCTTGTTGTCATACGCGACGACCTCGATGCGCCGTCCCCCGAGCAGGCCGCCTTTGGCGTTGATCTGGTCGCTCATGAACTGCAGGTGGCGCAGTCCATGCTCACCGATCGACGCGCCCGGGCCGGACAGCGGATCGATGAAGGCGATCTTGATGGTCTGCGCAGCGGCGGTAACGGGCGTACCCATAAGGACTGCGGCCAGGGTTGCAGAAGCAATGGTGACGGGTAGTTTGAATCTCATACGTGCGATCTTGCTGTTCCGGTGAGGATAGTGATTCTGTCCAAAGGCGGTGCCTGCATCCGTGTCCTGGCTTGGCGAGCCCCGTCGCCTGCCTTGCGTCAGGCGGCAACTCGACGACGCCCTGGGTAAAGGTATCCCCCATAGGGAAAACGAGGACGCGTTCGAAGCATGGCGCAGGGATCGCTGTCTACCCTGATCGTGAAGTGCTGATGGTCAAGGTTGACTCGGCGAACGATTGCCCGCGCTTGTCGGCGACAGTGCCTTCAATTCCGCCACCGTCCACTGATGGCCTTTGCCGGACTTGGGGTAAGCCAAGAGTGCCGTGGCGAGTGCCTACCGCCTTGTCGTGGCAGTCGCCTATCATTTCGCCTCCTTGTACCTTAAATTTATCGGCACACACGCGCAAGACGATGCGATCGATGCAGCCACCGTGGAGACCACCTCATGAAAGCCGACTCCTACGCCATCCACGCCATCCGCACACCTGCCGATTACCGTGCGGCGTTGGCGCGGGTGTCGCCCTACTTCGACAAGGAACCTGAGATCAACAGCGCCGCCGGCGCCCACTTCGAGGCCCTGATCACTCTTATCGAGTCTTACGAGGCCAAGCACTTTCCAATCGATCCGCCTGATCCGATTGACGCGATCAAATTTCGTATGGAGCAGCAGGGACTCAAGCCAAAGGACCTGGAGCCGATGATCGGGCAACTTAACCGTGTCTATGAAGTGCTCAACGGCAAGCGGCCACTGAGCATGGCCATGGTGCGCAAGTTGCACGTGGGTCTGGGTATATCGGCGGAAACCTTGATCCGATCGGCATAGACTTCTGCCGAGGCTGCGGTCAGGAAAACCACAAGCTTGCCGATCGCGAAGTTTTAAGAAATGACAGTACTTTTTTGCACGGGAAATGACCAAGGGCGCTGCAAAAGGTCGGCCGCACGAAAGCGCTCAAGGCTCGCGCGGGACTGCAGGGTCGAGGCGATCTCGTCCAGCCCCGTCACGTTTTGTCGCAAATCACGGATATTGCTGGCGTGAGTGCAAGACCCGCAAAATGTCAATGACATCGGCGCCTACCTGATACACCACGATGTAGTTTGGATGCACGACATGCTCACGCGTGCCAGCCACGCGACCGAGCCGGAACAAAAAAGGCATCAGGGGAAGGTTCTCTGCAAATTGGACAATGGCAGCATGCAGGCTTTGTGCCGCTGTTGCGTCGTGCTGCTCGATGTAGTCGATGATTTCCACCAAGTCGGTGGTTGCCTCCTCAGACCAACGAACGTTTTGCACGAGCTGTTCGGCGTTCTTCGAGCATGGCCTGAACCTTGGCCATGGCGGCATCATGTGGCAGGCGTGGTTTTTCGCTCAGCAGGGCTTCTTCAACCTTGGCGCGAAACCATTGGTCGTAGCTGGCTTCCTGTTCTTCGGTCTCGAACTCGGAAACGATCGGCGATAGCACTGAAGTCATGCGACAAAGGTTAGCATAAACGGATAAAAAGGCCAATCAGCGTCGTTGGTGTCAGCGCTGCAGATAGATCCAGGGTCGCTGCAGAAGGTCGGCCGCGCGAAAGCGCTCGATGCTCGCGCGGGACTGCAGGGTCGAGGCGATCTCGTCCAGCCCCGCCAGCATCATCGCGCGCTCGCGTGCCGGCACCGTGAAACCCCAGCGGCGCCCATCGGGATGCACGACCTGTTCGTCGACCAGGCTGACGCTCAGCTCGAGCGGCCCGGCCTCGCATTCGATGGCCAGACTCTGCAGTACCGATTCCTCCAGAATTACCGGCAGGACCCCGTTGCGGTGGCAGTTGTTGCGGAAGATGGTGGCAAACGAGGGTGCGATCACCGCCCGGAAGCCGAACTGGCGCAAGGCCCAGGTGGCATGTTCGCGCGACGAACCACAACCAAAATTCGGGCCCGCCAGCAAGATTGCGGCCTGGCGGTATCGGTCGTGGTTGAGTACGAACGCCGGGTCTTCACGGCGCAGGTTCGTCGGCTGCAGATAGCGCCAATTGGCGAACAGGCGCGGGCCATAGCCGGTGCGGCCGGTGCCTGTCATCTCGCGTGAGGGAATGATGGCATCGGTGTCGACGTCGGCCCGCATCAAGGGCGCGGCCAGGCCCTGGAAGGTGGTGAAAGGTTCCATCAGGATGCCCCGTTGACCCGAGGGTCGGTGAGCCGGCCCGCCAGGGCCGATGCAGCCACCGTCGCCGGACTGGCCAGGTGGGTGCGCACGCCAGGACCCTGGCGGCCCTCGAAGTTGCGGTTGGTGGTGGAGACCACCCGCCGCGCTGTACCAAAGGAGTCTCCGCCAGCAAAGAAGCACAGCGAACAACCCGATTCCCGCCATTCAAAACCGGCATCGCGAAAGATCTGGTCGAGCCCCTCGCTTTCGGCATCGCGTTTGACCTGGCTGGACCCCGGGACGACCAGAGCCAGCACACCGGCGGCCACCCGCCGGCCCTTGACCACGGCCGCAGCAGCGCGCAGGTCAGAGAGCCGGCTGTTGGTGCATGAACCGATGAACGCTGCGTCGATCGGTACACCGGCCAGCGCCATGCCTGGCACCAAATCCATATATTGCAGCGCGCGTTGGGCCGTCAGACGCGCCGAGCCTGAGTAAGCGTCGAGTGAGGGCACGCGCCCGTCGATACCCACGGCATGCTCCGAAGATGTCCCCCAGGTCACTTGCGGCGGCAAATCGCTGCAGTCGAATTCGAGCTGACTGTCCCAGACCGCAGCGTCATCGGAGACCAGGGTTTGCCAATGTGCGACGGCTTGATCCCATTGCTCCCCGCGCGGCGCAAAAGGCCGGCCCCGCAGATAGTCGAATGTCACTTCGTCCGGTGCGATCAGGCTGGTCCAGGCGCCGAACTCCACTGCCATATTGCACAGCGTCAGCCGGCCTTCCATGCCCAGCGATCTTGTCACGGGACCGGTGAATTCGATGGCGTGGCCCTGACCCCCTGCGGCACCGAAGCGTGCGATCAGGGCCAGGATGATGTCCTTGGCGACGACGCCCGGCCCAAGCGAGCCTTGCAGTTCGATGCGCATGCGGCGCGGGCGGCGCCGCAGCAGCGTCTGGGTTGCCAGCGCATGCTCGGCCTCGGTCGCCCCGATGCCCCAGGCCAGCGCGCCCAAGGCGCCCACTGTGCCGGTATGGCTGTCCGGACACACCAGGGTGCAACCCGGCAGGACGATGCCCTGTTCGGGCGAGACCACATGGACGATGCCCTGGTCCGGCGAGCCGATGTCGAACAAGGGGATGTCGTTGTCGCGGGCGAGGCTGCGGAATTCCTGGATGAATTGACTTCCGCCCTTGAAGAGGGTGGCATCGCCGCGCCCCGGCTGGGTGTCGATGATGTGATCCATGGTCCCGAACACCGCGGTGGGGTCAAACAGAGCATGACCCGCGTCGGCCAGGCCCTGCAGTGCTGTAGCACCCACGCGCTCGTGCAGGAAGATGCGGTCGATGTGGATCAAGGCCTGCTCGGCATCCACTTGCGCGACCACATGCTGGTCCCACAGCCGATCGATCAAGGTCTGGGGCGATTTCATGGCGCCTTGCCAAGGTCGCGCAAGGGCCCCAGGTAGGTCTGTTCCAGGGCCAGCACGTCGTTCATGCCGAAGAGTTGCTGGCATTCGCGGAAATTGGCCACCATCGGCTCATAGCCACGGATGCTGCCGCTTTGTTTCATGGCTGCG
>JBIKPD010000166.1:0-8273 GCA_044357665.1 Roseateles sp. | reverse complement strand
GCTGTGAGGCTGCGGTTGAAGGCATGAAGCATCAGGACGGGTTGCTGGTGCAATCCCTGCAAGAATTGCACGCCGAACTGAATTAAAATCTCTATCCATCAGATTCCGCCGCAGCGGCTCGGGTATCCCTGAGCGGTTGCGGCGGATTCATTTTGTCTTTCAAGGTTCGATCATGACCACGATTCCACTGACCACGCGCGGCGCTGAAAAACTCAAATCCGAATTGCATCGATTGAAGACGGTCGAGCGGCATGCCGTGATCAAGGCTATTTCAGAGGCCCGCGCCCAAGGCGACCTGTCCGAGAATGCCGAATACGAGGCGGCCAAGGACAAGCAAGGCTTCATCGAAGGCCGTATCCTAGAAATCGAAAGCAAGCTCGCTGCGGCCCAGATCATTGACCCGGCCAGCGTCGACGCAGGCGGGCGCATTGTCTTCGGCACCACGGTCGGGTTGGAGGAAGAGGCCAGCGGCGCCGAAGTGACTTACCAGATCGTCGGTGATGACGAGGCTGATCTGAAGCTCGGCCTGATCTCGATCAGCTCGCCCATTGCGCGCGCCTTGATCGGCAAGGAAGCTGGCGAAGTTGCTGAAGTGCGCGCTCCTGGCGGCATCAAGCGCTACGAGATCGTCGAGGTCCGCTACGTTTAAGTCCGCCATGCTCGAGCGCCTGCGCGGCTTGCTGGCGGCACTCTGGGGCGGCCAGCTGCTTTGCTTGGCATTGGTGGCAGCACCGAGTGCGTTTGCGGTGCTCGAGCGCAGCCAGGCGGGTTTGCTGGTCGGTCGGGTCTTTGCGCAAGATGCGTACACCAGCCTGGTGTTGGCCTTGCTGCTGATGCTGGTCGAGCGGCGTCTCGCCCGGGATGAGTTGGGCCAGATCTTCTCTGCGGCAATGCTGTTGCCCGCAGCCGCATTGTTCTGCACTTTGGCTGGATATTTTGCTTTGCAGCCATTGCTCGACGCAGCGAGGGCTGGGCAGGGTCAATTGTCATTCATGACCCTGCACCTGCTGAGCATGGTGTTTTTTAGCCTGAAGACCCTGTTCGTGCTGGCGCTTGCGTGGCGCTGCAGCAAGAACTGAAGCCTTGATCAATCAGTCTTGTGCGGACTTCTTGACGCTGGTCAGGCGACGTCTGGCGCGCTTGATTTCGCCGCCTTGGGCAACCCGTTCGTTGCCGAGGATGCGCAGCTTGTTGACCTGTGGTCTGTGGTTGCCGCTCTTGGAAAATTTGACGATCTTGACGACGCGCGGACTGAGTTTGTTGTCCTTGCGTTCGGCATCTTCCTTGTCAGGCATTGGCCGCCACAGCACCAGCAACTTGCCGATATGCTGGATCGGCGCCGCACTGAGATCGTCGCTGAGCGAGGCGAAAACAGCCTCGCGGTTGGCGCGGTCGTCGGAGAAGATGCGCACTTTGATCAGGCCATGGGCCTTCAGAGCAGCATCGACTTCCTTGAGAACGGCTGGGGTGAGTCCATCCGAGCCGATCATGACCACAGGGTCGAGATGATGGGCGTCGGAACGTTTTTCCTTGCGCTGGGCAGGAGTCAATTGAATCGCAGGCATACCTCTATTATCGGGCCATCATGAAGTTTCAGACAAAAAGCAAAAAAGTAAACAAAGCCTGGTTGCACGGCCACATCAATGACCCCTATGTGAAGATGGCAAAAAGGGACGGTTACCGTGCCCGCGCTGCTTACAAATTGAAGGAAATCGATGAAGAGCACAAGCTCTTCAAACCGGGCCAGGTCGTCATCGATCTGGGCGCAGCACCCGGCGCCTGGAGTCAATATCTGCGGCGGCGCTTCGCGCCCAAGGAAGCTGGCATCGGTGGCGCGGCGGTGGGCAAACTCAACGGCACCATCATTTCACTCGACCTGCTCGAATGCGAGCCGATCGAGGGTGTGCAGTTCATTCAGGGAGACTTCCAGGATGAAGTGGTGCTTCAATTGCTCGAATCAACTTTGGCTGGGCGACCGGTCGATGTGGTGGTCTCGGACATGGCGCCCAATCTCTCGGGTATCGAAGGTTGTGATGCCGCGCGCATTTCGGGTTTGATCGAACTGGCAGTGGACTTTTCACAACGCCACCTGAAGCAAGATGGGGTGCTGGTGAGCAAGGTCTTTCATGGCAGCGGATACAACGAATTGGTCGATCTATTCAAATCGACCTTCAAGAAGGTCAAGACGATCAAGCCCAAGGCCTCGAGGGACCGCTCGTCGGAGACCTTCTTGATCGGCATCGGGCTGAAAGCGCCGGCGATTGTTGCTGCCGACCAGTGAATCTGGCCTATCCGGCATGTAAAGCAGGTTTTGCCACTTGACTGCAATAGAATCGTCCCCAGTTAATGCATGTTGTGGCTGCCATCGGTGCAGCCAGTTTGAAATGAATTAAGGAGTCTTGGTGAACAATCAGTGGTTCTCGAAGGTGGCTGTCTGGGTGGTGATCGCCTTGGTGCTGTTCACTGTCTTCAAGCAGTTTGATCGTGGTGCCGTTCAGGGCAATCAGATCGGTTATTCGGAGTTTCTCGACGAGGTTCAGTCGCGCCGCATCAAGCAAGTTACCTTGCAGGAAGGTGGCTCGGGCACCGACATTCTTGCGGAAACCAACGATGGCAAGAAGTTGCGCGTGACCGCGACCTATCTGGATCGTGGCCTGGTCGGTGATCTGCGCAATGCCGGCGTCAAGTTTGACGTCAAGCCGCGCGAAGAGCCTTCGTTCCTGGTCAATATGCTGGTCAGCTGGGGTCCGATGCTGCTCTTGATTGGCGTCTGGGTCTATTTCATGCGCCAGATGCAGGGCGGCGGCAAGGGCGGTGCGTTCAGCTTCGGCAAGTCCAAAGCGCGCATGCTCGACGAGGCCAACAACACCACGACCTTCGCTGATGTGGCGGGTTGCGATGAAGCCAAGGAGGAAGTCAAGGAGTTGGTTGACTTCCTCAAGGACCCGGCAAAATTCCAGAAGCTCGGCGGTCGTATTCCGCGCGGTGTGCTGCTGGTCGGCCCGCCCGGAACCGGCAAGACCCTGCTGGCCAAGGCGATTGCGGGTGAAGCCAAGGTGCCATTCTTCGCGATTTCGGGTTCTGACTTCGTCGAAATGTTTGTCGGTGTCGGCGCGGCGCGGGTGCGCGATATGTTCGAGCAGGCCAAGAAAAGCTCGCCCTGCATCATCTTCATCGATGAAATCGACGCGGTTGGTCGCCATCGCGGCGCCGGACTGGGTGGCGGTAATGATGAGCGCGAGCAGACGCTGAACCAGATGCTGGTCGAGATGGACGGCTTCGAAACCAATGTTGGCGTGATCGTCATGGCCGCGACCAATCGCCCGGACATTCTCGACCCCGCTTTGTTGCGGCCCGGGCGTTTTGACCGTCAGGTTTACGTCACGCTGCCCGATGTGCGTGGCCGGGAACAGATCCTCAACGTGCATATGCGCAAGGTGCCTGTCGGACAAGACATCCGTGCCGATATTTTGGCGCGCGGCACACCTGGTTTTTCTGGCGCTGATTTGGCCAATCTGGTCAATGAAGCCGCACTTTTCGCCGCCAGGCGCAGTGGCCGGGTGGTCGAGATGGTCGACTTCGAGAAAGCCAAAGACAAGATCATGATGGGCCCCGAGCGCAAGTCGATGATCATGCCCGAGGAGGAGCGCAGGAACACGGCCTATCACGAGTCGGGTCATGCGCTGGTCGCCAGGCTGATGCCCAAGACTGATCCGGTGCACAAAGTGACGGTCATTCCGCGCGGCCGTGCGTTGGGTGTGACGATGCAGTTGCCGGAAGGCGACCGCTACAGCCTCGACAAGGAGAGGATGTTGTCGACGATTTCGGTGCTGTTCGGTGGGCGCATTGCCGAAGAAGTGTTCATGAACCAGATGACCACCGGTGCGTCGAATGACTTTGAGCGTGCGACCGCGATTGCCAGGGATATGGTGACCCGTTATGGCATGACCGACGAGCTCGGGCCGATGGTCTATGCCGACAACGAGGGTGAGGTGTTCCTCGGTCGCTCGGTGACCAAAACGACCAATATGTCGGAAGAGACGATGCGCAAGGTCGACGCTGCGATTCGCGTCATCATCGACAAGCAGTACAGCATTGCACGCGGGTTGATCGAGGCGAATCAGGACAAGATGCATGCAATGGCCAAAGCCTTGCTTGAATTTGAGACGATCGACGCCGACCAGATCGATGACATCATGACCGGCAAGCCGGCAAGATTGCCCAAGGACTGGAACCCGCCTGCCGGTGGTGGCAAGAGTGACGGTGGTGCGCCGCCGGTAGCTGCAGACAGTGCACCGGCTGCCGCCTGAGATTCTGATTGCCCTCAGGGAACGGGGTTCGTCTGCGAGGACGGACCCTTTTTTTATCGAATGAAGTCTTCCATGTTCTGGCAAACCAACCGTTTTCAGATCGATTTGGCCAGGCCGCGGGTGATGGGTATTGTCAACGTGACGCCTGACTCATTCTCCGATGGTGGCCGACATGCCCAGTCCTTCGAGGCGATTGCGCATTGCCTCCGGTTGGTCGAGGAGGGCGCAGATATTCTCGACATCGGCGGCGAATCGAGTCGGCCCGGCGCGCCAGTCCTCAGCCCCGAAGAAGAGTGGCGACGGATCGCTCCGGTGCTTGCCGCAGCCCTTGGTTTGGGTGTGCCGATTTCGGTCGACACCTGCAAACCCCTGCTGATGCAGCGAGCGCTCGATGCCGGTGCCGACATCATCAACGACATCCATGCCTTTCAAGCTCCGGGAGCCTTGGAGGCCCTGCAAACGCACCGCTCAGCCGGCCTGTGCATCATGCATATGCGGGGTGATTCGCAGACGATGCAGGGCTTGACCGACTATGCCGATCTCCTTGGTGAAGTCAGCGGATTTCTGGCCGCACGGGCGGCCGAGCTGCGCAAGTACGGGGTCGCGGCCGAACGCATCGTGATCGATCCAGGTTATGGTTTTGCCAAGACGACAGAGCAGAATTTTGCGCTGCTGGCGCGTCAGTCCATGTTGTTGAAGCTGGGTTATCCGCTGTTGGCGGGCTGGTCGCGCAAACGCGCCATCGGTGATGTGACCGGGCGCCCGGTCGATGGACGTTTGGCTGGCAGCTTGGCGGCTGCGTTGGCCGCCTGTGCCCAAGGTGCGAGCATCCTGCGTGTGCACGATGTCGCAGCAACGGTCGATGCGCTGAAGGTCTGGCGCGCTGCCACCTTGCCGATGCAAGATAATCAAATTGGAAATAATTCAGGAGTCGTTGAATGACGCGCAAGTATTTTGGAACCGACGGCATACGCGGCACGGTCGGTCAAGCACCGATCACGCCTGACTTCATGCTGCGCCTGGGCCATGCGGTGGGTCAGGTGCTGCGCAAGCGAGGTGGCAAGCCCAGCGTCCTGATCGGCAAGGACACGCGGATCTCGGGCTATATGATCGAATCGGCTCTGGAGGCCGGATTCGCCTCGGCCGGCGTCGATGTGCTGTTGACCGGTCCCTTGCCCACGCCCGGTGTTGCCTACCTGACGCGCGCGCTGCGCCAGGATCTGGGCGTTGTCATCAGCGCCTCGCACAACCCTTTTGCCGACAACGGCATCAAGTTCTTTTCGTCCAAGGGCGAAAAACTCTCCGACGAGTGGGAGCTTGCCGTTGAACTCGCCCTCGAGAATCCTCCGACATGGATCGACTCGGCCAACCTCGGCCGGGCGCGCCGGATCGACGATGCACGCGGCCGTTACATCGAATTCTGCAAGAACAGCTTCGGCCCGGACCTGACCTTGAAGGGTTTGAAGATCGTCGTCGATGCAGCCAATGGCGCGGCATATAACGTGGCGCCCGATGTGTTCCATGAGCTTGGCGCTGAGGTCATCTCGATCGGTTGCAGCCCGAATGGTTTCAATATCAATGACGGCTTTGGCGCCACATCGCCGGCTGCCTTGGTCAAGGCAGTGCGCGACCATGGCGCTGACTATGGCGTGGCCCTCGACGGCGATGCCGATCGACTGCAATTGGCCGATGCCCAGGGGCGCCTCTTCAATGGGGATGAACTGCTCTATGTGCTGGTGGCCGACCGTCTGGCGCAGGGGCAAAATGTGCCCGGCGCAGTGGGCACTTTGATGACGAATATGGCGGTCGAGTTGGCTTTGCGTGCACTCGATGTGGACTTCGTCCGCGCCAAGGTGGGTGACCGTTATGTGCTCGAAGAGCTCAGCGCGCGCGGTTGGCAACTCGGTGGCGAAGGTTCAGGCCATCTGCTGGCACTCGACAAGCACACCACCGGCGACGGCATCGTCAGCGCCTTGCTGGTGCTGCAAGCGGTCAGCCGGACCGGCTTGAGTCTGGCTCAGCAGTTGACCAAGGTGACGCTGTTTCCGCAAACGTTGATCAATGTACGTTTGAAAGCAGGGCAGGACTGGAAGAGCAATCCCCGGCTCGCGCAGGAGCATGCGGAAGTGACTGCTGAACTCGGCCAGCGCGGCCGGGTCCTGATTCGAGCCTCGGGCACCGAGCCGCTCTTGCGGGTGATGGTGGAGGCCAGTGACGCGAACCTGGCCCGGCTATGTGCGCAGCGGATGGTCGACGCGGTACAGAGCTGAGGCGCAAGACCAGCAGCCGCTGGTCTTGCCTGGTTTTGAAGCTTATTTCTTCGGCGGCGTCAGCACGCGGTCGACGACATGGGCGACGCCGTTGCTGGCTGTGATGTCGGCCTGCTGCACCATGGCATCTTCGATCGTCACGAAGGTGCCGGCGCGTGACAAGGCAACCTTTGCGCCCTGCAGGGTTTGGACATTGCCATTCTTGACATCGGCAGCGCTGACCCGGCCGCTGATGATGTGGTAGCTGAGTACGGCTTTCAGCTGTGCATTGTCTTTGGCCAACGCATCCATGGTCTTCGCAGGAACGGCCTTGAATGCTTCATCGCTGGGCGCAAAAACGGTCAGGGGTCCGGCAGCGCGCAGGCTGTCGCTCATGCCGGCTTGCTGCACAAGTTTGTTGAATATGCTCAAGCTCGGCTCGCGGCTCAGGGTATCGGCCAAAGGTGCGGGTGCCGGCGGCGTGGCGCAGGCGGCAAGGCCAAGGGTCAGGGCCGCAAGGCAACTGGTTGCCAGGATTCGGAATTGTCTGTTCATCAATTGCTCCTCAGGAATGGTTTGACGATCCGGAGCTTACGCAGCAGATATGACAGTAAAGTGAAATGTTTGTGACAATCGCCAACGGGCGACCCATGCAGGTACGAAGTCTTGTGACGATGTCACAGTGATGTCATATTTGAACCCTAGCATCCATGGCTTCGCAAACCACTTCAATGATAGGTCGACCATGAACTTTATCCAGCTTCGCAAGGGCCTTGTGTTTTCCGCAGGTTTGGCCTTGATGCCAATGCTTCACGCCCAAGACGTGACCGGTGCCGGCGCATCGTTCCCGGCGCCGATCTATGCCAAATGGGCAGATGCGTACAACAAGGCGACCGGTGCGCGTATCAACTACCAATCAGTCGGGTCAGGTGCGGGCATCAAGCAGATCAAGGCCAAGACCGTCGACTTCGGCGCTTCCGACATGCCCTTGAAGGACGAAGAACTGGCCAAGGACGGCTTGATCCAGTTTCCCACCGTGATCGGTGGGGTTGTTCCCGTGGTCAATATCAAGGGTATCAAGCCGGGGGAGATTCGTCTGAACGGGCAGGTGCTCGGCGACATCTACCTGGGCAAGATCACCAAATGGAATGATGTGGCCCTGACCTCATTGAATCCCGGCGTCGCTTTGCCGGATGCAGTCATCGCGCCAGTGCGTCGCGCCGATGGTTCAGGCACGACCTTCATCTTTACCAACTATCTGTCCAAGGTCAACGCCGAGTGGAAGACCAAGGTTGGCGAAGGCGCGGCGGTGAACTGGCCGGTCGGTGCTGGCGGCAAGGGCAACGAAGGTGTTGCGGCATTTGTCAACCGGCTGCCAAATTCGATCGGTTATGTCGAATATTCGTATGTTCTGCAGAACAAGATGACTTACACCTTGATGCGCAACAAGGATGGCAACTTCGTGCCACCGAGCGAAGCAGCCTTCAAAGCCGCTGCAGCTGGAGCTGATTGGGTCAAGAGCTTCTACCAGATCACCACCGAGCAGCCCGGCAAAGACAGCTGGCCGCTGACGAATCCGACCTACATCCTGATGTACAAGACCCAGGACAAGCCGGTCAATGCAAGCAACAGCTTGAAGTTCTTTGAATGGGCCTTCGTCAATGGCGACAAGATGGCCGGTGATCTTGACTACGTGGCTTTGCCCGACCAGGTC
>JBIKPD010000165.1:0-8284 GCA_044357665.1 Roseateles sp. | reverse complement strand
CTCGCTGAAGAAAATTCCCCGTTCGCCCTGAGCTTGTCGAAGGGTCTGACAGCGTGGTTCGACAAGCTCACCACGAACGGACCGGAAGATGGTTCGACAAGCTCACCACGAACGGACGGGAAGCTGGTTCGACGGGCTCACCACGAGCGGACGGTAAGCTGGTTCGACAGGCTCACCACGAGCGGCTTTGTAGGTGGTTCGACGAGCTCACTCGAACGGTGCCTGGTTCACTGGCGTGAAAGCAGTCCAGCGCGCAAGTCAGACTCGGAAATACTTGCCATTGTCGGGACCGCGTCCTTGGGTATGCCGACTTCCCCCGCATTCAGCACGAGGGACACCATTCGGTAGCTTCCGACAAGGACAACAAGGTCCACGAGCTGTTGCTCGCCCAGCAGCAGCTTGGCCGTCTCGAAGGTCTGATCCGTCAAGCGCTGGGTGAATGCGAGCTCGGTCGTTACGTCATAAACCACCGCCTCGGCCTCGCTCATGTTCACCGGCCTACGGCCCTGGCGGATGGCCTCGGCCAACTCGGGCCGCATGCCGACGCGCATGGCAATCCTGTGATGTGACCACCATTCGTAGTGCGCCGTGGCAATACGCGCCTCAATCAGGATCGCCAGTTCGGCCAGCTGCTTGGGCAGTGAAGTGGTCTGGTTGTGGTAATCGAGCAGCCCAAGCACACGGGTCGTCAGCTCCGGGCTGCGCAGAAGCACATTGAAAGGCCCACCTAGTCCAGCGCTCGAAACGGCAAGGATTCTGGCCGCAGGCACCTGCTGTTGGGATGTGAGTTGATCCGGATTGAGAGGCGCGAAGCGAGCGGGCTTGTCTGATTCCGCGCTTGCCGCCAATGCCGCGACTGAAAGCGCTGCGGCTGCTGTTGCTTTGACCATGGTGAAAGGCTTCATTGAAGTCCAAATGAACAGTGGGGACGAGTATTCATGTCTTCGTGAAATATGTCAATCGGTTCTATATTGCGCCGAATTTACTTGATTAATTCATGTTGTCATGAATAAAATGCGGGACATATTTTTTGGAGCTGATCCATGAGCAGCAAAGTCTTCCTCATGGTGACCGTAACGGTCGCCGAGCCGACCGAGTTCAACACCTACTGGGAGCGCGAGTCGCTTCCCCACTGGCTGCGCTACAGCCGCCACGTTGGTTCGTGGGTCTCTCATCCGGAGGGTAATGGTCCGGCCGACCGCATCGTGCGCCTGTTCGAGTATGAGAACCTGGACAAGTGGCGCGAGTGGACTGCCTGGCTGAACGGTACGCCGGAGGGCAAGGACCTGCTCACGCAATTGCATCGCTTCAACATCGTCGTGCAACCCTGGCTGCTGGCGCCTGCACCGAACTCCGACCGGATCGAGCTATGAGCAAGCAAGCCATGATCTACAAGCGCGTCTTGATCTCCGGCGCAGGGATCGGCGGCTTGGCCCTTGCGACCGCGCTTGCGCGCCGCGGCATCGAAGTGCAGGTCGTTGAGCGGCGCCAGCAGGCTTCAGCAATCGGCGTCGGAATCATCCAGCATTGCAATGCCGTGCGGGTGCTCCAGTCGCTGTCACTGTTGCAGGACTGCCAGGCGGCGGGATTCCAGGCCGACGAGCGCCGGTATCACGACGAAAGTGGGAAATTGATCGTGTCCGCGATCGCGGCTCGCTCGCTCGGCCCTGACATTCCTGCCTTTCACAACGTTCCCCGCGTGGCGCTGCAGGGTATTCTCGAGCGTGCAGCGCTCGAGGCAGGCACCCAACTGCGCACCGGCGACACCATCGCCGCAATGACGCAGGATAGCGATGGCGTGGACGTGGCATTCGGCGGCGGCGCCAGCGCACGCTATGACCTCGTCGTCGGCGCCGATGGCATCCGCTCGGGTCTGCGACGGTTGCTCTTTGGCAATGAGTGGGAGCCTCAATTCACAGGCTTCGGGTTCTGGCGCGTGACGGTTCCGCGCTTGCCGAATCTGGATTTCATGGGCATGTATCACGGATCCAATGCGACCAAAGCGGGTCTGGTGCCGCTGACAGGTGAGTCGATGTATCTCTTTCTGGTCAGCAACGAGCCCGCTAATGTCCAGATGGATCCGGCTTCGCACCTGAGGGTCTTGCGCGAATATCTGGCCCCCTATGGCGGCGACGTTGGCGCAGTGCGCGACATGCTCAACGTTTCGCACGAGATTGTGTATTCACCGGCCGAGCAGGTGCTGCTACCGCAGCCCTGGTACGTGGGCCGCGCTGTGCTGATAGGTGACGCGGCGCATGCCGGCATGCCGCACCTCGCCCAGGGCGCGGCCATGGCGCTGGAAGACGCCTATGTGCTCGACGAGCTCGTGGGAAGGCAGTTGCCAGCGCCTGTACTGATGGAGAGTTTCATGCAGCGCAGGTACGAGCGCTGCCTCTACTCGCAGCGCGCATCGCTGGCCATCGCCAACAGCGAGCAGCACTCCGATTTCACGGCGCTGAGCAAGCATCACGATCACCTGTGTGAGACGCTACCGGCCATCTGGCGGAGCTCCGACATGAAGCTTGGGGCGCAGCCGTGAGGCCAGCCGGCAGCAATACCATCGCAATCCGGCGCCGCTTTCCATTCAAGGAATCCTCATGAAGCCCATCCGCAGGATCGTCACCGGCCACAACGCAATCGGCCGCTCATGCATCGTCGAGGACGAGGCAATCGCCCAGCCCTATCTTTCCGGAGGTAACCCCAAGCACGCGTTCTACGAGCTTTGGGAGACCCGTGGCGTCCCCGCTTCCAATGCCGAAATCGTGCCGACCCAGCGGCCCTTCCGCTTGCCTCCACCCACCGGCGGCGCGATCTTCCGTATCGTCGATTTGCCGCCAGACCGGGAACGCGACTTTGGCAAGCTGGCCGAAGTCTTCAAGTCCTACGGAGCGGAAGATGCCTTGGACCAGCAGGCGCGCCATGGCGCGTTTCACAAGACCCAGACGCTGGACTATGCAGTGGTTCTGGCCGGCGAGGTCTGGGCCTTGATGGACGAAGGGGAGACGCGCATGGAAGTTGGCGACGTGCTGATTCAGCGCGGCACCAACCATGCATGGAGCAATCGGAGCGACGACAGTTGCAGGCTGCTGTTCGTTCTCATGGACGCGCCGCGTCAGGAAGTTGAGCAAGCAAAATGACCACCCAACCCGACTACGCAGACCGCTATGAACATATCGCCATGCGGCGCGAGGACGGCATCCTCGAGATGCGACTGCATACCGGGGGCGCGTCGCTGCAGTGGAATATCGATGTTCACGGCGAACTTGAGCGCGCCTTTCTCGATGTGGGCCGCGACCGTGCGAATCAGGTCATCATCTTGACCGGCAGCGGGACCGAGTTTTCCGGCCCCGCCGTCCCGCCGGGCGGCCATCGTCTCGCCGGCAGCATGACGCCGGCCCGATGGGATCACCTTTACTTCGAGGGCAAGCACCTCGAGATGAATTTGCTCAACATTGAAGTGCCGATGATTGCCGCGATCAATGGGCCGGCGCTACGGCATGCCGAGATTCCGGTGCTCTGCGACATCGTGCTCGCATGCGAAACGACCGTGTTCCAGGACACCGCACATTTCAGCGGTGGGTTGGTGCCCGGCGATGGCATGCACGTCGTGTTCCCGCTTTTGATGGGAACCAACCGTGGCCGGTATTTCCTGCTGACAGGGCAGCGCGTTTCGGCCAGTCAGGCATTGGATTACGGGCTGGTCAATGAGGTGCTCGCGCCGGATGCGCTGCTGCCTCGCGCCTGGGAGTTGGCCAGGCAGTTGATGAAGCAGCCGGCACTCAACCGGCGCTACACGCGCGTGCTGCTTACCCAGGAAATCAAGCGCCGCATGCATGATCTACTCGGCTACGGCCTTGCCCTCGAGGGCCTCGCCGCGATGCACAGGCCTGAGGAATGATCCTGGAAGTTCCTAGTCTTTGCCTCTTTTCCGTCTTTGAATTTCCTGCAGGCCAAGCAGTTGTACTGCATTGCCGCCGAGGATAGCTTCGCGTTCTTCGGCGGTGAGTTGCAGTTGGTCGACCATCCCGACCGGGTCCTTGTCTTCCATGTCGTAGGGATAATCGGTGCCCAGAACGATGCGGTCGGCGCCCCACTTGCGGATCAGGTAGGCAAGCTGGTCAGGGTCGTAGACCATCGTGTCGAAGTAAATTTGCCGCAGGTAGTGGCTGGGTGGGTGGCTGCATTGCGCACTGCAATCGCTGCGCGCATGCCAGGCGTGGTCGAAACGCCCGCTGTAGAAAGGCAGCATCCCGCCGCCATGTACCGCGCAAATCTTTAGTCCAGGATGTCGATCCAGGACGCCACCGTAGATCAGTTGTGCCAGAGCGATGGTCGTTTCCAGCGGATTGCCGATCACGTTGTTCAGGTGAAAGTCCCGGAGGCGTTCGCCATGGCTGAAACCGTGGGGATGCATCAACAGCAGCACGCCTAATTCCTCCGCCGCCGCGAGGAAGGGGCGGAATCTGTCGGCTGACAACTCTTCGCCCGCCACATTGGTGCAGATCTCGATACCGCGCATGCCCAGATCGCGAACACAGCGTTTCATTTCCTCAATGGCGAGCTCCGGGGCTTGCATGGGCACGGTGCCCAGGGCCACAAGCCGCTCCGGGTGTTGCGCGACAAGCTGTGCCAGGCCATCGTTGGTCGCGCGCGCGATGTCCCGGCCAATTCCCGGTTCGGCCCAGTAGCAAAAGTGGTTGGGCCCTGGCGAAATCGCCTGGACATCGACACCTTGGGCGTCCATTTCCTGCAACCTCAAGCCCACGCCGACAATCCGTTCCCGAATGCTTTCCCGCATGCGACGGTTCACCTCCAGAGTCGACGCAGAGGCGAAGCGCAGCATGGGTTCGCTCTCGGCCCGCATATGCGCTTGCGCCAAGGCCTCGGCTGCAGGAATCACGGCATGGCAGTGCATGTCGACCACCAGGCTGCCCGATCCGGGCTGCCTGGCGGGTGGGTTGAGCCGGTGGACAGCGGCGTGCTGACCGCAGCGATAGAGGCTGGTCATTGTCCTGCCTCCGCGCGGGCAGGATTCAGCACGGCCAGCGGTCGATGGCGCTTCACCGCATCGTGGTGCGTCGAGTCCTGCCCCAGGTAAACGCCCCGTTCCCACTGGCGCTTGAGCGGATCGGTCACATGCAGTTTCATGCCCCCGATGCCATGGATGTAAATCTCCACCTCTTCGCCGTCCTGCAGAAAGCCCAGACCTTCGTGATTGGTGCCGCAGGCCAGTACGTCGCCGGATTGCAGCGTCATGATGTTGCTGGCGAACTCGACGATCTCCGGTACCGGGTGCTCCATGTCGTCCGTGCTGTAGTCGTGGCGGAGTTGCCCGTCGTTCCAGAACTGCACATGCAGATTGTTCGGGTCGGTCACTTCGTCGGCAGTCACGATGCAGGGACCCAGCGGTGCGAACGTGTCGAAGGATTTGCCCAGCCAGCTCATGGCGCCGCTGCTCGGCCAGGTGCGACGGCCTTCGCCGCGGGCTGTGACGTCGATCAGACAGGTGTACCCGAACACCGCGTCGCGCCAGTTGTCGCGGCGTACCCGGTACGCCGGGCCCTTGATGACAACAGCCAGCTCGGCCTCGTGCATGAAGGCCCAAGGTTCGGTGAACTCCGGCAGACGGATGACATCGCCGGGGCCGACCACCGCGTCCGGATTCTTCATGAACATATTCAGGGGCTTGGCGTCACGTTGCGCATGCTCCCAGTAGTTGCCGATGCAGCAGAGGATTTTTCCGGGGCGAGGCAAGGGTGGCAGCAGCCGCACTTGGCCGAGCGCTGCGGCCGGTCGGGTGGCTGCCGCTCGGACGAGCTGCTCGCGAAGCTGATCGTAATGATCGATGAGCCACACCATCGTCGCCTGCGGCGTGTGACCGATAGGGACTTCGGCGGATATATCGACGACGCCAGCCTCGGTAAGGATGCCGGGCCTTGCCACATGCATGCCCGGGCGGGAGAACAGGACGAGTTTCATGCGACTTCGCTCACTTCTTGGCTTGGTAGGGGGTGACCCACACCGCGGCATTTTCAGGCCCGAACTTGGCTTCGCGTGGCAACCAGGAATCATCGACCACGTCCATGTCACAGTCAAATTCGAAGTTGCCGCCGAATGGGCTCTTGAAGTACCAGAAATGGTTGCCGCCGAAGATATGCCGGCCGGGCCCCCACGCACTTTCCCAGCCTTTTTCGGCGAACGCCTTGCCGGCCAGCATCATTTCCAGATGGTCGCTCACATGGAAGGCGATATGGTTCAGTCCGCGCGTATTGGCGCGCTCGATGAAGAACAGTTGGTGGTGCTCAGCATTGCCCTCGGCGCGCGCAAAAAAGCCGGCGCCGGTAAAGCGATCGGTGACACGGAACCCAAGCCGTTTCGCATAGAAGGCTTCGATCCGCGAGGCATCCGGCGTGTAGAGCACCAGGTGGCTGAAAGTGGCCGGGCGCACAGCCTTGCCGAATTCCGGTACCTGGTTCAGGCCGCGCTGCGGCGGCAGTCCATGCACATTGACGGGATTGGCCTGCAGTGAAAGGGTCTTGCGCCGCGTGACGCGAAAGCCGATCGCATTGCCGTCGTCGTCCTCTGCCCAGAGGGTCCCGTCCTGGTCTTCCCGCACCTCGCGGTCACCGGAAAGCTCGGCGCGCAACCGGCCTATCGTGGCGGCGTCGCTGACACCCCAGATACAAGCCCGGATGTTCGGGCCTGCCGCAACCGGGGCGGGCAGGCCCGGCCGGGTATCAGCACAGACCCGCACACCCGTACCGTCCAATGCGTTGAACAGCAGGCTGTCCGGGCCGCCATCGGCTTCATCGAGGCCAAAATCCAGAAGGTATTTGCGCGCACCGTCCATGTCGGCCGTAGTCAGGATGGCCTCGTCGATTCCTAGAATGCTCAATCTGTATTCCTCCAGTTGCTTGTCTTGACGTTCATGGCTTTGCCCCGCCGGACGTTTGCGTCCAGTCGGCGGCGGATGTCCTGGCAGAAGCACTTGTCGGCGGCGATGTTCGCCGAACATCCCTTGGTGTGCATTCGACCCGCGCCCACTTCCAGCGCAGCTTTCATTGCCGCGAAATATTCGTCGGCAATGTCGCCGGGCAACGCGGACGGAACGCTCATATTAATTCATGTCCGCATGAATATAGCGCAATTGCTTTTGCATGCCAACAATGCCGCACTGGGGATTTCCCTGAGTAATTCATGAAAGCGTGATATAAAAGATTCATGAAAAAAATCTCTCCTCCGCCAGTCAAACGAAAGGGCCGGCCGGCGGCCGCAGACAGCGAAGACTCCAAAGCGAAGATCATCACCGCCGCTCGCGACCTGATCCGTTCGGTTCATCCTTCGCATGTCACCAAGGCAGATGTGGCAAGGCATGCGGGAGTGGACGCGGCGCTGGTGAACTACTACTTCGGCGACCTCGATTCTGTCTGGCTCGCCGTGATCGCGGAAACGACCGATAGCTTCGCGCGCCACATGGCCGGCGTCACAGGGAGTACCGCCGCAGAGAGGATTGCCGCCTACGTCAACGCCTGGCTCGACATCTTCTCGCAGGACCCCCACTTCAACGACCTGATGGTGCGCCAGGTGTTCTACGGATCTTCGGACCAGGCCAAGATGTACATGGCGCGCGCCCTCACTCGCGTGCGCGAACTGGAACAGGTGGTGCTTGAAGGTGTCCAGCAAGGCGAGTTCAGGGAAATAGAGCCTGGCTATTTGTTCCTCTCGATCGTCGGCCTGACCGAATTTTTTGTTACGGCCACGCCGCTGGTGAGAGGGATCTTCGGTGAGCGTGCTTCCATGAAGCGGCTGACGGAAGAGTACCGGGACTTCGTCTCTCGACTGGTGCTTGATGGCATCAGTCATGGAACTAAACAAGGTTAAGCGCCCTCTGTTGCTATGGCGCTCTCCATCTGGCGACTTGACGTCACCCGATTCAACTGCAGACCGGCATGGCAGTGCCCAAGTTTGACTGCGACTGAGAGCGGGCTCACGAGTATCGGATTGCTCGCTGGAGAAAACCACCGTTCGCCCTGAGCTTGTCGAAGGGCCTGAGGTGGTTCGACAGGCTCACCACGAACGGCTTTGTTAATGGTTCGACGAGCTCACCACGAATGGCTTTGTTGATGGTTCGACGGGCTTACCACGAACGGCTTTTGTTGATGGTTCGACGGGCTCACCACGAACGGGTCAATTACTTTGGCCGCGTGATTGTCCGGGTCCGGCGCGGCAGGCTTGCCCCTCTGTTCGTTGAAGAAAAACCACCGTTCGCCTGTCGAAGGGCATG
>JBIKPD010000163.1:0-8363 GCA_044357665.1 Roseateles sp. | reverse complement strand
CCCTTCGCAGTAGGACGGTTTTGGTTCAAGGCAGGGCTAACCCCATGTCGAATCTGGCGCTAATTCAGATACGATACGGAGCTTGTTTTCTGCCATGCTGATGTAGTTTTGTTACAAGGCTTGTGCGGTTTGCTGGGAATTGTTCTGTCGGGATGCTTGAATGGCCTGTCGGCGTGGGTCATGTCCAAGCAGGGATGAGGATTTGATGGGCGATGGCCGGTGAAGCCAGCGTGGTAGCACTGGGACTTCCCCGGTTGTGTAGATGAATGTATTTCGTAGTCATATGAAGGAGAGCGCATGAATTTTGCGCAGCAGAAGAACAATTCCTCACGCCTGACTGGGTTCGGCTTGGTGGTGTTGATTCATATCGTGATTGTTTATGCCCTGGCCAGTGGCTTGGCACGCAAGGCACTGGATGCAGTCAAGGGTCCGATCGAGACCAAGGTGATCGAGGAGAAGGTCAAGCCGCCAGATCTGCCTGACAAGGTCGTACCGCCGCCACCCGATCTGAAAGCACCGCCGCCGCCATTTGTGCCGCCGCCTGAATTCCAGGTGACTGCGCCAGCGCCACCCGCGGCTCGTGCCATCCAGTCGACTCAGGTTGTGCCTCCGCCCCAGGTGGTGCGCGCAGCGCCGCCACCGGTTGTCGTAGCACCTCCGCCACCAAGGGTCGGACCAGTGCGTGCCGCGATGGTCTGCACCAAGATGGGCAAGCCTGAACTGCCTTCGATCAGTTGGAGCGGTGAAGCGCTCTACAAGGTCACCGCCACGGTCAAGGCCGGACGGGTGGCATCGATTGAAGTGGTGCCGCTGCGCGGTGGTGTCGATCGCAAGGCCCAACGTGCCTTGATTTCATCGATCGAAACGACTTTGCGCGACACCTATGAATGCCCGGGCGACCATGTGTTCGAGCAGGAGTTCCAGTTCCGCATCGAATAAACCAGAAGAATTTCCCCTTTGAATGACCCTGCAAGGTCCTGGCAATGATGCCCGGCCTTGACCTCAAAACCGAGTTTTTTGTTTTCTTTTCCAGGAGCTGACTCCATGATTTCTCGTATTTCCGGCTTGATTGCCGCAATCGCATTTGCCGCAACCCTCGCCATCTCGCCAGTCCAGGCCCAAGATGTAAAACCTGCTGATGCAGCGGCCTCGGTTGCTGTTGAAGGCGCAGCGCCTGTCGCTGCCAAGGAAGCAGACAATCCATACGGACTGATGGCCATGATCAAGCATGGCGACATGGTCGGCAAGGGCGTGCTCGCCCTGCTGGCTTTGATGTCGATGGGCAGTTGGTACATCCTGATCACCAAGCTGTGGGACACAAAGAAACTGGCCGATGAAGCCAAGAACGTCCGTGTCACCTTCTTCAAGAAGGCTTCGCTGGCCGAAGGCGTGAAGGGCTTGGCTGAAGCCAGTGCCTTCCGCTACATCGCGGCGGCGGCCATCGACTCGTCCGAGCACCATGAAGGTACGCTGACCGAGAACATCGACCGCAATACCTGGGTGACGATGAATATCGACCGCGCTGTGACCGAAGTCAACGCCCGTATTCAGGGCGGCCTGAGCTTCCTGGCAACGGTGGGCTCTACCTCGCCATTCGTCGGCCTGTTCGGTACGGTGTGGGGAATTTTGCAGGCCTTGACCGCCATCGGTATTGCCGGACAAGCATCGATCGACAAGGTCGCGGGCCCGGTCGGCGAGGCGCTGATCATGACCGCCATCGGTCTGGCCGTCGCTGTGCCAGCGGTGCTGGGTTACAACTGGCTGGTGACTCGCAACAAGGCTGTGATGAGCGAAGTGCGCGCTTTTTCGGCTGACCTGCACGGCGTGCTGATGGGCAACCGTCAATCCGGCAAGCATTGAGTCTTTCATCCTAGATAGCGCGGAGCAAGCCTCATGAGCATGAACGTCGGATCTGCCTCCGGCGATGATGATGTGGTGTCGACCATCAACACCACGCCCCTTGTGGACGTGATGTTGGTGCTCTTGATCATCTTTCTCATCACCATCCCGGCGGTGACCCAGCAGGTGTTGTTGTCTCTTCCCAAAGAGACCAACATCGCCCGTGTCACCAAACCTGAAAATGTCGAAATCGCAGTCAACAGGGACGGCGACATTTTCTGGAACTCAAGCCCAGTGGCTGACACCGAGGCGCTGGTCAAGCGCCTGGGAACGATCGCGGTGCTGAATCCTCAGCCCGAGGTGCATATTCGCGGTGACGAAAAGTCGCGCTATGAATCAGTCGGCCGAGTCGTCTTTGCCTGCCAACGCGCCGGCATCATGAAAGTCAGCTTTGTCACCCAACCCCCCGAACGCGGCGGTTGAGGCGAGGAAATAAGACATGAGTATGAATTTGGGCAGTTCCTCCGGCGGTGAAGAGCCGGAAGTGATGATGGACGTCAACACGACGCCGCTGATCGATGTGATGTTGGTGCTGTTGGTGATGTTGATCATCACCATTCCGATCCAGTTGCATTCGGTGAATCTGGATATGCCACCGCCTAGTACAACGCCGCCGTTGAAGGATCCCATCGTGCATGAAGTCTTCATTGACTTTGACGGCACGGTCAGTTGGGATGGGGTGGCGCTGGCAGATCAGGCCGCGGTCGAAGTTAAATTGTCCGAAGTCGCAGCCGAACCCGATCAGTCTGAAGTCCATATCAAGCCGAACAAGTTGGCCGAGTACGGTAGCGTGTCCACGGTGATGGCCGCTGCTCAGCGCTTGGGCGTGAAGAAGATGGGTATGGTCGGTAACGAGCAGTTCGTCAAGTGACGATTTGATTGTCAGCATTTGAACAGCGCGCCGCCCGCAGGGGTTGCGCGTTTTTTTTCGCAGGAGATGGGTATGAAGTTCAAGACCTTGGCCACGGTCGCATTGGGCACCGCAGCATTCGTATTTGGTGCGGCGCCTGACGGCAGCATCGGATTTGTCCAAGCGCAGGCGCAGGCGGAAACGGTCCGGCCGGAGATCGGCAAACCCTTGAAGGAAGCCAGCGCCTTGATCAAGGCGGGCAAGTTCAAGGACGCCTTGGCCAAATTGCAGGAGGCCGAAAGCGTTGGCGGGCGTACGCCGGTCGAGAACTACAACATCGAAGGCATGCGTGTCGCCGCGGCTTCGGGTGCCGGTGATGCCGATTCGATGGTCAAAGGCTTCGAGGCGATGAAGGCCAGCGGGCGTCTCAGTCAGGCTGAGCAACTGCGCATGATCGAGTCGATCGCTGGTACCTTTTTGCGTAACAAGGACAACGCGCGGGCTTTGGCTTGGTCGCAGCGCTACTTCAAGGAAGGCGGCACCAGTGCGGCGATGAAGCAGGTGCAGACCTCGGCACAGTTCTATTCGGGTGACATGGCCGGCATCATCAAGCAGACGCTGGAAGAAATCAGCGCCGACGAGAAAGCCGGTCGAACACCGCCTCAGGACAAGCTGAATCTGCTGCTGACAGCCGCCAGCCGCCAGAAAGATTCGGCCAACGAGGCTTTGGCAACCGAGAAACTTCTGAACTATTACCCGCGCAAGGAGCTCTGGGCACAGATCCTGGGCAGCTTGCCGCAGAAAAGGGGTTTTTCTGACCGTTTCGCGCTGGACGTCTATCGGCTCAAGCTGGCCACAGGCAATATGCGCAGCGCCAATGACTATATGGAAATGGCGCAGCTGGCTGCCCAGGCCGGTTATCCCGAAGAGGGCAAGCAGGTTGTCGACAAGGGAATTGCCGCCAATGTGCTGGGGCAGGGCACCGAAGGGGCTCGCCACAAGCGTTTGATGGAATTGATGGTAAAACGCTCTGCCGAGGTCAAAGCGGCTTTGCCGGCGGCCGAAAGCGCGGCACAGGACGCCAAGGATGGCAATGCGCTGGTCAGCATCGGTCTGGGCTATGCGCTGCGCGGTGATGCTTCACGCGGTGTCAAGTTGATCGAGCAGGGTATTGCCAAAGGCAGTCTGAAAAGGCCAGAAGATGCCAAGCTCTATCTCGGCATGGCGCATGCGCTGGCCGGCGAATCAAGCAAGGCACAGGCAAGCTGGCGCAATGTCAAGGGCACCGACGGCGTGACTGACCTGGCCCATCTGTGGAGCGTGCAGGTGCGCAGCGCCAAGCGCTGAAGTCAGCTGCATTGCTGCCCCACTGAAAAGCCCTGGCGCTCATCTGCCAGGGCTTTTTGCTTCAGGGCGGGCGTGGCTGCGCAAAGCTGGGGCATCGCGGATACTCCTCAGTCATTCTTGAGAAACCGCGATTGATAGCGCCCCTATGACCGACAACGAACAAGAACCGGATTGCGATCTTCAACCCTTGGCCGATGTACGGGTTGTTGATTTGTCTCGCCTGGTTTCCGGCAATATGTTGACCCATGTGCTGGCCGATCTGGGCGCCCAGGTGATCAAGGTGGAGCCGCCACAGAAGGGCGATGAATTGCGTGCCTGGAAACGCAATGGCGTCAGCACTTACTGGTTGAGCTATAGCCGCAACAAGGACAGTGTGGTGCTCGATCTGCGCGATCCACAGGGCCAGATTCATTTACGCGAACTGCTGGCGGGTGCCGACATGCTGGTGGAGAATTTCCGCCCTGGCACGCTCGAGCGCATGGGCCTGGACAAGGTGGCGTTGCAACAGCTCAATCCCAAATTGGTCGTGGTGAGAATTTCTGGCTGGGGCCAGACCGGCAAATATGCCAAGAAAGGGGGCTTCGGTTCGCTGATCGAAGCGATGAGCGGTTTTGCGGCGATGAACGGTTTCGCGGATCGGCCGCCGGTGCTGCCGCCTTTTGCGATGGCAGATTCTGTCGCCGGTATCTACGGCGCCGCGCTGGCGCTGGCCGCCCTGCACAAGCAGCGCGCGACGGCCAAACCGCGAGTTCAGGAAATCGACTTGTCTTTGTTCGAGCCGCTGTTTTCGGTGCTTGGCCCGCAGGCTGCCGAGTACGAGTTGACCGGTGAGGTTCATGCGCGTTCGGGCAGCCGCTCGCCGACCCATGCGCCGCGCAATGTCTATCAGACCAAGGATCAGCGCTGGGTTGCTCTGTCGGCCGGTATGGAGGGCACGCTGGGGCGCTTGTTCGAGGGCATCGGCTATCCGCAGGGTTTGAGTGACCCGCGCTTTGCGACCCATGAAGCGCGCTTGCAGAATATCGACGCGCTCGACAAGCTTGTGCAGGACCATCTCGCTGAGTTGACTCTCGACCAGGCCTTGCAGTTCTTCAGTGAACGCGACATCACGGCAGGCCCGGTCTGTGACATCGCCGATCTGCTCGCGCATCCCTACATGATCGACCGGGAATTGCTGCTCGATGATGTCGGTGTCGATGGCAGTTCGCACCGGATCCATGCCCCGCCTTACAAGATCAACGGCAGGCGTCCGCCCTTGCGCCGCAGCGCACCGAGCCTGGGGCAGGACAATGAAAAATGGCTAACAGGGCCTAAGGAAACCGAATGAAGTCCCCGATGATCCGTTCCTTTTTGTTTGTTCCGGCAGACAACGAACGCCTGCTGGCCAGTGCGCTGAACAAACCCTGCGATGCCGTCATCCTCGACCTTGAGGACGGCATCCATGCAAGCAAGAAAGAAGCTGCCAGGCAGACGCTGGGAGCTTCCTACGCGCGTCTGAAGGCGGCGGGCAAGATCACAGCCGTGCGGATCAATGGTGACCTGAATACCGCGATCACTGACCTGCGTGCGGCGGTACTCCCCGGGCTCGACTTGTTGATGTTGCCCAAGGTCGAACATCCCCGCGATGTGCAGTTGCTGGCGACTGTCGTGGCCGGGCTCGAGCGGGCTGCGGGAATACCTGCTGGCCATTTGCGCTTTGTGCTGCAGATCGAGAGCGCTTTGGCCTTGCCAAAGCTCTACGAGATCGCTGCGGCCGACCGTCGAGTGCTGGGCATGATGCTAGGCAGCGAAGACTTCTCGCTCGATTGCGGCGCCGACCCGACACCGGATACCTTGATGATGCCGAGCATGATGGTGCTGTTCGCCTGCCGGGCGGCAAAGATTCAGCCGATCGGCTTCGTCGGTTCGATCGCCGAACTCGGCGCTCCGGAGGTCTTCAAAGCCAGGGTCGAGCAGGCCAGGTCGCTCGGCTTCCGGGGCGCGGTTGTCGTTCACCCGAAATACCTGGAAATCATCAATGACTGCTTCACGCCCAACGCTGCCCAAATGGAACAAGCCTTGAGGGTCATCCAAGCCTTCGAAGCCGCCGATGCCAATGGCGTCGGCGCCATCCAGTTGGACGGACGCATGATCGACAAGCCGGTCTACCAGCGGGCGCTGGACTTGGCCGGCCGGTCCTGATCGATGCTTACCTGGGCGCCAGGCGAATTGCGCCGTCGAGCCGGATCACTTCGCCGTTGAGCATTTCATTGGTGATGATCTGGTGCACCAACTTGGCATAGTCTGCCGGCGTTCCCAGCCTTGAAGGGAAGGGGACATTGGCCGCCAGCGCATCCTGTACTTCCTTGGGCATGCTGAACAGCATCGGCGTGCCGAAGATGCCCGGGGCGATCGTCATATTGCGGATGCCGTTGCGCGCCAGGTCGCGTGCAATCGGCAAGGTCATGCCGACCACGCCGCCTTTGGATGCGGCGTAGGCGGCCTGGCCCATCTGCCCGTCGAAAGCTGCCACCGATGCGGTGGAAATCAGCACACCGCGCTCGCCGGTGCTTTCGGGTTCGTTCTTGCACATCGCTTCGGCAGCCAGGCGGATCATGTTGAATGATCCGATCAGGTTGACATTGATGACCTTGGCGAAGATCGCCAGCGAATGGGCGCCTTCCTTGCCAACCGTCTTGACTGCCGGGGCGATCCCGGCGCAATTCACCAGGCCCATCAAGCGACCCAGGCTCAAGGCCCTGGCGATCACGGCCTGACCATCGGCTTCCTGGCTGACATCAGCGCGGACAAATGCAGCACCGAGTTCATCGGCGACGGCCTGCCCCTGCTCGACCTGCAGATCGGCGATGACGACCTTGGCGCCATGGGCGGTCAGCATGCGCGCCGTCCCTTCACCCAGCCCCGAGGCGCCACCAGTGACGATGAATACCTTGCCTGCGATTTCCATGCTGTTTCCTTGGTTTGATTGACGTTGACGTTAACGTCAAGTAGCGGTCAAAAACGAAGCCGCAGGAAAGCGGCTTGGTCAGTTGAAAATTGTTGGTTCAGTTCAATGCGGTCAAGGCACGCTGCATGATGTCGTCGACCGAACCGATACCTTCGATGCGGCGGTATTGCGGCGCTCCGGCATCGCCGGTGGCGGCCCAATGCGCGTAGTAGTCGACCAAAGGCCTTGTCTGGGCCTGGTAGACCTCCAGTCGCTTGCGTACGGTTTCTTCCTTGTCATCGTCGCGTTGCACCAGTGCTTCGCCGGTCAGGTCATCGATGCCTGCGGCCTTGGGCTGGTTGAATTTGACATGGTAGGTTCGGCCCGAGCCGACATGCACCCGGCGACCGCTCATGCGTTCGATGATGGCGCTGTCAGGGACGTCGATCTCGAGCACGAAGTCGAGTTTCACGCCGGCGGCCTTCATCGCACCGGCTTGAGGAATCGTGCGCGGAAAGCCGTCGAACAGGAAACCGTTGGCGCAGTCAGCCTGGGTAATCCGCTCCTTGACCAGACCGATGATGATGTCATCGCCGACCAGTCCGCCCGCATCCATCACCTTTTTGGCTGCCAGACCCATTTCAGAACCAGCTTTGACGGCTGCCCGCAACATATCTCCGGTGGAGATCTGCGGAATTCCGAATTTCTGGCAGATGAACGTGGCTTGCGTTCCTTTACCCGCACCTGGGGCACCGAGAAGAATCAGTCGCATGGGTCTCCTTCAATATTTGGCGGAATGCAGACGATAAGCTGCATTTATCGTTGGCGAGGATAGCATGGGCTTACCCTCAGAAAGCTGACAGCTTGCCCGCCGTCAAATGCCGGCACGCAAGATAGCTCTGACCCGCTCAAGATCTTCCGGCGTATCGACGCCGGGTCCGGGTCGTTCCGAGGTGACATGGACCGCGATTCGCTCGCCATGCCAAAGCACTCGCAACTGTTCAAGCGACTCGATCTGCTCCAGCGGGCTGACCGCGAGAGTCGGGAACCTGCGCAGAAAACCCGCATGGTAGGCATAGAGGCCGACATGGCGCAAAGCCGAACCGGCTAGCGGCCGGCCCTGACCATCGCGCCAACAGGGAATCGGTGCGCGCGAGAAATACAGGGCCAGCCCGTTGGCATCGGTCACGACCTTGACGACATTCGGGTTGGCGAAATCAGCCGCGCCTTCAGCCGAATCATCGAGCGCATGGGCGACCGTGCTCATCACGCATTGCGGCCGTTCGCTCAGCAACAAGGCACAGGCATCGATCATCGAAGCAGAGATTAGCGGTTCATCGC
>JBIKPD010000162.1:0-8386 GCA_044357665.1 Roseateles sp. | reverse complement strand
GCAACAACATGGCCTGGTCGAACGCGAAAGCCGGGGCACCAGCGCTTTCTACCGGATTGCCGATCCTGCCGTCTACCAACTCTGCGACCTGGTTTGTGGCAATATCGGCCGCCAGTCCGAACGCGTTGCGCAAGCCCGGGCAGCATTTTTTCAAGCGCCAGTCAGCCCCACAATGAAAACTTCAACATGACAAGCCCCTCCCAAGCCGCCTTGGTCAAGCCGCGCCTGATTGAACGGCTGGTGACGGGACTCGCCACCAGCGATGGCGCCGGCGTCAAGCTGACCCGCGTGCTGACGCAGGATCTGCAGCGCCGGCTCGACCCCTTCCTGATGCTCGATGCCTTCGGCTCCGAGAAGGCTGGCGACTATATCGGCGGCTTCCCCGACCATCCGCACCGGGGCTTCGAGACCATCACCTATATGCTCGAAGGCCGTATGCGGCACCGTGATTCGGCCGGTAACGAAGGGTTGCTGGGCAATGGCGATGTGCAATGGATGACCGCCGGCCGCGGCGTCATCCACAGCGAAATGCCTGAGCAGGAAGAAGGCCTGATGGAAGGCTTTCAGCTCTGGCTGAACCTGCCGGCCAAGGACAAAATGTGCGCGCCCTGGTACCGCGATATTCCCAGCGCTGCCCTGCCCGAATATGAAAAGGACGGGGTCAAGGTCAGGGTGATCGCCGGCAGCAGTGACGGCGTGGCCGGTGCGGTACAGCGCGAAGGCACTTTGCCGCTGTATCTGGACCTCCATCTGGCGCCAGGTGCGCTGTTCGAGCAGACCTTGCCCGACCTGCACAACGCTTTTTTCTATGTCTACCGCGGCAAGTTGCAGTCAGGTGGCGTCGAGGTTCCGGCAGGCCGCATGGCGATCATGGCCAATGACGCTGGCAGCGATGGCCTGCGCTTGCAAGCCCTGGATGAGCTGACCCGGGTGATCCTCGTCGCCGGTCGGCCGTTGAAGGAACCGATCGCGCAATATGGCCCTTTCGTGATGAATACCCAGGCCGAACTGCAGCAGGCGGTACGCGATTTCCAGAACGGCAAACTGGCCGCGGCCTGACACAAGACTTCGAAAGGACCGCCATGCGCTACCGCAAGCTGGGCAAAAGCCCGCTGCTGGTTTCCGAGCTCTGTCTCGGAACGATGATGTTCGGCGACCAGACCGAACTGGCCGAGGCCCGGAACATCGTCGACCAGGCATTCGAGCAGGGCGTCAACCTGATCGACACGGCTGACGTCTATTCGACCGGCGCCTCGGAGCAGATGGTGGGTCAGTTGATCAAGCCGCGGCGCCATGACTGGATCCTGGCGACCAAGCTCGGCAATGCGATGTCCGAGCGGGTCAACCAAGCCCGCTACTCGCGTGCCTGGATGCTGCGCGCCTGCGAGGCCAGCCTGGAGAGACTGGATACCGACCATATCGACATCTACTACCTGCACCGCGACTTCAATGGCATGGACCTTGAGGAGCCGCTGCGGGCCATTGAGGCGCTGCTGCGCGACGGCAAGATCCGTTACTGGGGTGTTTCGAATTTCCGGGGTTGGCGCATCACCGAGCTGGTGCATCTGGCGCGCCAGCTGAATATGCCCGGGCCGGTGGTCTGCCAACCCTATTACAACCTGCTCAACCGGCAGCCCGAGATGGAAGTGCTGGAAGCCTGCCGCCATCATGGCATCGGCGTTGTGCCCTACAGCCCGCTGGCCCGCGGCGTGCTGGCCGGCAAATATCTGCCGGGTCAGACGCCAGCCACCGACAGCCGTGCCGGACGCGGCGACAAACGCATGATGCAGACCGAGTTTCGAGCCGAGTCGCTCGAGATCGCCCAGCAACTGCAGACCTATTGCGAAGGCAGGGGCGTGGCGATGGCGCATTTCGCCACCGCCTGGGTGCTGGCCAACCGCGGCGTCAGTGCCGTCATCGCCGGCCCGCGCACGCTGGGTCAATGGCAGGACTATCAAGGCGCGCTCGACTGCGTCATCAGCGCCGAAGACGAAGCGCTGGTAAACCAGTGGGTCAAACCCGGCCACCCGTCCACCCCCGGCTTCCTCGACCCGGCTTACCCGCTGAACGGTCGCTGAATCGGCGCGGCTCACTCGCCGCAACTAGAACTTTTCAGGCTGTCATCAAGGCACAAGGCTGAATCAGGGCCAGCACGTCGCGCATCGATTCACGGGCAATCGACGAGTCATAGCTGGCCTGACCGCGCAACCACCAGCCATCACTCTGCCCGAAGTATTTGCACAGACGAAGGTCGGTATCAGCGGTGATGCCTCGCTTGCCCGACACGATGTCGCCAATTCGCTGTGGGGGCACACCGATGTCCTTGGCCAAGCGATATTTGCTCAGGCCCAAGGGCTTTAGAAACTCCTCCTGCAGCATTTCGCCGGGAGATACGGGTGCAAGCGTGCGCATTGCCAATTCCTTTAGGGATGCTCTGCATAACTCAACGCGAGTGTGTGTAGTGCGGATCGGGATGGGATGCAAGGCGCATTTTGCGGCCAATAGCGCGTGCTATTGGCAATAAATGCAACGCCGCAGACCGCCCGAGGCCGCGCTATCACAAACCGTGAGGGGTTATGCAGAGCATCCTTAGGGTAATCCACGATTTCAACGTTGCCAGCGCCCAATGGTATCGGGATTGAATAGGTTCGCCATTGCTTTGCCTGCTGCTGGAAAAGCCTGCCGATCCATAATCCCCGACATGACGCGATCGCCGCAGGCTGACCGGAAGTTGATCTTGGGGCTCTCGATGCTTCAGTTGATCAGTTGGGGCAGCGTTTTTTACAGCTTTGCGCTGTTGCTGGAACCGGTCGAACGCGAGCTGGGTTTGAGTCGTGCCGAGTCCTCGCTGGCCTTCAGCCTGGCTTTGCTGGCCGAGGGCCTGGGCGCTTATCCGGTCGGGCGCTGGATCGACCGCGGCCATGAGCGGCTGGTGATGACATCAGGCTCGCTGCTGGTGGGGCTGTGCCTGTTGGCCCATGGTTTTGTCAACAGCCAAGCCGCTTTCTATGCGCTGTGGACCTTGCTGGGCCTGGGCTTGGCGGCGACCCTCTACACGCCGGTTTTTTCGGTGTTGACGCGGCGCTTTCCAGAGGATTTCCGCCGCGCCATCATCACCATGACCTTTCTGGGCGGACTGGCCAGCACGGTCTTCATGCCGCTGACCGCCTGGCTGATTGAAGCCTTCGGCTGGCGCCATGCGACCTGGTGGCTGGCGGCCTTGCAGTTGCTGGTCTGTGTGCCCTTGCATGCCTGGCTGTTGCGCGGCGCGCCACCAGCAGCCGCCGCGCGAGGCAGCGCGCCTGCGGCGGCGCTGTCAAAGCATTTGCGCAGCGCGCCATTTTTGCTGGTTGGCGGCTTTGTGGTGCTGATGATGGCGGTTACTGCGGCCCTGCCGGCGCATATGGTGAGCCTGTTGCGCGAAAGCGGAATGTCGCCGTTCTGGGTCATCGCAATACCGGCGGCGATCGGCTTGTTGCAGGTTTTTGGCCGCGCCCTGCTGTATTTTTTCGAACGCCATTTCGACTTGCACCTTGCCAATTTGTTGATTCCCTGTCTGCTGCCTTTTGGGTTGGTGGTGCTGTTGCTGGCGATCTGGGTCGCGCCGCATGACGCGTCGCTGGGCCTGGGCCTGGCGCTGCTGTTTGTGCTGCTTTACGGCATTGGCAATGGCATGCTGACGATCGTCAAGGGCACGGCGGTGGCGCAATATGTCGACAGCGATCAGGTGGGCAGTCTGAATGGCGCTCTCGGCCTTCCCCTGGCGCTGGCCCGCGCCGCCGCGCCCTTGGCGCTGGGTCTGCTCTGGAGCCGCGAGGCCGGTTATGTCTATGGCCTCGGCCTGATGGTGCTCATCAGCGTGGCGGCGATCAGCTCGCTGCTGTTTGCCCAGCGCCGGGCAAACTTCGCTACGGCTCAACAGGTTCTGGCGCGGGACTAGTGGTGGCTAGCGCCTACTCGGTCGCGCCGCGTTCGATTTTTTGCAGGCGCTGCTCCAGCGCCGGGATTTGCGAAATCGGTTCAGAGCTGTCCCGAAAGCGTTTGTAGATGTCGGTATGCATCTGTTCGAGACAACGCTTGGTATTGCTCAACTCGGTGTGCAGGATGAACAGCAACACCAGCAAGGATAGGACAGAAATCAGCAGAATTGTTTCCATGGAGCAGCTTCGACAGTCGCCTATCGGTATCAATATCGGGGTGGATTCACTCTAGCGGGCAAGGCCATTTCTGCCTGTGATTTATCTCTCCTTCTCGGTCACTTGCAGATTGCCGCCAGTCGAACCGGGGGGTGGAACCGGGTAGCTGAATCGACCTTGGCACCGAGCTTCGCCTCGAGCCGGATACTCAAGCAAAATGGCGGCTTTGAACCGCCATACCGGAGACAAGACGATGAACCAGCCAGTGCTTCTGGAAGAGCGACGCGATGGCGTGTTGCTGCTGACGCTGAATCGCCCTGAGCGGCGCAATGCGCTGAGCCCCGAGCTCTACGAGTTGCTGCACCAGGCCTTGCAGCAAGCCAGCAGCGATGCCGACATCGGTGCGGTCGTGCTGACCGGCGCGGGTGGCGCGTTTTGTGCCGGCGGTGATGTGGCGAGGATGGCCGGCGCTGGCGCCGAGATCCTGTCATTCGAGGACCGGGTGGCCAGGCTGCGCCGACGCATGGAAATCTGCGAAATGCTGCACCGCATGCCCAAACCAACCATCGCGATGCTGCGCGGACCGGCGGTGGGTGCAGGGCTGTCGATGGCCCTGGCCTGTGACCTGCGTTATGGCGACAGCACGACGCGGCTGAAGACCGGCTTCCTGCAGGTCGCCGTCTCGGGTGACTTCGGTGGGCATTATTTTTTGCCCCGCATCGTCGGCATGGCCAAGGCGCGCGAGCTCTACCTGAGCTCGCCGATGGTCGAGGCCCAGGAAGCCTTGTCACTGGGCTTGTTGAACCGCTTGACCGAAGCCGGTGAGCTTGAAGCTGCCGTGATGACGCAGGCGCGCCAATGGGCTGACGGGCCGCGTGGCGCGATCGCGCATATCAAGAGCAATCTGAACCAGGGCTTGCACGCAACGCTGCCCGAGATGCTCGACGCCGAAGCCTGGCGCCATGTGCGTTGCACCGAGACCGCCGATCACCGTGAAGCCACGGCTGCCTTTATCGAGAAACGGCCGGCGCGCTTCGTCAAGCCTTCCCGGGCTGACTGAAACCAGGGCTGCATCCATCAAGGCTGCCAAGCCGATCCGGCGCCGGGGCGCTGATCTGGTTTGCGCCAGGTTTGAATTGCCCTGCAACGCTGTCTGGCCCAGGAGAAATATGCCCGTGATCGAAAGCAACAAGCAGTCGCCTGCAGCGAGGCCAGCGCCTGGCTATCCGCTGCCCCAACAGGGTGATTGGGTAGCGCGCGACTTCAGCTTCCATGGCGGCGAATCGTTGCCCGAGCTGAAGTTGCATTACCAGACCATCGGCAACCCGAAGGGCGAGCCGGTGCTGATCCTGCATGGCACGGCGGGTTCGGGCGGCGCGCTGTTGAGCGAGGAATTCGCCGGCGCCTTGTTCGGCCCGGGTCAGCCGCTCGATGCGAGCCGCTATTTCCTCATCCTGCCCGATTCGATCGGTTGCGGCCGCAGCGCCAAACCTTCGGACGGGCTGCGCATGAACTTCCCGCGCTACAACTACGAGGACATGGTGCGGGCCCAACACCGGCTGATCACGCAAGGCCTCGGGCTGCAGCATCTGCGCGCCGTCATCGGCTATTCGATGGGCGGCATGCAGACCTGGCTCTGGGGTTCGCGCTACCCGGGCTTTGCCGATGCGCTGGTGCCGATGGCCAGCACGCCGGCCGCGATGTCCGGCCGCAACTGGATGCTGCGCCGCATGCTGACGCAGTCGATCCGCAATGATCCGGATTGGCAGGAGGGCAACTACAGCATCCAGCCGCGCGGAATGCAAGCCCATCTGCTGTATTTCAGCCTGGCCACTTCCGGCGGCAGCCTGGGTTGGTATGGCCAGGCGCCTTCTTCATCCGTCGGCGACCAGTTGATCGCCACCGCGCTGGCCCAGCCCTTCAGCGGCGATGCCAACGACCTGCTTTACCAATGGGAAGCCGGCTTCGATTTCGACCCCGGGCCTGGCCTGGAGCGCATCGAGGCGGCGCTGCTGGCGATCAACTCGGCCGACGATGAACGCAACCCGCCCGAACTCGGCCTGATGCAACGCGAGATCAGCAGGGTCAGGAATGGCCAGTACCTGCTGATTCCCGGCAGCCCCGCCACCTGCGGTCATGCCAGCGCCCTGCGGGCCGGCCTTTACAAGGACCGGCTGGCTGAACTGCTGCAGCAGGCGCCGCGCAGCGGGGGGTGAGGCGGCATTGGTGCAAGCCCTGCTGGCGCTGCGCGCGAAAGTCGCTATGCTGACGCGCCGGGTCTTCCAGAGATTCAACAATCCCTTGTCCTCCGCTGTCAAAATTTTTCAGGGCCGTTTCGGCCGCGTGGCCTTGCTGGACATGAGTGCGCCGCTGGTCGGTCACGCCCATCCTCATTGCCATATCCTGATCAAGGCCGGCGGAGTCGATGCGGCTTTCAATGTGCGCGGCGAACGTGCACCGCTGACCGATGAGATGGCGGTGCTGGTCAATGCCTGGGAATACCATGCCTATGAGCATTTGGCACCAGCGGGCGAACGCACCTTGGTTCTGGCGCTTTATATCGAGCCGGGTTGGCTGACCGAAATCCAGAAATCACTGGCCATGTCGGGACACCCGAGATTCTTTCCGCAGCGCGGCGTGCGGCTGACTGCCGCGACGCGCAAGATCACCGAAGAGTTCGTTCTTGAGCTGTGGTGGGCTGATGAGGTCTCGCAGGACCGCCTCGAAGACCTGCTGTTCAATCTGATCATTGCCGTGATCGAGAGCTACTCAGGCTGGCGCGATCTGGCTGGTCTGCTGAAGGCCAGACCGCCAGTGGCCATGGATCCGCGCATCCGCAAGGCGATTGCCTTGATGAAACAGGATATCGGGCATGGCTGTGACATTGAACAACTGGCGGCCAGCGCCAGCCTGTCGAGGGCACATTTCTTCACTTTGTTCCAGCGCGATACGCAGGTCACACCATTGGTCTACGCCAATGTATTGCGCTTCGAAGCAGCGGTGCAGCGTCTGACACAGAGCCGCGAGCCAGTGGCCGATGTCGCCCATGATCTGGGGTTTTCTACACACAGCCATTTCTCGCATTTTTTCCGGGCTCATCTTGGCATCACGCCGAGCGACTACCGCCGGGTCGTCAACTTGTTCGAGCCGATGCCAGATGGCCGCGCCGCTGTGATTTGAGACGCTGGTCATCAATTGACCAGACTTTTCCGATAGTTCCCGGACTTTCCGGTTAAGCACCGGACTCCTGCGTTAGCAGTTCAGCCGCTTGATTGCTCAAAATCAAGCCATGAATTGAGCGCGCCCTGCCACAGGGCAAGAGGAGAGAAATGTACGGACTGCAGGAACCGCCAGCAGCGAAAGCTGAAGGATTCATCGGCCAGCGCCTTGAGCGTCTGGAAGATGCGGCCTTGCTCACGGGTCGCGGAGCCTATGCTGACGATCTGGGCAGCAAGCCCGGGACCTTGCATGCAGCCGTGTTGCGTTCACCCCATGCCCATGCAAAGTTGCTTGCCATCGACGCGGCCGCCGCGCTGAACTTGCGCGGCGTGCATGCCGTCTTGACCGGTGAAGATGTGCAGCGCTGGTCGAAACCATTTGTCGTCGGCGTGAAACAGCCGATGGCGCAATGGGCTTTGGCGATCGACCGGGTGCGCCATGTCGGTGAACCGGTCGCCGTGGTCATCGCTGAGGATCGCTATATCGCCGAGGATGCGCTCGAATTGATTCGGGTCGATTACGCGGTGCTGCCGGTCGTCGTCGAGATCGAGCAGGCCTTGCGCGCGGATTCCACATTGCTGCACGCTGAAGTCGGCAGCAATGTGGTGTCCGAACGCGAGTTCAAATACGGCGATCCCGAGCTTGCTTTCAAGAGCGCGCGGCAGGTGCAAGCGACGGTTCATTACCCGCGCAACAGCTGCACCCCGATCGAATGCGGCGTGGTGATTGCCGAACATTTGAGTGGTGACGAAGGCTACGACGTGCTTTCGAACTTCATGGGGCCGTTCTCCTTGCATGCGGTGATGGCGATGGCGCTGAAGGTGGCGGGCAACAAGCTGCGCCATCGGGTGCCGCGCGACTCGGGCGGCAGCTTTGGGGTCAAGCAGGCGGTGTTCCCCTCCATCGTCTTGATGTGCCTGGCCTCGCGCAAAGCCGGCGCACCGGTCAAATGGGTTGAAGACCGGCTTGAACATTTGAGCGCAGCGACTTCGGCGACCGCGCGTCTGACGACGATTGAAGCTGCGGTGCAG
>JBIKPD010000198.1:0-7198 GCA_044357665.1 Roseateles sp. | reverse complement strand
TCAGGCAGCTTCACGCCCACCGATGGCGAGCGGATGGAATTCAAGGCGGGCGACACCTTGTTCTTCCCGGCCCACACCACCGGCGTCTGGGAGCTCACCGAGACCTTGCGCAAAATGTACGTCGTGATGGTGTAAAGAACGCAAGGCCGCTCCGAACACGCCCTCTCCGCTGCGCTACTGGCTCTGACTGTCGGTCAGCTTGACGGTCATCCAGATGCCGGTATGGGCGCAACCTGGTCAAGAGCGGGACCCCAGGCCAGCATTGCTTGCGCCACCCCCTGAAAGGCAGCGCAACGGCCAGCCGTCAGGGGTCAGGCGGCGACCCAGACCTTGCGCACGGTTTCCAAGGTGCGCCAGGTGCCGGTGTAGCCGGGCTTCATGATGAAGCAGTCACCGGCCCTGTAGGTGATCGGTGCGTGGCCATCCTCGGTGATCACGGCGACACCCGAAAGAATCAGGCAGAACTCCCAGGTCTCGCCCTTGATGGACAGATTGACGCCGGGCGTGGACTCGAACACGCCCGCGCGAACCTTGCCGTCCTTGGCGCTGTCGATGTCCCAGTTGCGGCAGACGACATCGCCTTCGATGACGCGCTCGGCCGGCGGCCGGTATTCCTGCGGTTCACCGAGTTGGTCGAAGTTGAAGGTAACGAGCAGATTTGACATGGGAGCGGCCTCGGGCGAGGGGAGTCACAGGGTATCCACATGCTATGGGGCGGCGCGCTGCAACAGGTGTCAAAGCCGGGGCCGGCAACGGCGCGAAATGCGCGATTGACGGCCCGCCGCAGCGCAATCTGCCGCCGCGAATCAGGCGGAGAAATCGACCAGGACGCTCTTGAAGCGCATATTCGCCTCGACCGCTTGCCGCCCGAGATCCTTGCCAATGCCCGAGCTGTGAAAGCCTCCCGTCGGAATCACATAGTCCGCCGTGCGGCCGTAGCGGTTGACCCAGACCGTGCCGGCCTTGATGCTGCGCACCGCGCGCAAGGCCCGGCTGATGTCGGCGGTGTGGACGCCAGCGGCCAAGCCGTAGCAGGGGTGGGCCGCCAGCGCCAAGCCTTCGGCCTCGTCGTCAAAGGCCTGCACGGTCAGCACCGGGCCGAAGATCTCTTCGCGCACCGCCTCCATCTCGGAGGTGATGCCGATCAGCACCGTCGGCGCATAAAAAGCCCCGCCTGCGCCCAGCTCCAGGCGCTGGCCGCCGATGAAGGCCTCGCCGCCCTGCCCCAGCGTGTTCTGGACGATGCTGTCGATCCGGTTCATTTGCGGCGCTGAAATGATCGGCGAGTAGGACGTCGCTTCCGCCCAGGTCGGCCCGGGCCGAATGGCTTGCGCCAGTTGGCTGATCCGATCCAGCAACTCGGCCTGCACCTTGCGCTGAACGATCAGGCGCGAACCGGCAATACAGACCTGGCCGGCATTGCCGAGAATCGATTGCGCAATGCTGCGCGCAACTTTGTCCAGGTCCGCCGCATCGGCGAACACCAGTTGCGGGCTCTTGCCGCCCAGTTCCAGGGTCACCGGCTTGATGCCGCTCTCGGCGCTTGCCGTCATGATGGCCGCGCCGGTACGAGTGGAGCCAGTGAACGAGATCTTGCCGACGCCGGGATGGCGGCACAACGCATCGCCGGTCACCGAGCCCGTGCCCTGGACGATATTGAAAATGCCGGCGGGCATACCCGCCTCGATGGCGAGCTGGGCCAGCCGCAGTGCCGAAAACGGCGTCATCTCGGACGGCTTCAGCACCACGGCATTGCCCGCCGCCAGGGCCGGGCCGATCTTGGTCACCGCCTGGGTGATTGGAAAATTCCAGGGCGCGATGGTGGCGACGACGCCATAGGGCTCGCCGATCACCAGGCCCAGATGGTCGCTGCGCGTCGCCGCCACGTCGCCGCCCAGCTTGTCCGCGCATTCGGCAAAGAAGCGCAGGCAGTCGGCGGCATAGGGGATGTCCACGGCCAGCACATCCTTGACCGGCCGGGTGGAGCCCAGGGCTTCAATGCGAGCCAGCTCACCGCTGTGGGTCTCGATCAGATCAGCCCAGCGCCGCATGATGCGGGCGCGGGCACGGGGCGCGCCGGTGGCCCAGTCCGAGCGCTGGAACGCGGCCTGCGCATTGCTCACCGCGCGATCAACCAGGGCGGCCGAGGCGATGGGCAGCTCAGCGTAGATCTGGCCATCAGACGGGCGCCTGACTTCCAGCGCATCGCCGTCGCCATTGACCAGCTGGCCGCCAATGAAATGGCCGTTCGGGAACGGGGTCTGGTTGGGATCGAAATCAAGCATGCTGATGTCCTTGGCGCGGTGAAGCGCGCGATGTCGTATTGAGAAATCGGCGTGCTGGTGGCTCCAGCAGGATGACCGACTTGCCGTGCTGGCTCAGACGAAACGCCGCCGAAGCACCCATGATGCCGCCGCCAACGATGGTGACATCCGTCTTGTCTCTGATGTCTAAATTAGCTTGCATCAGCGTCGCCATGTTCCCCTCCTGCTTGGGACAGTTGCTGATGACAAACGGCTATGGCGTCGATCTCGACCAGATAGCCGTAGTGCAATTCAGGCACGGGAACCACGGTGCGCGCCGGGCGGGCGTTTGGCAGCAGGGCCGCATAGACCCTGTTGAAGCGTGGCCAGTTGGCAACGCCGACGATATAGGCCGTCACCTTCAGCAACTGTTGCGGCGTGCTGCCTGCCGCGTCCAGGATGGCCAGCATATTCATGATCGCCTGCGTGGCCTGCGCCTCGAAGCCGTCGTCGGGCAACAGCTTCCCGTCAGGCCGGATCGGCAGTTGGCCGGAGATGAAGACCTGGCCGCCAGAAACAATCGCCTGTGCGTAATGCCCGGCCGGCGCGGGAGCACCGCCTGTCAGGATCGGCGTCACCAGCGCTGCGCTGCTCATTGCCAGCCCCCAAAGCGCGGCCACTCGGCCTCGACCCGGTCGGATCTGCCACGGACGACCTGATAGGCCCGATGCTGGGCACCGGTGGCGCAGGCATGGTTGGGCAGGATGCGCACGCGCTCGCCAATCGCAAGATCGGGCAACACCGCGCCCGAGCGGTAGCACATGCCAACGAGCGGCAGGAACCAGGCTTTGCCGAAATGGCCTGGGATACGGGCCAATCGAAGTCGCGCCAGGGGTGCAGATCTGCGCGGCCGTCGAGCACCTCGGCCAAACATGAGGGCCATCACCAGACCGCCTAGCGCATCGATGTTCTGCAGTCGGGTCTGCATCGCGACTTTTGTCGGTGTGGCCGAGACCTCCGATAGCGGTCGAAGCCGGGTGGAATTCAACATGAGCTGTACTTTCGGATGCTGAAGGCTGGGGAATTGGGGTTCGTCAGAAGTCGGCGACCTGGCCCCAAGTTGCGGATGAGAAGCGGTCGGGGTGAAACGGGCGCGGATCGATGATCGGCGCGGCGCCAGTGACAATATCGGCGATCAGATGCCCCGCGCCGGGGCTGACGCCGAAGCCATGGCCGCTAAAGCCGGCGGCCAGCACCAGTCCGGGCTGCGACTTGATCTCGCCGATGCCCGGCACGCCATCCGGCGTGCTGTCGATATAGCCGGCCCAGGCAGCGGTGACTGATCGCTCTCTCAGGGCGGGAACCAGGTCGACGGCGCGTTGATAGGTCAGCCGGACGACGGCGTCGTCCACGGCAGGATCGAGCACCCGCATGCGCTCCATCGGTGTGGGGCGATCGAGGCGCCAGCGCGCCAGCGATTCATGACCCGAACGGATGCCCTCCAGTCCGCCCAGGGCGAGGTTGCGCCAGCGCCGCTGGAACATCGGAAGAAACTGCCACCCGAAGCGCAGCAGTTGCGGCGTCGGATCGACCCTGGCACGGCCGCTTATCGCGAGCGTGTAGCTGCCGTCGCTGCGGCGCGTCATGCTGGCGGCGCTGGTGTGCAGCGTGTCTGGCAGATCGGCGCTGCCAGGCCCGACCGTGAGCACGGTCTGGCGGATGGCAGCCTGAGGAAAGCGGATACCGAGCTGGCGGCAGAAAGACGAGGCCCAGGCACCGCCAGCAAGCACGGCCGCAGGAGTGCGGATGACGCCAAGCTCGGTGACCACAGCGGACAGTCGGCCGCCCTGTGTTTCAATCCCGCGGGCCGCGCAACGCTGATGGACCGTGCCACCATGCCGCAGGATCGCGCGCGCAACGGCGGGGGCCGCGCGCGATGGGTCGGCAGTGCCATCGGTTGGTGAAAACACACCGCCCTTCCACGACTTGCCGGTGACGCGCCCACGCTCGGCGGCTTCGCGCGATGACAACATATGCGTCTGGATGCCAACCGAGCGAGCGAAATCGCCCCATCGCGACCAACCCGCCAGTTCCGCCTCGTCGTTGCTCAAGTAGAGCAGCCCGCAGCGCCGGAAACCGGTCTGATCCGATTCGTCAGCAACGAACTGGTCCCAAAGCTCCAGGCTCTTGGTCGCCATCGGCAGTTCGCGTGCATCTCGGTTCTGCTGGCGGCACCAACCCCAGTTTCGGCTCGACTGCTCGGCACCGATGCAGCCTTTCTCAAGCAAAGCAACCTTCAGGCCGCGACGGGCGAGGTAGTAGGCCGTGAAGGCACCGATGACACCGCCCCCGATGACGACAACGTCGGCATGCGCGGGCAATTTCGGGGACGTCTCGATCGAGACCAGCGGCGCAGGCATGCTCAGACGCTCGGCCGATGAGCCTGACCTTGCACACCGTCTCCAACCTGCGTCAGGTGCCGACGTGGCCGGCCTTCATGGGCTGACGGCCGGCATTCGCGCGGCTCGCCGAGCGGGCTTGAACTGAAATTAACAAGAAAGTTCGACATGGGAAAATGGCGCTTTGTTGCTGATCTGGATGTTTCATATTAGGAGCGGAACCGGCGGCATTGCTGCCAAAGCTGGCGACTCCAACAGTGTCAAATTGGGAATGCGCCTGTCGACACAGCGGGTTGTGCCGAGCGCGCCGTCAATTGAGATGTCTTCGCCGTCTGATCTCCGCCTGTCCATCATGGCGGGCATGTTGCACCGGATGGATGAATGATTCAATTAACCGAACATTCAGTAAGACTTAATGATCAGCTCGGAAGACGTGACTATCTTGCCAATGCCGCACCGATTCAGTTGCCCATAGACTTGACTGGGCATCGATGCTGGGTGGTACGCGATATCCGCGACGGCCAAACCACTTTCTCAGGGGCGAGCGCCCACGGCAGTAGGCCGCGATGGGTCGAAAGAATGATTTGTCGTGGATTGCGATCAGGCTAACTGAGGTGTGAAGAAAAGCACCTGCGCTGGGCGCAGGTGCTTTTCGCCGGGCGGGTTGGCTACTTGATCGAAAAGGTAACGCCGCTCTGGGCCCGCGTGGTTTTATTCACCAGGGTGACTGCCACCCTCGCCCCGACAGGGATGGTGACATCCTTGGCTTCAAACTTGTTGCCCCCTGCAGGTTTCAGCAACACCTCGGATTTCTCACCTTTGGCCAGGATGGTGAGCTTGGCGTTGATGGCGGCACTGTCGACCGGCTCATGGTCTTCCATGACATAGAGCGATACCGCCTTGGGTCGGACGACCAACTCGAACAAGGTTTCTCCGACCAGTTGAACCACCCCACCATGTTCAGGCTTGGTACTCCCATGCGCGAAGGCGGAAGCACCAGCCAGCAAAGAACTGGCCAGCAAGATTGCTGGAAATACTCGCTTCAACAATACATTCACGTTCATTGCTTGGTTCCGAAGGTTCAGTATGGCTGGTCTAGCGCCTTGCTTTATCAGCCCTGGCAATTTGCTTTCGCTTCACTCCGGTGCGTGAGGCAGTGTGAACGCAAGGGTTGCCAGATATTCGATGAGATCGATTTTCTTGGGGTCATCGGGCGGTCCCTTGAAAACCGCGCTGATCACATTGAGCCCCTGGTTGCGCACTTTGATGGTGATGCTGCCGTCAGCGGCTGTGCGACGCGGCTTGGCGTCGGGGTCGTTCAGGTAGTCGCTGAGCACCATCGCTCCGGCCACCGGCTTGCCTTGGAACAGCACGCGCAGCTTCAAGGGCTTGCCGAGTAGGTCGGGCAGTCCGGGAGTGACTGTCACGATCTGCAGGGTTTGATCCGGCAAGGGCGGGATCGCTGTCAGCAGCGGGCCCTGTATGGACACTGCAAACTTGACGGTCTTCTCGCTCAACAACGCATGCGGCAACTCATCGCGCCCTTTCTTGTGCCATTCGCCGTCGGGTGTCTTGCTCCAGATGCCGTTCTCGAGCACGGCAGCCACCGCGGTCGGTTGGCTCTCGCTGTCGACCAGAACGAGCGGCCCGGCGACGCGAAGCGTCGTCACGATCGGTTGCCATTGGGCGTCATAGCCGGCCACGTTCTTGAACAGCGGCAAACGCTTGACCGTATCAAGATCGTCCGCGCCAACGCCGTAAATCAGGCCGATTTGCTTGGCACGTTGCGCGAACCAGATGCCATGCGCCTCGACTGTTGTCGCGGGCAGCATGCCGGCGAGCATGGCCGTCAGGGTCAGGCCGATTGAAAACTTCTTCATCTGAAACTCCTTGCTGAGTTGGAAGCCGTTAAGGCCGACACACCGATGCTATAGATGACAAGGCGAAGAGAATGCCGTTCCGACGCCTACCGCTGCTTGCTTTGCCTCGAAATTGTTTGATTGCCGGCAGAATCGCCGGCTCGCAGGTCGAGCTCGGCCGCTCGACCAGCGCTGCGGACTAAAGCATGAAATCAGAAGTACTTGACCCAGGCCTGCGTCGACGCCCTCTTGTAGCGCGCAAACGCCCGGCAAGGGAAGTAAATGATCGGTACCAATGCCAGCCAAACCACCCAGACGATCCAGAACTGGTCAGCATCGACACCGAACCTGCTGCCTTGATTGGGACCGTAGATCGAGAGCAGGACACGATAAGAAATCAGCAATATGTAGAGGTGCAGGATGTAATAGAACATCGGTGCGCCGCCAAAAGTAGAGATCACGCGGGTCAAGGCGTTATCGGAAAATTCCAGGGCCGCCAGCAACAACATCCCGCCACCCAAGGTCATCAACAGGAAATCAAGCGAGGGCGGATATTTGGTGAAGTTCAACCAGTTCATCACGGTCTCGATCTGGCTGCTGCCAGCAACCCAAGCCTGGTTCTCGCCGTAGATATTGAAGCCACGCAGCAAAGCCAACAGGGCCAGGCAGGCCAGTCCGAGTATTGTCAAAACCCTGC
>JBIKPD010000161.1:0-8426 GCA_044357665.1 Roseateles sp. | reverse complement strand
GGTGGCGGAGATTCCCTGCCTTCCGTCGGATGCGCCCTGCAGGTTCTCGATGGCCTTCGTCATCGAGGCCAAACGCCGGCAAGCCGCAGCAGTCATCATCAACGGCTGGCTCTATGGCTATACGCCGGCCTGCCGTATGGATGGGCTTGAGCGCCGCCTGTTCGGACGCGACTTTTTGCGCGCCTTTGACATGATCTGCGTTCAGACCAGGGAAGCGGCAAATCAATTGATCCTGGCGGGAGCCGAGAAAACGCGCCTTGCCATCACCGGCAACATCAAGTTTGACGCTATGACTCGCAAGGAATGGCGCCCCGAACAAGCGCATAGCCCGCATCTGCTGAAAACCTTGCTGGACGCTGCACGCCCGGTCGTGGTGGCAGGCTGCGTCACCAGCGAGGCCGAGCAAAACGCGGTGCTCGATGCCTTCTGCATGGTCAAGACCATCCATGCCGATGCGCTGCTCGTGCTGGCCCCGCGCCATCCCGAGGTGCAAGAGCGGATGCTGTTGCTGACCCAGTTGCTGGAACAGCGCGGCTTGACCACCAGCTACCGATCAGCGATCGGGCCATCCGTCATTCCCACCGGCTGCGACTGCCTGGTGCTCGACACGATGGGAGACTTGCGCGATTTTTACGCTGCGGCCCAAGTAGCCCATGTCGGCGTTGACCATAACGTGCTCGAGCCGCTGGGATTCGAGCGCGCAGTCACGGTCATGCCGGGCTGGAACCACAGCTACCCCTCCTTTCCCGTTTACCAGATCCTGGTCGAAGAAGACGCATTGCTGCTCGCCACCGATGCAGCCAGTCTGGCGGCCCATTGGCTGGCCGTGATCACTGCCGGCGACATGAACCAGCCGGCCAGATCCCGGACTGCATTGAATAAAGCCCGAGGTGCGGTCGAGCGCCATTTCGCCGCAATTTATCCCTGGATAAATCCACTGCGTCTCAATCCGCTCGATATTCATTGATTCAATCTTAAATATCGGCCATATCTGATTCACCAAGATGCTTGCTCAACGCTTCAATGAAGTCGAAATGAAAACCGTCGGAAAATCGATGGGCCGAGGCGCCGCCTGGATGATTACCGGTCGATTGATTGATAAAATCCTTGGCCTCGGCAGTACGGTCATACTGGCACGCCTGCTGCTGCCGGAGCACTTTGGTATCGTGATGATTGCCACTTCAGTCATGGCCGCGCTCGAATTGATGGGCGCCTTCAGCTTTGATACGGTACTTATTCAATTGCAGGATGCGACGCGCGAACATTACGACACCGTCTGGACCATCGGGATTATCTTCAACGGCATTTATGCAATCTTACTATCAATTGGTGCATGGCCCTTGGCAATGTTTTACAATGATGAGCGGCTTGCAATAGCTTTCTTTGTTATAGCAATAACCAGATTTATTGGTGGATTTGGAAATGTCGGAGTCATTGATTTCAGGAAGAATCTGGAGTTCGCCAATGACTTTTATTTTAGTATCGCAAAAAAAGTAATAACTGTCTTGTCTACTGCGATTGCCGCTTACTTTCTTCGCGACCACCGTGCTCTCTTATTGGGTATTTTCATTGGAGCAATGTATGCGCTGGTCCTCAGCTACACCAGGCATTCATTCCGACCTAGATTTTCATTGCAATGCCGCCAGGATATTTTCAAATCTGCTTCCTGGTTATTCCTGCACAATATCATGTACTTCCTGAATACACGTTCGGCAGACTTTATTATAGCCAAATTGACAGGCACATCCGGTCTGGCTATTTTCAATATCGCCAACGAAGTTGGGGCGATCCCGGTTACCGAGATTGCCGCACCGGTCAACCGCGCCGCGATGCCCGCCTATGCGAAGGTGCAAAATAACCCTGTTGAACTATTGAGGATTTACAAGTCAACGTTGGCGGCGATGGCACTGGTACTAATCCCCTCAGCGGTAATGATTGCCAGCATCGCGAAAATTTTTGTCCCAACGATTCTTGGTAGTAGTTGGAATCAAGTAATCGACTTGATCCCGATATTAGCAATAGCGGCACTCCCTACTGCCTTGGTCAACAACAACGGGGTCGTTCTACTTTCAATGGGTGACTCAAGACTGAATGCGCTGCTGAGCGGTCTGCGCGCAGCGATCTTGCTGATCCTGCTGCTCGTTCTGGCAATGCTTTACGGCCCGATCGGGGCAGCTTATGCAATGCTGATCACCAGCCTGGCATTTTATCCAATCAGCCATTTTGCCTTGACGAAGAAAATTGACTTGAAATTCCTGGACTGCCTGCAGACCTGCCTGCGCCCCATTGCCGCAGCGCTGCCGATGGGTATCGCGGTGTTTATCCTGAGCGACCGTCTGACCCCTTCACTATTGAATCTTCTAGCCACTTTGGCATGCGGAGCATTTATTTACCTGAGCATAATAATTGCACTATGGTTAATTTCCGGAAGGCCGGATTCGCATGAAAAAACGGTCATGCTGTTTGTCATGAATAAATTCAAATAACTTTTAGTTTATTCTATGTTGATTCATCATAATGATTCGTTAGCAATGATCACCGTGATCATTCCAACCTTGGCAGAAAAGGCGCGCAAGCACTCCTTGATGCGTGCGATCTCCAGCATAAAAATGCAGCAGGAGGTGGCCAGCGAAGTAATTATCCTGGTGAATGGAAATCGATTTGATGCAGCACTGCTGTCAACCCTGGAAAACAGAGTTGACATCCGGGTTATCCGGATTGAAAGCGCATCTCTGGTGGCGGCAATATATGCCGGTCGCGCGGCAGTTCGAACTGATTTCTTCTCATTCCTTGATGATGACGACGAATATCTTCCTGGTTCACTTAAACATCGGCTTGACATTCTTAAAGCCAACGCCGCTTGCGTCATGATCATATCCAGTGGCTATCGTGAAACTGGCGGCAAACGCACAGCCAGCGCTGCCAATATTGATTTGGCTCTTGCCGACCCTTATGGTGAGTTAGCCAAAAACAACTGGATGACTTCTTGTGGCGGGGTCTACAGAAGCAGCCAAGTGCCGACCCATATATTCAGTGATATTCCAAAGTACCATGAGTGGACTTATCTCGCTTACCGGATATTAAACATCGGCAAGTTCTGCCATACAAACAGACCATGTTACATAATTCACGATACAAAAGATTCACTCTCAAAAACAAATTCATATCACGAAGCCAATGCAGCTGTTCTACGAGAAATATTGAAATTAAATCTTCCAGCCAAGGCAACTCGTTCCGTCAAGGAGCGCTTGGCACGAGCCGAACACGATCTGGCCTGTCGCGCACTCGCGCTTGGTTTGCGGGGCAAAGCACTACGACATAATTTTCGCAGCATAATTTTGCCGGGAGGCTTTCGTTATCTTATGTTCAGCCGAAAGATTTTTCATAAATACCAAAGCCCACAGCTATAAAAATACCTTTCAGAAACAGGATTTAAATTGTTTGCAAAGCAATCGGTTCTAAATAACAAATGGGCAGTGGTCGTCGGTGCCGGGCTGAATGCACTGGGCATCGTCCGCAGTCTTGGCCGCCAAGGCGTCAGGGTGGCGGTATTGGCAAGAAGCCTTGGCGCACAGGCGATGCGCTCACGCTATGCAGTCAAGCGCAGCACAGTCGACGTTTATGCCAATCTGCCCGAGCGTTTGCTTGCCCTGGCGGATGAAATCGGCGGCAAGCCCGTCCTTTTTCTGACTGAGGAAGAGGCAGTCCGGGTGGTCTCGGAAGCACGCGACCGCCTGCTGCCGCGGTTTCACTTCCGGCTCGGTGACCATCCGCTGATGCTCGAGTTGACCCACAAGGAAGGGGTTCAATCCCATACCGAGCGCCATGGCCTGCCGATTCCACCTGCGGTGCGCTTGCGCAGCAGCGACGACCTCGGCCTGTTGCAGACATTGCGCTATCCCTGCGTGCTCAAACCGGGTTTGAAATACGCCGGCTATGGTGCGCGGTTCAAAAAAGCCTATGTCGTCAACTCGGCCGATGAGGCGAGATCGCTGTTTGACGAAATCTCACCGATCCTGCCGGACCTGATCGTCCAGGAGTGGATCGCCGGCGGCGACGATGCGATCTACTTTTGTCTGCAATACATCGGCGGCGAAGGCAAGGCCGTGGCCAGCTTCACCGGCCGCAAGCTACGCGCCTGGCCACCACAGGTCGGCGGCACGGCGAGTTGTATGGCCGCGCCCGAAGCGGATGCCCAGTTGCGCGCGATGACCGAGCGCTTCTTCACCGCGGTCGGATTCCAGGGCATGGGAAGCATGGAATACAAGCGCGATGAGCGCGACGGTCTGTTCTATGTCGTCGAGCCAACGGTCGGCCGCAGCGACTTTCAGCAAGAAGTCGCCACCCTCAACGGTTGTAACCTGCCCTATCTGGCCTATTGCTATGAATGCGGCTTGCCAGCACCCGCTTCGATTGCCGGCCCGTCGACCATCTGGCGCGAACCCACCACTGACCGCTGGTCCGAACAAACCCAGGGCCCGCACCCGGCGTTTCGGCAGTTCCCGGTCAGCGACGCCTATTTTCGCTGGTATGACATGAACCCCTGGCTGGCCCTGCAAAGGGGCAGAGTCAGCCAACGTTGGCAAAAGGTCAGGCCATGGGCCTGAGGCTCGGACTGCGTGAATGGGGGCAGCGCGAACTCTGGGCCGGGCTGGGCGGGGCGCTTGGCCTGGCCAGCCAATCGTCCAGCGAAGCGCGCCTGAGTGATTGGTTCAGCAGCAAGTTCGACACGCCTGCCTTGCTGCTCAATTCAGCCAGCAGCGGACTGCAGATCGCGCTTGAACTGCTGGCGATGCAATCACCCGATCGCGATGAAGTGTTGCTGCCAGCGTTGGCCTGCCCGGCCCTGACAAGGGTGATCAAGGCCGCCGGGTTGCAGCCCGTCTACGTCGACATCGATAAAGAACTGAATACTCCGCCCCAGGCATTGCAGCAATGCCTGGGTCAGCGGAGTTTGGCTTTCATCATGGTGCATGCTTATGGCCACCCGGCCAACAGCGAGGGCATCCAGGCCATCTGCCAGCAACAAGGCGTGGCTTTGATCGACGATTCAGCGCAAAGGATCGACCCGGACAGTGGCATGGGCAAGTCCGGCGACTTCGGCCTGTTCAGCTTTGCTCAATCGAAAAACGTGGTCTGCGGCATCGATGGCAGCGGCGGCGTCTTGCTGATCAATTCACCGGGGTGCTTGAACGCGCTCGAGAGGCGCTGGCGCGACCTGCCAGCAGCGCATTCGCGCCGCATGGCATGGCTGGAGTTCGCCTTGACGCCGTCGGCCCCTAAAGCCGCCTATTACGTCGGGCGAATTCGCAGCCGGCTTGCCGGCAAAACAAAAGTTCCGTCAAGGATTGGCGCTGTCGACGCGGCGATCGCAATACCCCAGTTGGCAACGCTTGACACACGCCGACAGCTGCGCAAAAAGCTGCTGCATCAATACCATCTGGCATTCCAGCAATTCGGCATCGAAGCGCCGCAGCTGGGTCGAAACACACGCTATCTGGCACGCCTGCTTGTGCGCATCCGGCCTGACGTCCGCGAACGTTGCAGGCAAGCCCTGGCTGCCGAGGGCATCGCCTCTCGCCTGCCCTATCGGCTGCCAGCCTCGATCTCTGCAACCGCCTATCCCCAGGCGGCCCTTAGCGCGGCGGAGTTGCTGGAACTGCCGCTGCCCGCTTGCTGGACCGCCCAGGACATCCACCTGGCAGCCCGAACCGTTGCACCTTTTCGTGCCGGCGCAAGACTCGAACATTGACCCCTTTTTCGGAGAACTGGCTTGCAACATTACTGGCAATTGATTCGCGATCGAATGAACTGGTCGTTAGGGCCTGAAAAGCCGCTCGAGCAGCATTTGCAGGCTGCCGTTGATTGGCTGCTGCGCGCCCAGGCCGCAACGCCCGACGATGGCGTGGCCCATAGCTACGACCTGAGACGCGGTCTGTGGCATGCGTCTTATCCGGAGACCACCGGCTACGTGATCCCGACCCTGCTTGACTATGCTTCGCTGTTCAAGCAGCCTCGCTTTGCCCAAGCTGCATTGCGCATGGCTGACTGGGAAATTGCCATGCAGCTGCCCGGTGGCGGCATCCGTGCCGGCACCGTCGCTGCCGAAGTGGTGGCACCGACCATCTTCAACACCGGGCAGGTCTTGTTCGGATTCGCGAGCGCCTTCACTTCGAGCAAGCAGGCCCGCTATGCCGATGCGCTGCGCAGCGCAGCCGACTGGCTGGTCGAGGCCCAGGACGCCGATGGCGCCTGGCGACGCTTTCCTTCGCCCTTCGCACCCGGCGGTGAAGTCAAGGCCTACAACACCAGAACCGCATTTGGCCTGGTCAAAGCCTGGCAAGCCCTGGGTGTTTCGCGCTGGCTGGAGGCCGCCGACGCCAACGCCAGCTGGGCGTTGAAATCCGCTTTGCCCAACGCCTTCCTGCCGCATAACTGCCTGACTGACAACCCCGCCCCTCTGACCCATACCCTGGCCTACTCGATGCGGGGGCTGATGGAAGTCGGCGAGGCCACCCGCCAGCAACGCTACATCGAGCACGCGATTCGCATGGCTGACGCCATTGCCAAGCAGCAGCGCGCCGACGGCTCCTTGCCCGGACGCCTGGATGAAAATTGGCAGCCAAAAGCAGACTGGACTTGCCTGACCGGCAACTCGCAACTGGCAATCAATTGGTTCCGGCTGGCGCGCATCACCGGTGAGCAGCGTTTCAAGAAGCATGCCGTGGCGGCGAATCGATTCAATATGCGCGTCCAGGACCTGCGTCAGAAGGACCCCAGCCGTGCCGGAGCCTTGAAAGGTGCCCATCCGATCAACGGCAATTACATGACCTGGCGTTACCCCAACTGGGCGACGAAATTCTTTGCCGACGCCTTGATGTTCGAGCTCAAGCCCGAAGTCGCCAACCTGGGTTGATCCCGATGTCCAACAATTCAATTCGCCAGGCCCAGGAATTCTTGCGCCAGCCCGCCAGCGCCAAGGCCACGCCTGAAGGTGACATGCCGGCCCCCAGGCAGCCGAAGTTCAACTGGACAATCCATCCCTTTTCATTGCTGCCAGACGGCCATGCAGCAGCCTGGGACTCTTTGAATGCCAAAAGCGGCAATCTGCCCTGCCTGGAAACCCGCTTTCTGCTACCCCTGGTTCAAGAGCTTGCCGAACATGCACCCAGGCTGGCGCTATGCCATGACGGCAGAGGCGTTCTGCTGGCTGCGGCGCTATTGCAGCAAGCCGGTTTTGGTCAGTGGGAAACTTTCCAGCCTTCGCAACTGCCCTTGGGTGCCTGGCTGGTCGCACCTGGAGAAGACGGCGTGCAACTGGCGCGGGCCTTGTTGCACAGTTTGCCGGCGCTGCGCCTGGGACTGAGTCAGCAAGATCCCCGCCTGCACGCGCGCCCTGCCGGCAATGCCTTGCTGGGGCTCGTCGACTACATCGACACCGCCTGGATCGACGTCAGCGGTGATTTCGATCGCTATTGGGAAGCTCGCGGCAAGAATTTGCGCAGCAATATGCGCAAGCAGCGCAGCAAGCTCGAAGCCGATGGCATCCAACTGCAGTTCGACCGGATCAAGTCGCCTGAATTGCTGGATCAGGCAATGGCTGAATACGGACGATTGGAGTCTGCCAGTTGGAAAGCCGGTACCGGCACTGCGCTCCACCCCGACAACGCCCAGGGCTGTTTCTACACCGCCATGATGCGGAACTTTTTTGCCGCTGGCCGTGGCGAAGTCTGGCGTCTGAGCTTCGACGGCAAGGCCGTGGCCATGGACCTGTGCATCAGTTCAGAAGACACCCTGGTGATCCTGAAAACGGCTTATGACTCATCCCTTCACAACATCTCGCCGGCCTTCCTGCTCAAACAGGAAGCCTTCAGGCAATTGTTCAACGAAGGACAGTGGCGCCGCATCGAGTTTTACGGTCGGGTGATGGACTGGCACACCAAATGGACTTGCCAGTCCCGTCGGCTTTACCACGCCAATTTCGATCGGTGGCGTTGGGTCGGTCAGTTGCAAAAAATAATCGCGAAATTCAATCGCACCGCGGCGGCCAGTCCGGCCGAAAAAATCATCGGACCGGCATGAGCAAGGTCATGCAAGCGGTTCAGCGCAAGGCCTCGCTGACCTACTCGCTGTTCGACCCGGCGCCCTGCAATTTTCCGGTTTCACGGGTGTCCTTGCTGCCTTGCATGAAGAGCCGAACAGGCATCATCGATGCAAAGAATGCAAATTTCGAGTTGGTCGGCCGGAACCGGGTATCCAGGCTTTACACCCGCGGCCGATATGCGCTGTACGAAGCCTACCGGCTCTGCGGTGTCGGGCCGGAAGGCGGGCTGCTGGCGCCGGCCTACCATTGCCGAACGATGCTGGACCCGGCCATCAGCCTGGACGCAAGAGTCTCTCTTTACCCCTTGAACGCATCGCTGGCT
>JBIKPD010000018.1:0-26359 GCA_044357665.1 Roseateles sp. | reverse complement strand
TCCGCATCGCCCGGGAAGAAACCGCCGCCAAGGAACAACTGATCCGCATCGCTGAGGTCAAGGAAAAAGACCGGCTGGCCGAGGCAGCCCGCGTCAAGGAAGCCCTCCGCATCGCCCAGGAAACCGCCAGGGAGCAGCTGATCCGCATCGCCGAAGCGAAGGAAAAAGACCGGCTGGCCGAGGCTGCCCGCGTCAAGGAAGCCCTCCGCGTCGCCCAGGAAACCGCCGCCAGGGAGCAACTGATCCGCATCGCCGAGACCAAGGAAAAGGGCCGGCTGGCCGAAGAAGCCCGCGCCAAGGAAGCCCTCCGCATCGCCCAGGAAACCGCGGCCAAGGAGCAACTGATCCGCGTTGCCGAAGCGAAGGAAAAGGACCGGCTGGCCGAAGAAGCCCGCGCCAAGGAAGCCCTCCGAATCGCCCAGGAAACCGCCGCCCGGGAACAAGGGATCCGCATCGCCGAGGCCAAGGAAAAGGACCGGTTGGCCGCCGAGGCTGCGATCAAGGAGCAGAAGCGACTGGCGGAAGCGGCGCGCTTGCAGGACATCGAGCGCATCGCTCAGGAGTCGCGCCTGCAAGAGCAACAGCAGCGAATCGCCAAGGAAACGGCAGCCAAGGAAAGATTGGCTCTAGCAGCGCTGGCGCGTGAAGAAGAACTTGCCAAATTGCGCCAGCAAATCGCCAAGCTCGAAGACGCCAGGTCGACTGAGACCCAGAAAACCGTTTACGCCAGCCGGCGCGCCTTGGTGATCGGCAATGACTCCTACAAGCAGGTGAGCAAGCTGCTCAACGCCAGGGCCGATGCCACCGCCATCGCCGACAGCCTGCGCAATGTCGGCTACCAGGTCACGCTGAAGCTGGACTTGAACGAGAAAGAAATGAAGCTCGCGCTGCGCAGCTTCAAGGCCCAGATCGAGGGCGGCGATGAGGTGATGTTCTTCTTCGCCGGTCATGGTGTGCAACTGGGTTCGTCGAACTATCTGCTGCCGGTCGACATTGCCGGCGAGAGCGAAGAGCAGATCAAGGATGATTCGATCCAGCTGCAACGAGTGCTCGACGACATGAACGAGCGCAAAGCCAAATTCACCCTGGCCTTGATCGACGCCTGCCGCGACAACCCGTTCAAGATGGCGAGCCGGGCGCTCGGTGGCCGCGGCCTGGCGCCGACCACGGCCGCCACCGGCCAGATGGTGATTTTTTCAGCCGGTTCGGGCCAGCAGGCACTCGACAAGATGGGCCCGGCCGACAAGAACAAGAACGGCCTGTTCACGCGGGTTTTTCTGAAAGAAATGCAAAAAACCGGCGTCAGCATCGACCGCATCGTCCGCAATGTCCGCACCGAAGTCGTCGAAATGGCCAGGTCAGTCGGTCATGACCAGGTGCCCGCCATTTACGACCAGGTGGTCGGCGACTTCTATTTCAAGAAGTAAGCCCTTGAACCCAGTCATGCCGACCTCGATCCAAAAGTTTCCCTCGCTCCTGGCCATGGCCGCGCTCGCCAAGCGATGGGCCGGCCTCGCCGTGCTGGCTGCGCTGTTGATCGGCAGCCCGTTCGCCCATGCCGCCCGCCAAGCCCTGGTGATCGGCAACGCCGCCTACACCGAAGGCGCTTTGAAGAACCCGGTCAATGACGCAAGAGCGATGGATGCCAAGCTCACGGCGCTGGGTTTCAAGGTGATGAAGGTCGAGAACCTCAAGCGCCAGCAGATCGGCCGCACGCTCAGCGCCTTTGCCAACGGCCTCAAGCCGGGCGACGAAGTTGTCGTGTTCTACGCCGGCCATGGCGTGCAGGTCAAAGGCATCAACTACCTGCCGGCCGTTGACGCCGACATCCAGAGCGAGGAAGACGTCGCGCTGAATAGCCTGAACCTGAACAGCCTGATGGAGCGGCTCGACGAAGCCAAGGCCGGGCTGAAGCTGCTCTTCCTCGACGCCTGTCGCAACAACCCCTATGCGCGCAGCATGCGCAGCGGCGACCGCGGCCTCGCCCGCATCAGCGCCGCGCCCTCGGGCACCTTGATTCACTTCGCCACCCGCCCGGGCAGCGTCGCCGCCGATGGCAGTGGCAGCAACGGTCTCTACACCACACAGTTGCTGCGCTTCATCGATTCCGCCGACATACCGGTGGAAACCATGCTCAAGCGCGTGTCGGCCGCGGTCACGGTCGAATCCAAGCGCCAGCAGGAACCCTGGACCGAAGGCAGCATCGTCGGCGAGTTTTATTTCAAATTGGGCGGCGCAGCGCAAGCAGCCAATCCCGAGCCCGCAGCTCCCAGCCCGCGGCCGAGTCAGGTCGCCGGCCTGAGCCTGGCCGACCTCGAGCGCGAGGAATCGACCCGCAAGGAATGGGCAGCCTGGCAAGCCAAGATGAAGGCAGATTTCGACAAGACCGCGCAGTTCACTGGTGGTGCTGATTTGCAGGTAAAAGCCTGGGAACGCTTTCTGGCCGCCTGGGCGCAGGACAACCCGCAAAGCCAGGAGGACGAGGGTTTGAGGTTGCAGGCGCAAAGCCGCTTGGCCGGGGCGAGGCAGGCGGCATTGCAAACAGTTCGTCCTATCGCCCAGACCATCAGCGTGGTGGCTGGGCAAACGATCAAGGACTGCGCCGATTGCCCGGAGATGGTGATGATCCAGGCGGGGAGCTTCGAGATGGGGTCGCCCGATGTTGAAAAAGACCGAGCGTCTGATGGCCGTGAAGGGCCGGTCCACAAGGTGACCATCGGCTACTCCTTCGCGCTGGGCAAGCATGAGCTGACACGGGGCGAGTTCGCCCGCTTTGTGAACGCCAGCAGCTACAAGACCGAGGCCGAGCGCTCGCAGGGCTGCGCAGCCTGGAACGGCAAGGCATGGGCCTGGGACGCGAGCAAGAACTGGCGCAACCCAGGCTTTGCCCAGACCGACAGCCACCCGGTGGTCTGTGTCAGTTGGAACGATGCCCAGGCCTACCTGGCCTGGCTGAACGAGAAAGTTCCCGGTAAAGCTTTTCGCCTGCCCAGCGAGGCCGAGTGGGAATATGCGGCGCGGGCCGGTCAGGGCGCAAAACGTTTCCCCTGGGGCGATGACCTGAACTACAACCAAATTTGCGAGTTTGCCAATGGCATGGATGCCACTGGCAAGGCCAAGGTGCCGGGAATGACCTGGACAGCTGCGAGTTGCAGCGATGGTTATGCCTACACCGCGCCGGCGGGCAGCCTCAAGCTCAACGCCTTCGGCCTTTACGACATGCATGGCAACGCTTGGGAATGGGTGCAGGACGTTTATCACGAAAATTACCAGGGCGCGCCTGAGGACGGCTCAGCCTGGGTCAGCGGCGGCGATCAGGCGCGGCGGGTGCTTCGCGGCGGCGCCTGGTACAGCGTTCCCGGGTACCTGCGCTCAGCCAACCGCTACCACCTCGCGCCGGGCGACCGCAACCTCTACACCGGCTTGCGTATCGCCAGGACTCTTTGACCTTTGGCTCTCTTACCCTTTTACCCTTTGCAATATGAACGTTGATGATGAAGAAAAAGCGCTGGGAGTTGGAGGCCGCGGCCAGGCATGTCGCCATTGCGCTGAGACCGTCGCCCTCACATTGCCCGGCTGCTGAGCGAAAATCTCATTGAGAGGAAAAGAAGGAGAAAAACATGGTTTCGCGCTTGCCCGTGATCGACGTTGATGGCGAAGTGGCCGACCTGTCCAGGGTCGACCCGGCCCTGTTCAAGCCCATGGCGTCATTGCCGGCATCGCTGCAGGCCAAGCTGCGCGGCCGGCCCAAAGCAGCGCTGGTCAAGGAGCGCATCACCATCCGCTTGTCGCCCGATGTGGTGCAGCAATTTCGCGCCACCGGTTCTGGCTGGCAGACCCGCGTTGATGCGGCACTGCGTGAATGGCTGAGCAATCAAGCTTCGCGTTGAATTACACCCGGTCGCAAGCCGTGGCGGCAGTAGGCCGAATGCGGGATTTCTCCGGGCTTGCGTGTGATCCCCGCATTCGGCCCGCTGGGCCATTCATGCGGGCTACCGGTTGTGGTCGGCTGTAGCCCGCTATGGCGGCCGCAGGCCAAATGCGGGGAATTTCGCCGGCTTTGCGTGTGCCCCGCCGCCCGTTCAGGCGGATAACGGGCTTACAACAGCCGCGCTGACTGACCCTGCGAGGACAGGATCGCAACTGCTTTCTTGTCAAACGAGACAAAGGTTTCACCGCCAAGCCAGTTGCCCTCGTAGGCAATGGCGCCATCGGCAAAATCGCCACCGGCTTCCAGCACCAGGAGCCCGGCTTCGACAGCGGGTCTGTTCACTTCAACGTTGGCTGCGGCAATCAGTGCCCGGATCGCTGTGACCACCTCGCCTGCTTGTAAGCCGTAAATCCTCAGCAGGACCCAGACAAATTCGCACAAACTAGGCAGCGCGACCGCGATCAATTCGGCATCGCTCAAAACCTGGACGGCAATACTCGCTTGCGCAGGATCGTCACCCATGACCGCACGAACCAGAACATTGGTGTCGACCGAAAGTTTCATTCCTTGCCGACCCAGCCTTCAGCCGCAGCCGCGGTGATTTCTTCAATCGTCGCGACCTTGTTGGTCCGGCCAGCGAGCAATCCAACGAAACCGGCAATCGTGCCTTGTGGCCGGGCTGCTTTGAGCCCGCAGCGGCCATCTGGCAGCAAGTCAAGCTCGATCTTTTCCCCTGGCTTGATGCCGAGATGTTGCAGCACTTCTTTCCTGAATGTCACTTGCCCGCGTGAGGTGACGGTCAATGTAGTCATGGTGATTTCGCTGTTTTAAAATGATCACCAGAGAGTAATGCAGAATCACCTTATCGTCAATTCAATCCCTGCGTGAAACGGGATCACCTCGGATTGGCGAGTAGCCCGCCATGGCGGCCGAAGGCCAAATGCGGGGAAATTCTCCGGCTTTGCGTGCGATACCCGTGCATTCGGCCCGTCGACAGGAGTTGATTTGGAGGTCTGAACGGAGCGAGGGACGGCGCAATCTTCTCGCTCACATGGCGAAGCAAGGTGGCCCATGGGTCGGCCGTCTTGTACTGCCCCGCAACTGACTTGATATGCTGCAAAGTCATCCGGGCATTGGCTATCAGTTGCTTCAGGAACTTGGCCTTGGCATGCAGCGGCGCGAGATAAAGCGTTGTCTGCCCACCACTTTGGATGATCCTGGCTATTACTTGTCGGTCAGTTCACTTCAGTGCTACACTCGCTGTCTTTGCACCTCACTGGGTAGAATTACAGCATGGCAACAACGTCAAAAGCCAAGAAGAAAACAGTACGTTCGGCATCGGGCCTCAAGCGCGCTCGCCAGGACATCAAGCTCAATGCAGCCAACACGGCGTTGCGCTCGCAATTCCGCACAGTCATCAAGAATGTGCAAAAAGCAGTCGTCATCGGCGACAAGAGCAAGGCCGCTGAACTGTTCAAGAACGCTCAATCAGTCATCGACTCGGTCGCTGACAAGGGCATCTTCCACAAGAACAAAGCCGCACGTTACAAGAGCCGTTTGTCTGCCAAGATCAAGGCCTTGGCTGCCTGAAGACAGGTCGGGTGCAAAGAAGAAAGGCTCGCTTCGGCGGGCCTTTTTCTTTTGGGCAACCCCAACCGCTCTCGCCCGCTACTCCTGCTGAGCTGGTCCTGTCCCGGCCAACAGATCGGCATCAACGACCTGTAGTTCATTGTCGCGGGCGAAGTTCATGACGAAGTCCCAGGCCATTGGTTCCAAGCCCTTTAGCGCCTCGTTGACGAGCACGCATCTGATGCCATTGATGACGCGCGGCACGCAGTAAGGCGAGTAACCGATGTAGGCGCCAATCCCGCCGCGAACACCGCCCGGGCGGAAGCTGGACATCGCACCCGCCAGCCGCTCGGCCCAATCGCTAGGTCGGAAGGTGCGTCCATCCAGGGTCACACCCTGGATAAAAACTTCTCGCGGTTTGTCGGGCAAGCGCATTGCGGTTTGATTGCTTCGCCGACGCAGCACAACCCGTTTGCCAGCTTGAAAAAAGCGCTATTGTGCCCCGGATGTGTTGCACCGCAGCAATACCACCTGATACCACGCTCGACCAGCAAGGCTAAGCTTTAGAATCGCGCACGGCTTGAGAGCCTGATCCAACCCCAATCGGAGACCTGATGAACGCCACCACCCCGCCCGAGTCGCATGTGATGTCAACCTATGGCCGCCTGGACCTTGCGATCTCGCATGGTCAGGGCTGCTGGGTCTGGGACATCAAGGGCCGACGCTATCTGGACGGTCTGGCCGGCATTGCAGTCAATACGCTGGGCCATGGACACCCCAGGCTGGTGCCTGCCTTGCAGGACCAGGTGGCCAAGCTGATCCACACCAGCAACTACTACCATGTGCCTTTGCAGGAGCAACTGGCCGACAAACTGTGCGAGCTGAGCGGACTGAGCAAGGTCTTTTTCTGCAACAGCGGCCTAGAAGCCAACGAAGCCGCGCTGAAAATCGCACGCAAGTTCGGCCATGACCGTGGCAATGACAATCCGGAAGTGATGGTGTTCGAAGGCGCTTTCCACGGCCGTTCGATCGCAACCCTTTCGGCCACCGCCAACCCGAAGATCCATGCCGGTTTCGGACCGCTGGTGCCGGGCTTTGTACGGGTGCCGCTGAACGACATCAAGGCGGTCGAAGCGGCGCTGCTGGCCCACCCCGGGATCACTGCGATCTTTCTGGAAACCATCCAGGGCGAAGGCGGCGTCAATCCGGCACAACTGGAATTCCTGCAGCAGCTGCGCCTTGTGTGCGACAGCCATGACATTTTGCTGATGCTCGATGAGGTGCAATGTGGCATCGGCCGCACCGGCAAATGGTTCGCTTACCAATGGGCCGACATCCAGCCCGACGTGATGCCGCTGGCCAAGGGCCTGGGCTCGGGCGTGCCGATCGGCGCCGTCGTCTGCGGCCCGCGCGCCGCCCGGGTGCTGCAGCCTGGCAACCATGGTTCGACCTTTGGTGGCAATCCACTGGCCATGCGGGCCGGCGTCGAGACTTTGACGATCATGCAAGAAGACGGCCTGCTCGCGAATGCGATCGAAGTCGGTGCCTTGCTGAAGGCGGCGCTGCAAGATGGCCTGGCCGGTGTCAACGGTGTCGTCGAATTGCGTGGCCAGGGTCTGATGATAGGCATCGAGCTTGACCGTTCCTGCGGGCCTTTGATGGCCCAGGCAGCGGCGGCCGGCTTGCTGATCAGCGTCACCGCCGATCGGGTGATCCGGCTGGTGCCGGCGCTGATCCTGAGTCCGGCCGAGGCGAAAGAGATCGCGTCCATACTGTGCCCCTTGATCAAGGCCTTTCTGGCCACCACTCCATGAAACCGGGAGATCGCCTGATGCGCCATTACCTGCAGTTCAAGGATTTCCGGGCTGAGGAATATGCCCATCTGTTCGAACGCGCGGCCAGCATCAAACGGCGTTTCAAGAACTACGAACGCTATCAACCATTGGCCGACCGGACCTTGGCGATGATCTTCGAGAAGGCCAGCACCCGCACCAGGGTGAGTTTCGAGGCCGGCATGTACCAGATGGGTGGTTCGGTCGTGCACCTGACAACCGGTGACAGCCAGATGGGTCGCGCCGAGCCGATCGAGGACAGTGCCCGCGTGATCAGCCGCATGGTCGACATCGTGATGATCCGGACCTTCGAACATACCAAGATCGAACGCTTCGCGGCCAACTCGCGGGTGCCGGTGATCAATGGCCTGACCAACGAATTCCACCCCTGCCAGATCCTCGCCGACCTGTTCACTTTCATCGAAGCGCGCGGCATGAACCAGCGCGGCATCGTCGACGCCAATTGCCTGAAAGGCCGTGTCGTAGCCTGGGTCGGTGACGGCAACAATATGGCCAACACCTGGCTGCAGGCGGCCGAAATCCTCGGCTTCACCGTCCATGTCAGCACCCCCAGCGGTTACGAGATCGACCCGGTCGTCGCCGGAATCAAGAACAGCGATTGCTACAAGATCTTCAAGAACCCGCGCGACGCCTGCCGCGACGCCGATCTGGTGACGACCGATGTCTGGACCAGCATGGGTTTCGAGGCCGAGAATGAGGCCCGCCGCAGCGCTTTTGCCGACTGGCGTGTCGACAGCGCGATGATGGCGCTGGCCAAGCCCGATGCCCTGTTCATGCATTGCCTGCCGGCTCACCGCGGCGAAGAAGTCACTGCCGAAGTCATCGACGGCCCCCAATCCGTCGTCTGGGACGAGGCTGAGAACCGGATGCACGTGCAGAAGGCACTCATGGAGTACCTTCTGCTCGGACGCATCGGCTAAGCCGAAGCGTCAGCCCAATCTGGCATGCTCTGGTCATGAAAACCGCCTTGATCACTGACTTGCATGCGAATCGCCAGGCGCTCGAGGCCGTGCTCGAGCATGCGAGGTCGCGGGGCGCCGAGGGCTTTGCCTTTCTCGGCGACTTTGTCGGCTACGGCGCCGATCCAGCCTGGGTGCTTGATACCGTTGCTGCGCTGACTGCCGCCGGCGCGGTTGCCGTGCTCGGCAACCATGATGAAGCAGTGATCAAGGGTTCCACACCGACGATGCGCGAAGAAGCCAGGCTGGTGCTCGACTGGACCAGGGCCCAGCTCAATCCTGCCCAGCTCGATTTCCTGGCCACCCTGCCCTTGACAAGGCAACGAGGCGATTGCCTGTTCGTGCATGCCAACGCCTATGCACCGCAAGGCTGGGAGTACACCCAGGGCAGGCTCGAAGCGATTCGCAGCATGAACGCTAGCCACTGCCGCTATACCTTCTGCGGTCATATGCATGAGCCGATGCTCTACAACCTGTCGGCCACCGGCAAGGCTGGGGATTTCAGCCCGGTCGCCGGCGTTGCCATCCCCTTGCCGATACATCGCCAATGGTTGGCCATCCCGGGCTCATGCGGTCAACCACGCGACGGCAACCCTGCGGCCTGCTACGCCTTGTTCGATGACCAGCAAGCCTTGCTCAGCTTCGAGCGCGTGCCCTATGACGTCGATGCTGCTGCCGCGACGCTCCGCGCCTCCACCATGCCTCCGCTGCTGGCTGCACGGATGGCGCAGCGGCTCGAGCAGGGCCGCTGAATGACCGCCACAGTGACTGAAACAAGCAGCAGCCCGGATGCGCTGCCGAGCGCGCTGCTGGCCGGACAGATTCTCGACGGCTTCCGGCTCGAAGAGCGCCTGCATCAGGGCGGGATGGCCAATCTCTGGCACGTCAGCCGCTTGGGCAACCCGCCGCCCGGAGAAGATTTTCCCTTGATCATGAAGGTGCCGCGCATCAAGGGCGGCGAGGACCCGGCCACCATCGTTGGCTTCGAGGTCGAACAGATGCTGATGCCGCTGCTGACCGGCCCGCATGTGCCGCGCTTTGTCGCCCGCGGCGACTGGACGCGTCAGGCCTATGTCGTGATGGAGCAGATTCAGGGCCAGTCGTTGCGGTCGCGCTTCGATATGGCGCCGCTGCCGCTGCACGAAGTCGCCGACATCGGCGCCAGAGTGGCAGACGCGTTGCAGTCATTGCACCGGCAGAACGTCGTTCACCTTGATGTCAAGCCCAGCAACATCATGTTCAAGTCGAGCGGCGAGGCGGTGCTGGTGGACTTCGGCTTGTCGCGCCATGATCATCTGCCTGACCTGCTGGAAGAAGAATTTTCACTGCCAATGGGCACCGGGCCCTATATGTCGCCCGAGCAGGTGCAGTTCGTCCGCAATGACCCGCGCAGCGACCTGTTTGCGCTCGGCGTGATGCTCTACCACCTGGCCACCGGTGAGCGGCCCTTCGGACAACCGGGCTCGGTGCGCGGTCTGCGCCGCCGGCTCTATGTCGACCCGGTGCCGCCACGTGCGATCAACCCCGAAATTCCACCCTGGCTTCAGGAGATCATCCTGCATTGCCTGGAAGTCAAGGCTGAACGCCGCTACCAGAGTGCGGCACAACTGGCACTCGACCTGCGTCATCCGGAAGGCGTGCAACTGACCCAACGCGCCGAGCGCCTGCAGGTCAGCGGCAGTATCCGGACCTTGAAGCGCTGGTTCTTTGCCCTGGGCGCCGAGCCCAAGGTGCTGACCCGGGTCGGTGAGCAGATGGCACGCAGCCCGATCATCATGGCCGCAGTCGACATCGACAACGCCACACCTGCGCTGCTCGAGCAATTGCGCGAAACAGTCAGGCGCATCGTTCAAACCGAACCCGGGGCAAGGCTGGCTTGCGTCAGCGTAATGAAGACCGCCCGCATCGGCATGGACGAGTTGACCGACAAGCTAGGCCAGAGCCTGCATGTCAAGCAATTGATCGCGCTGAAGCATTGGGCCCGGCCGATCAGCCTGGCCTTGAATCTGGCCGATGGCAGGCTGACCTTCCATGTGCTGGAAGCACCTGACGCAGCCAGCGCCATCATCGAATTCGCCGCCAAGAATGGTGCCGACCATATCGTCATGGGTGCGCGCGGCGCCTCGGCGCTGCGGCGTTATCTGGGCAGCGTCTCGGCCCAGGTGGTGACGCAGTCCGAATGCTCCGTCACCGTGGTGCGCGAGGCGGCGCAATGAAAGCTGCGGCCTTGCCTGTCAATGCTTGTGTTCGGCCATCGGCATGCCGCCGAGCTGCCGCACTTCAGCCTTGACCTCGACGCTCTGGCGCTTCTTGTCAGGCCCCTCGAAGACCAGGGTCAAGGGCATCAAGGCACCCGCCTTGGCCGGCTGTTTCAAATCCATCAGCATGACGTGATAGCCGCCGGGCTTGAGCTCGACCAGCTTGCCGGCCGGCAGGTTGATGCTGCTGACAGCGCGCATCTTCATCGTGTTGCCTTCCATCACCATCTCATGGATTTCAACCAGGCCTGCCGCAGCCGAGCGGGCTTCGACCAGGCGGCTGTCACTGGCGGCGGTCAGTTGCAAAAAGGCGCCGGTGGCCTTTTGCTCGGGCACGGTCGCGCGCACCCAGGCCTGGCTGACGGCGACCTGGGCCGAGGCATTCAAGGCCAGCAGCAAAGTGGGGAGCAAAAGCAGTTTTTTCATCGCAGTTTCCGGTTCAAGTTCCAGCGATCGTAACTTCTCAGCGCAGCACAAACACCAGCGCCGTCCTTGCCGGCAGGCTGAATTTTCCGTTCGCTATGTCATATTGCGCTTGCAGCGCCGGGCGCTTGTCGGCTGCATCAGGGCGCAGATGCACCGGATGTAGTTGATAGCCGAGCCCGGCTTCGCTCGGCAGCGTCAGAACTTGCGCGGTTTTGTCGACGTTGATGAAATAAAGCAATTTGCTGAAACCGGCACCGGCATAGCCCTGGCCATCGATGGCTGCGGCGATCACCACCGGATTCTGTGCTTGGCCGAGGTTGAGAAATTTCAGCCTTTGCTGGATGTCTTCAGCGCGATCCATGCGCAGCAGCCTGGTGCTGGCACGGATCCGCAGCAGATCCCTGAACATGTCGCGCGTCCAGGCGATGTCGGCCGGACCCGGTTTGATGGCCGGGTCAGCCAGCAGCGGCTTGAGGCGCAGGTATTGATCGCCGTTGTGGCCCTTGGGCGGCAGGCCGATGCCGAAGAAATTGTCCTGATAGCTCCAGTCGAGCCGATTGAACCAGTCGCCCGAGTCAAAGCTGTCGCGATCCAGCGATTTCGATCGGAGCAGGTCGATACCCGCATGGAAGTAGGCGATGCCCTGGCTGAAAGCGGTCAAGGCGGCGCCGAGCATCTGCACCCTGGCCCGGTCTTCGGACGAGGTGGCTTGCGGCAGTTTCAGAACATTGATGTCGAACAGCGTCTGGTTGTCATGGTTATCAACGTAATTGACGACCTCGCCGGGTTGCGAGACATAGCCGGCCGGCTGCTCGCCATAAGCGATCTGGTCCAGGCGTTGGTGCTGGCCCTGCCAGGTCAGCAGCTTGTAGTCGCGCAGCGAACCCGCCAGCCCGACGCGGATCATGTCGGCAGCCTGCAGCAACTCGTTTTGCGGCCGCTGCCCGGCCAGCGCATTCGGGTCATAGACCAGGCCATTCAACCAGCCCTGCTTGCTGATGACGTCGGCGCCGCTGTCGCCGGCGCCGCCGCCTCGCGCTGCATCGCGCCCCCGGTCGCTGAAGGTGCCGATACCGCTGCCGTTCAGTGACAGCTGCGAAGCCTGCACAAAGCGTGCGCCATTGGCGACTTCACCGAAATTCCAGCCCTCGCCGATCAACTGCACCGGGCGGCCGGCTGCGGCGTTGACCCGCTGCTGCAGCGCCTCCATCACCGCGCGCGGCTGGTGCCCCATCAGGTCGAAGCGGAACGAGTCGATCTTGTAATGGCCTGCCCAAAGCGCCACCGAATCAATCATCAGCCTTGCCATCATCCGGTGCTCGGTCGCGGTGTTGTCGCAACAAGTCGAGCGCTCGACCGCACCTTTTGCGTCGAGCCGGTGGTAATAGCCGGGGACGATTCGATCCAGCACTGACTTCTGCCGCTGACCCGATGCGGTCATATGGTTGTAGACGACATCCATGCCGACACGCAGATCAGCCCGGTGCAGCGCCTGCACCATCTGCCGGAGCTCGATGATGCGTGCGGCAGCATCGGCCGCATTGCTCGAATAACTGCCTTCGGGCGCATTGAAGTGGAACGGGTCATAGCCCCAGTTGAAACAATCGATCGCCGCCTGCGCCATCACCGCCGCCTGCTGCGCTTCGCTGTCGGCTGCAGCCTGCGGCACCAGCGGCTTGCTGCATGCCGCTTCAGGGACCGTCGCGATGTCGAAGACCGGCAGCAGATGCACATCGGTCAGGCCAGCCGCCGACAGCGCTTGCAGATGCTGCATGCCTTTGGAGCCGGCTTCGGTGAAAGCCGTATATTTGCCGCGCTTGGACTCCGGAACGCTCAGGTCATTGATCGAGAAATCGCGCGGATGCAGCTCATAAATGACCATATCGGTCGCATGCTTGACCCGCTGCGGGTGCTGGCTCGCATCCCAGCCTTTGGGCTTCAAGGCAGCGGAAGCCAGGTCGGCGACATAGCTGCGCCTCGAATCGGTGGTCAGGCTGACCGAATAGGGATCGGTCACATGATTGCGCACCAGGCCAACGCCGGGCACGAAGACATCGACCAGATAGCTGTAATACTGCCCGCTCAAATCAGCCGCAGATCGCTTCGCCCAGATCCCCGTCAAAGGGTCAAAGCCCATCGCTTCTTCAGCCAGCGCGGCGCTCTGACCCGAGGCATAGCGACAGAGCGAGACCTTCTGTGCGCTCGGTGCCCAGAGCTTGAACTGAGTGCCCGGCTTGCGCAGGCTGACGCCCAGATCAGCGGCCTGTTCAGCCGCAGCATATAAATCATCGATGGCCCCGGCGGCTTGCAGCGAGGTAGCGGCCATCGCCCTGCCATCGGGGCCCTCCTCGACCAGCAGCACTTGCGATTTGTGCAAGCCGGGCAAGCGCCGCAGATCGGCGGCGCGCAAGCTCAGCCGCACGCCGTCGCCGATGAACTTGAACTTCTCGGGCCGCGGACTATCGACCCGATCGAGTGGCAATGAAAAATCAGCGCCAACTATGGCTTGACCCGCAATGAACTGCAACGCCGCCTGCTTCGACACATGAAGTCGGTAATTCGCACCCGCATGACCCGGCCATTGCAGCAAGCGGCGGTCCAGCCAATAGGCCTGAGCTTCGATCGCCGGTCCGGCCTGTGGCTGCAAAACCGTCTCGAATCCCGCCCGATCACAGGCTTCAGTCGCCCGAACAGGCAGCGGCACAAGCGCTGCCAGCAAAGCCACGCACAGCAGCAACGTCCTTGCGGACTTCAAGCTTCGCAGTTCCATCCAGGTCTCCTTGTCGACTACAGCATAAGTGATGGTAACAAAACTACATACCCATCGAATTAAACGATTCCACTCATTGATGATTCGGTCTATGCTTCGGCAATGGCAAAGTCTGTAATTTTCCTACATACATCCGCTCGAATGGCGCTTCTAAAACACCTGCTGGCAGCCTCGCTGCTGGCCTTGACGGGCTGCGGCGGCGCTAGCAGCCCAGCCGCCAGCGTGCCGGTCGCCGCTGTCTTGCCCCTTGTGGACATCAGCAGCGTAAGCCTGTCCGACCCAGGCAGCAGCCTGCCCGTCAACTGGCAGCATGGCGCTTTCATTGAAATTTTCGTGCGCAGCTACCAGGACAGCGACGGCAACGGCAAGGGCGATCTGCGCGGGCTGATCCAGCGGCTCGATTACCTGCAGGACCTCGGCGTCAAGGGCATCTGGCTGATGCCGATCAGCAGCAGCTCGGACCATGACCATGGTTATGCGGTGAGCGACTACCGCGGTGTCGAAAGCGATTACGGCAGCCTGGCCGATTTCGATGAGTTGCTCAAGCAAGCCCATGCCCGCGGCATCGGCGTCATCGTCGACTATGTGATCAACCATAGTTCTACGCAAAATCCGCTGTTTTCGAACTCCCGCGATGCTGTCGGCAATGCCTACCGCAACTGGTATATCTGGCAGGACCCGCCGCCCAGCGGCTGGAGCATTTACGGCGGCAACCCCTGGCGAGCCACCGGCAGCGGCGCCTATTTCGGCCCTTTCTCCGACCAGATGCCGGATTTCAATCTGCTCAACAGCGCGGTGGTCGACTATCACAAGAGCAATCTGCGTTTCTGGCTGAACCGCGGCGTCGACGGATTCCGCTTTGATGCCGTCGGCAATCTGGTCGAGAGCGGCCCTTCCGCCTGGGAAAATCAGCCGCGCAACTACAGCTTGATGGGCGAGATGCGCAGCCTTTTGAACGGTTATGCGCAGCGCTATATGGTCTGCGAAGCGCCGGCCGATCCCGCCGGTTTTGCCGCCGACAGCGCTTGCGGCAGCGCCTTCGCTTTCAATTTGCAAAGCAGCCTGCTGCAAGCGGCCAAAGGCCAGCCCAGCGGGGTCCTGGCCTTGGCGAATTACTTCAAGACCGCGTCGAGCCAAATGGCAACGATGTTTTCCAACCATGACCTTTTTGCCGGACAGCGCCTGTGGGACCAGGTCGGCGGCAATAGCGCCCAGTACAAGCTGGCCGCCGCCAGCTATTTGCTGCTGCCGGGCACACCGTTCATCTACTACGGTGAAGAAATCGGCATGAGTGGCGCCACCAACATCAGCCATGACGGCCGCTTGCGCACGCCGATGAGTTGGACCGCCAATACCAGCAACGCCGGTTTCAGCCAGACCACGCCTTACCGCGCGTTGTCGGGCAATGTAGCGAGCCAGAACGTCGCCGCCCAAGCCGTCGACCCGAACTCGATCCTGGCCTTTTACAAGGCGATGCTGAAGCTGCGCAACAGCCTGCCCTCATTGGCCCAGGGCAGCTATGAGCAGGCTTTTGCCAGTGGCAATTTGCTCGGCTACCAGCGGCTTTTCGGCCAGGAGAGAACCCTCGTCTTGATCAACTATGGCGACAGCCTGATCAACGCAGCGGTCGCGAATCTGCCGGCCAATGCCGCCTTGATCAATGCCTACCCCGCCAGCGCCAGCGATGCAGCAGTCGATGCAGCAGGTCTGGCCAGCATCCCCGTCGCGGCACAATCGCTGCGCGTCTTCAGTCTGCGCTAGCCAGAGGAAACCATGTCATTTTTCAAGCAGTTCAAACTTGCAAGCTTGCTGCTGGCCTGCGCCAGCTTCAACGCCAGCGCCGATACCGTCGATACCAGCGCCGTCGCAGCGAAGGCGTCGAACAGCAAACTGGCCCCCGGCTGGCAACAAGGCGCTTTCATCGAAATCTTCGTGCGCGGCTACCAGGACAGCGATGGCGACGGCATCGGCGACCTGCGCGGGTTGACCCAGCGGCTCGACTATCTGCAAGAACTCGGCGTCAAGGGCATCTGGCTGATGCCGATCACTGCCAGCGCCGACCATGACCATGGCTATGCCACGACCGATTTCCGCGCCATCGAGCCGGCTTATGGCAGCCTGGCTGACCTCGACGAATTGCTCAAGCAAGCCCATGCGCGCGGCATCGGCGTGATCATCGACTACGTCATCAATCACAGTGCCCTGGAGCACCCCTTGTTCCAGCAATCGCTGCAAGGCAAGAGCAATCACTACCGCGACTGGTTTGTCTGGCAGTACAACAAACCCAAAGGCTGGGACATCTGGGGCAAAGACCCCTGGTTCACGACGCCGAGCGGGAGTTATTTCGGCACCTTCGGCGCGCATATGCCGGATTTCAATATGTTGAACCCTCAGGTGCTCGACTATCACCGGAGCAGCTTGCGCTTCTGGCTGAACCGGGGCCTGGACGGCTTCCGGCTCGATGCCGTGCCGCATCTGGTTGAAACCGACGCCGTCAACTGGAACGATCAAGCCGAAAGCCGCCGCCTGACCAAGGAGTTCCAGGACCTGATCAAGAGCTATCCGCAGCGCCATGTGGTCTGTGAAGCCACCGCCAGCCCGATGATCTGGGCCGACCCCAAAGTCTGTGGCAGCGCTTTCGCCTTCGGCCTGCAGTATGAGTTGATCAAGGCAGCGCGCGGCGAACGCAAGGCGATTGCCAAGGTCGCTGACTATTTCAAGACCGCACCGCTGACGATGGCAACAATGCTGTCCAGCCACGACATCTTCGCCGGCTTGCGGGTCTGGGATCAGCTCAAAGGCGATGTCGCCCGCTACAAGCTGGCGGCAGCCAGTTATTTGCTGCAGCCCGGCACGCCGTACATCTATTACGGTGAAGAAATCGGCATGGCCGGCGTCGCAGGCCTTGAAGGCGACGAACCGTTGCGCGCACCGATGAGTTGGACCGCCAAGGCCAGCGGTTTCACTGCAGGCCGGCCTTTCCGGGCCATGGCGCCGAACGCATTGGCCCAGAATGCCCAGGCACAGGCGAGCGATCCGGCATCGATCCTGAATTTCTACAAGGCGATGCTGAAGCTGCGCAACAGCCTGCCCTCGATTGCACAGGGCAGCTATGAAGCGGCCACTGCAACCGGTCAGTCGCTGTCATTCCAGCGTCGCTTCGGCGCTGAACTGAGCCTGGTGGTGATCAACTATGCCGACAGCGCCAAGCGCATCAAGCTGGCGAAGTTGCCGGGTCAGGCCAGGCTGCAGCCCGCTTACCCTGAGGATGCCAAATCAGCCATTGCCGATCGCGCCGGCCGGGTCGCGTTAACGCTGCCAGCCAGGTCAGTGGCGGTCTACCGCATCACGCCGGAGCAAGCGAAATGAAAGTGATCCACCGTCTTCTACTCGTGCTGGCGCTGGCCATGCTCGCGCAGGTCAACTGCCTGGCATTCGACATCGCGCGGATCGAGCCGCCCAACTGGTGGGTCGGCATGAAGGATCAGCGACTGCAACTGTTGGTCCATGGCCCGGGCATTGCCGCCTTGACGCCGGTCTTGAACTACCCCGGCGTGAAGCTGCAGCGTGCCAGCCAAGTCGACAACCCCAATTACCTGTTCCTTGATCTGCAGATTTCGAAAGCCGCCAAGCCGGGCCAACTGGCGCTGCGTTTCAATACCGCCGGCAAAACCGTCCTGACTCGCAACTATCCGCTGCTGGCGCGCGCGCCGGGCTCGGCCCAGCGGCAGGGATTCGGCCCCAAGGATGCAATCTACCTGATCGTTCCCGACCGCTTTGCCAATGGCGACTCCGCCAACGACAACCAGGCCGGCATGGGCGATGGCGTGCAGCGCAGCGATGTCAACGGCCGCCATGGCGGCGATCTCGCCGGGCTGGCCGGCCATCTCGACTACATCGAGGCGATGGGTTTCACGCAGATCTGGTCGACGCCCTTGCTGGAGAACCGGCAGCCGCAATATTCCTACCATGGCTATTCGCCCACCGATCTGTACCGGATCGACCCGCGCTTTGGCAACAACGAGGAATACCGGCGCTTCGTTGCGATGGCGCGCGCCAAAGGCATCGGCGTGATCCAGGACATCGTTCCCAACCATATTGGCTCAGGACATTGGTGGATGACTGACCTGCCGGCCAAGGACTGGATCAACGGCCAGGGCGACCCATACCTGGAGACCAACCATCGCCACACCACCCAGCATGACCCCTATGTAGCCGCAGGCGACCTGAAGCGCTTTACCGATGGCTGGTTCGTACCGACGATGCCGGATCTGAACCAGCGCAATCACAAGGTCGCCACCTACCTGGTCCAGAACGCGATCTGGTGGATCGAATATGCCGGCCTGAGCGGCTTGCGCGTCGACACCTACCCCTATTCGGACAAGGCCTTTCTGGCCAACTGGTCCAAGGCCTTGATGGACGAATATCCGCGCCTGAACATGGTCGGCGAGGAGATGAACAACAACCCTGCGCTGGTCGCCTACTGGCTACGCGGCAAGCGCAATCATGACGGTTATGTCTCGCATCTGCCTGCGATGATGGACTTCCCGCTGCACGGTGTCTTGCGCGATGCGCTGACCGAGGCCGAGGGCCAGGGCTTCGGCGTGGGACTGGGCCGTCTCTACGACGCCATGATCAACGATGTCCAGTACCCCGACCCGGCGCAATTGCTGCTGTTCGAGGGCAACCACGACACCAACCGGATTTTTTCAGCGCTGGGCGAAGACCCGGCCTTGAACCGCATGGCGATGGCCTTCATTGCCACCACCAAGCGCACACCACAGATTTTTTACGGCAGCGAAATCCTGATGACCAGCCCCTTGCAACGCGAAGACGGTCAGGTCCGCGCCGATTTTCCCGGCGGCTGGCCCGACGATCGCATCAATGCCTTCACCGGCCAGGGCCTGAGCGCACCGCAGCGCGATGCACAGGACTATTTGCGCCGCTTGCTGAACTGGCGCAAGACCGCAACCGTCGTGCATCAAGGCCGGTTGATGCATTACGCCCCGCTGGACGGCTGCTATGTCTATTTCCGCTACACGGAAAAAGAGAAATTGATGGTGGTGCTGAACAAGAACCAGATGCCGATGCCACTCGACACCCGGCGCTTCGCCGAAATGCTCAGGCCGCAGTCAGTTGGCGTCGACGTGCTCAGCGGCGAGCGGCATTCGCTGGGGTCGCAGTTGGTTTTGCCGGCCAGGTCCGCCCTGATCCTGGCCATCGAATAAGCTGCTGACAGAACCGGTCAATCGGCCTGGATCTTGCGTTCCTTGACCAACTGGCCCCAGGACTTGTATTCACTCTCGATGTACTTGGCCAATTCATCGCGGCTGCCGGGCGTCGGCGTCAAGCCATGCTTGTCGAGGTCGGCCTTCACATCGGGTGAATTCAGCACCTTCACCAATTCCTTGTTCCAGCGTTCCAGAATCGCCACAGGCGTCTTGCCCGGCGCGACAAAGGCATACCAGTTGACGGCGTTGAAGCCTGGATAGCCCGACTCGGCGACGGTCGGCACATTCGGCATGAACGACGAACGGGTCAGGCCGGTGGTGGCAATCGGCACCAGCTTGCCGGTGGCGATATGCGGTGCTGCGGTCGGCGGCGCGGCGAAATAGGACGAAACGCGCCCGCCGAGCATGTCCTGCAGCGCTGGTGCGCCACCCTTGTAGGGAATATGCACGACCTCGATGCCAGCACGCTGATTCAGCAACTCGCCCGCCAGATGCGAAGCCGAACCAGCACCGGTCGAGGCAAAGTCAAGCGAGCCCGGTTTGGACTTGGCCTTGGCGATATATTCAGCCAGGTTCTTCACGCCCACACCCTGATGCACAACCAGCACATTGGGGAAGATCACGCCCATCGTCAGCGGCGCCAGATCCTTCAATGGGTTGTAGCCCAGCTTCATCAGATGCGGCGCAATCGCCAAAGGTCCGATCGAGCCCAGTAGGATCGTCGAGCCATCGACATCGGCATTGGCCATGTACTGATGCGCGATATTGCCTCCCGCGCCGCCGCGGTTGTCGACCACCACGTTCTGGCCGATGTTCTCCTGCAGCTTCTTGGCAATGATGCGAGCTGCCGCATCAGCCGCACCGCCAGGCGCAAAGCCGACGACCATATTGATGGTCTTTTTCGGCAACTCCTGGGCCTGCACCGGCGCCAAGGCGCCCAGCAGAGAGAGGCAGGCGGCCCATTGGATGAATTTATTCTTGTTCATGGAATTTCCCGAAATCATTGCATTGAAGAACAGGTTCAGCTCACGCGTCCAAATGCCCAGTTTAGTCGTCACCCAGTTGCAGATTGCTCGGCTGGCGTTTTTCGATCGCCCATTTCAACAACGCCGCAGTTCTGAACAGGCCATGGGCGAACTTGCCATAGGGCATGGTGGCAAACAATGCCATCACCGCACCCAGATGCAGGCATAGCGTCAAGGTCAAGGCAGCGCTGTCGCGCGCCGGCAGCAATGCCAGACCGGTCAATGCCGTCAGCAGCAGCAAGACGATGAAGCCACGGTCCATCGGTTGTTGCGCGGCGTCGCCATGCATTGCATGGCGCTGCAAGTTCAGCCGCAGCAGGCCGATCGTGCCGATCACCAGTGAAATACCGCCGGTCAGGCCCAGAATCTTGGGCAGGCTGGCATAGTCATAAGGCGCTTCCCAGCCGAGCAGGTAATGGAACAAGGTGGCCACGCTGGTCGCTGCGAAACAGAGCATGAAACCGTAGAAGGTGAAATGGTGAAAACGCCGTCTTGCCAGCGTGAAAGCATCATCGGCCTCGTTGCAGCCCTGACCATGGCCACCATCGAGAAACTTCAAGCGCAGCGCTTTGTCAGCCGCGTCACCGACGGCTGCCACCGAAGCCGCGCCCGGCGACACATCCTGCCAGAAGCGGCGCAGGCCCAGGCCCAGCGCCAGCAGCGCGAACAGGAAGATCGGCGCAAACAGGCTGACCATCAGGTTGTGCGGAAAGACCGAATAGAAGTTGCCACCCACCGGGGTTTGCAGCAGCGAGCCCTGCCGCGCTGCCGCCAGCACCAGAAACAGCGTCAATGCCGCCGTCAAAGCCAGCGCCAGGGTCAGACCATTGCGCTTGTAGAGCGCACCCAATGCCGGCGGCCAGGCATAGTCAATATAGGTTTCGAGCCTGACCTTGGCCATCGCCTGCGGCACATTGATGGCAAATTCATGCGGCGTTGCATATTGGCAGGCATGCAGACAGGCGCCGCAGTTATGGCACAGGTTGGCGAGGTAATTGATGTCGGCCTTGCCGAACTCCAGTCGCCTGGTCATGGCCGGAAAGACCGCGCAAAAACCTTCGCAGTAGCGGCATGAATTGCAGATCGTCATGACCCGGTCGACCTCGGCCTCAGCCGCGCTGAGGGCTTTGATCGGAATCACCCGGTTTTGGCTTGCGGCAGGTGTGCCAAGTTCGGTCGCCTCGCGTACCAGGGCATCAAGCTGCTGCATATTTTTCCATTTTCTTGAAGACGGCGGCGGCGGCCTGGCTGCCGGCGATGCGGCCGAAAGCGGTGCCGATCGACATGCCGACGCCGGCGGTATAGCCCTTGCCGAGCACATTGCCGGCCATCATCTCGCCGGCGACAAAAAGGTTATCGCTGGGATGACCGCCAAATCTGACGGCCGCAGTCTCATCGACCTTGAGCCCCAGATAGGTGAAGGTCACGCCAGGCTGCAAGGCATAGCCGTAATAAGGCGCGGTATCGAGCGGCCTGGCCCAATGGGTCTTGGCCGGTGCCAGGCCCGCGGTATGGCAATCATCGAGCGCGGTATGGTCGAAATGCCCGACCTGGCAAGCGCTGTTGTAGTCCTGCAGCGTTTGCATGAAGACTGCCTGGTCGAGGCCGAGTTTGCCGGCCAACTCTTCCAGCGAATCGGCCTTGGTGCCAGGAAATACCGGCGGCATGAAGCGGCCGATCGCCTTGGCGTCGATGATCGAATAAGCCACCTGCCCGGCTTGCTGGGCCACCAGACGGCCCCAGATCGCATAGCGCTTGGGCCAGAAATCCTCGCCTTCGTCATAGAAGCGTTTTGCTGCGCTGTTCACCACCACGCCGAGCGAGACGCAGTCAATGCGGGTGCAGATGCCGCCGTCATAGAGCGGCGCACGCGCGTCGATCGCGACCATATGCGCTTGGGTCGGGTCGCCGATGCTGTCGGCACCGGCTTCGATCATCGACTTGAGCAGAACGCCCTGGTTGAAGCGGGTGCCCCGGATGAGGAAATTGTCAGCCGGATATTCGCCCAGCTCGTTTTGTCCCCAGGCTTCGCGCAGCCAGTCGATGTTCGACTCGAAACCGCCGGCGGCCATCACGCAGGCGCGCGCCTCGATCCGCTCGGCCCCGGCATAGGCCGCGACGAAGCGGCCGTCGTCGAGCTCAAGCCGGTCGACCGCAGTGTCGTAGCGGATCTGCACGCCAAGCTTTTCTGCGCTGCGGTAATAGGCATTCATCAAGGCCTTGCCGCCACCCATGAAAAAGGCATTGGTGCGCGCCGTATGCAGGGCGCCCGACAACGAGGGCTGGAAGCGCACGCCATGCTTTTCCATCCAAGGACGGCAGGTCGATGAGGCCCGAATCACCAGCCTGGCCAGCTTCTCGTCGGTAATGCCGCCGGTGACCTTGAGCAGGTCCTGCCAGAACTCTTCCTCGGGGTAGGCATCGACCAGCGTGCCCTGCGGCGCATCATGCATGCAGCGCAGATTGCGCGTGTGGGTCGAATTGCCACCGCGCCACTCGCGTGGCGAAGCTTCGAGCAGCAACACCGAAGCGCCGGCTTCGCGCGCCATCAGCGCCGCGCAAAGCGCTGCATTGCCGCCACCGATGACCAAAACGTCGACCATGCATCTCTCCTGATTGGGACCCGCAATGTACTGGCTGTGCGGCCATCCGGCTAGAGGCCTGGCAGGCAAGGCGTCTTCAGGCTTTGAGAAGACTTGCCCCGACCCATTGCGATTCGGCCACCAGCCTTCGAACCACATCGCCCAGCACGACTCTTGCGGCCAGCGCCGCCGGCGACAACTCATCGTCCGACAGGCTGGCAAGCAGGTTGCGCCGACGCACGCCGGCGTCAGTCACCCGCACCAGCCTGAGCGCATCGGCGGGCAGGCGTGAACTCGCTGCGCCCGGCTGTATCGTCGCGGCCAGTCCGGCCCGCACCGCATCCATCAGGATCGCCAGGCCGTCGATGTCGGCGACGATATTGGGCTCGCAGCCCGCCTGTGCGAAGGCAGTCGCCACGATCGCCCGCAGCCCATGGCTGCCGCTGGGCATGATCAAGGGCAGCGCACCGATCGCCTTGAGCCTGACCTGCTTGCCGCGCGGCATGCCGGCCAGGTCAGGCGAGCCGATGAGGAACAGGCTCTCGTCGAGCAGCGGCGTCACGCTCAAGCGCTTGGCACCTTCGGTCTCAAACAGCACCGCCAGGTCAAGCTGCCTGGCATTGAGCATCGCGGCGAGGTTGCCCGACAAGCTCTCGACCAAATGGATGCGGATGTCGGGATAGCGCAAGCGCAACGCAGCCATCAAGGGCAAGGCCAGCACCGAGGCGGTCGACGGCGCCAGGCCAATGCTGACATGGCCGGACAAGCGCGCATGCTGGGCCGAACGCGCCGCTTCGTCGACATGGCGCAAAGCGAGCTGAGCCTGACGCCAGAAGGCCATGCCGGCATCAGTCGGTATCACGCCGGTGGTCGTGCGTTGCAGCAAGCGGGCGCTGAGCTCGCCCTCGAGTCGGCTGATTTGCTGGCTCAGCGCCGATGTCACCACGCCAAGATCGGCCGCCGCCCGGCCCATGCTGCCGAGTTCAACCGTACGGACGAAATAGCGGAGTTGTCTGAGTTCCATTGCTTGTGAAGGGCTGTGGGTCACCGATGGTCGCACAGGCCGGAGGCGGCTGGCGAAACAGGGGGGCGAGGCTCGACGCCGACAGGCCGCGGGATCACAATCAAGGCCTGCAGTCCGATAGCTTGAAACAGCCTGACTGCGGTCATTCCGGTTCTTTCAAATGAGCTTGCACCACCCACCCACCCATGAAATCGTGCCCATCCTCTCCGGTGGAGGAACACGCCTGCCCTGCCATGTCGGCATCCTGCATGCGCTGGAGGATATGCAGCTGGTCTACCGCCATATCGTCGGGGTCTCGGGGGGCAGCGTGGTGGCGGCGCTGGCAGCGGCGGGCTGGGACAACAAGCGCATGCTCGACTTGTCGCTCAGAACCGATTACCGCCAGTTCCGCGGTTATTCGCTGCTGTCGCTGTTGCGCACCGGCGGACTCTGCAACGGCGACCGTTTCGAGCAATGGATCGACGATTTGCTGGAAGGACGGCGCTTTGCCGATATGGGTATGGATCTGCATGTGCTGGCGACCGACATCGACGGCGGCGGACCGGTGCTCTTCAACCGCCAGACCAGCCCCGACCTGAAAGTCTCGCAGGCAGTTCGTTACTCGATGTCGATCCCCTTGCTGTTCTCGTTCAAGACACATGAAAACCACATCATGACCGATGGGGTGATCCTGGCCGAAGATGCCCTGCACCGCGACTGGTCGGGCGAGGGAACGCCGGTCGTTTGTTTCCGGCTGCGCGGCCATGTGCGCCGCAGCAGCGTCAAAGCCAGGTCCTTCCTGCCGCTGTTCACCTATATCCAGTTGCTGGTGCAGACCTTCATGAACGCGGTTTCACGCGAATATGTCCAGGCCCAGCATTGGCACAACACGGTCGTGATCGACACCGGCGATGTCTCGGCAGTCGACTTTGCCTTACCCGTAGAGATGCGTCAGGAACTCTATGAGATCGGCTACAAGACCGCCCGCGAAGTGCTGTCGCGCAAGCTGACCCAGGTCAGGCCGGCCCATTGAACTACGCACATCGAATAGGTCAATGACTGCGGCTCAGCAGGCCCGCCATGCGCTTGAGCTTTGGCGTGACGACCGGAATGGTCAGCATCGTGCTGGCCACGGCCATCAACAGCAAGGCGGTGAAGGTCTCGTTGGTGATGATCTGTTTGTCGAGCAGGATGTTCGCGAAGATGATCATGATCAGGGCCTTGGTCTGCAGCAGCCAGCCGATCACGGAGGCTTCGCCCGGCTGCCAGCGCAGCGCCCGGCCGGCCAGATGCACACCGATCAGCTTGCCGCTGACCGAGGCCAGCAGCAACCAGGCCGCTGCGATGAAGACCGCCGTGCCACCGACGCCCCAGTTGGTGCGCAGCCCGGTGCTGAGGAAGAACACCGGCATGATCACCAGCAGCACATGGTGACGCAGCGAATCGAGCTGCTGCTGATCGAACCAGTCCGAATCGATCACCGCGCCGGCCAGGAAGGCGCCGACCATGAAATGCAGCCCTGACCAATCGGCACCGAAACCGCAAGCCGCCAGCCAGATCAGGCCGACATACCAACGGTCGCTTTGTGAAAGCCGGGTCATCAAGCGGCGGAACAGCGCGCCGATCACGATGAAAGCGATGACGAAACCGATTTGGCGACCCATGCGCTCCCAGTCCATCAGGATCACGGCAAGCACGCCCCAGATCGCGATGTCGTCCACGCTGGCATAGCGCAGGATGCGCTGACCCAGCGGCGTGCGCAGGATCTCGAGCTTTTCCATCAGCAAAATCAGGATCGGCAGGGCAGTTACCGCGCAGGACATGCCGACACCGGCAATGAATTGCCAGGTCAAGGCCTTCGGGCCGATCCAGCCTGGCATCACCAGCATGGCGGCAGCGGCAATGCAGCCGAACAACAGCGGCATGCCCAATGCCAGGCCGGCCGCCACCGAACTTTCGCGTTTGTGGGTCCAGGCGGCTTTCAAGTCGAGTTCGATGCCGGCGATCCAGACGAACAACATCACCGCCCACCAGGCAATGCCGTTGAGTGACTGGATCACCGCCGGATTGAAGACAAAGTTGTAATAGCCAGGAAAAGCCGCGCCCAGCACACCCGGGCCGAGCAGGATGCCAGTCAGGATCTGCACCACCACCAGCGGCGCGAAGTAATCCAGCTTGAACAAGCGCCACACCAGATAGGGCGCAGTCAGGATGATCAGCATCGCGATCAGAAAAATTTCGGTAATGTTCATCGCAGGGTACTTTCGATACCGGCGAGGATAACCGGGCGACCGCGCTTGATCAGCCCGGCAGATGCAGCAGTTCGATCGGGCCGCGTCCACTGGCCGCCGTGATCAGGCCGAGTACCCGGCTGGCGTCTTTGCCGAGCATGGCCCAAGTAAAGCGCCAGCCCCAGTTGCCGCCGAGCACGCCGGGGATGTTCATCCGGTGGCTGCTGCCCAGGCCAAGCACATCCTGGAGCGGAAAAACCGCCAGATTTGCCACCGAATTGCAGCAGGCGCGGATCATTGCCCAATGCACATCGGCATCGCCACAAGCCAGGTAGGAGCCGGCAAAAGTCCGTTCACGTTCGTTCGCATGCTGCCACCAGCCCTGCACCGTGTCATTGTCATGGGTGCCGGTATAGGCCACGCAGCGGCGCGGCCACATATGCGGCAGGAATTCATGCTGGCCGTCGGCACCAAAACCGAACTGCAGAATCTTCATCCCGGGAAAGCCGCAGCCGTCGCGC